>JALHPV010000109.1 GCA_022842285.1 Kofleriaceae bacterium
CAGGAGACCGACATCCTCGAGGAGAACCTTGATTTCGACGACGAGGGCTTTCCGGACATCAAGTACTCGTACAAGGTCGAGCAGGTCGAGTTGCCGAGCTTCCAGGATCTCGCCGCGCTCGCCCAGGCGCAGGCAGGGGGCTCGGGCTCGGCGGGCTCGGGCTCGGGGTCTGCCGGCGACCTCGAGGGCCTGGGCGGCTTCGGCGACAGCGCGCTCGGCGGCATGCTGATGTCGATGGGCGGCCTCGGCGGCGGCTCCGGCGGTATCGATGCAGCCGATGCGCAAGGCGCGTCGTTCCTGCAGGGGCAGTACGAGCTCATCCAGGAGACGCTCAAGGCGTCGATCCGCAAGGTCACGCTCGATGTCACGTACATGGTCGGCTCGAACCCACGCGAGCTACGGACCGTCGCGTTCTTCACGGATCCGGGCTCGATGGACAAGGTGCTGTCAGGGCTCGGCGCGCAGGACCTCGACGATCAACCCGGCGGAGACCCGGGCTCCGGCGCCGCGGGGTCTGGCGGCGGTGGCAGCGGTGGCCGCGGCACCGGCATCCGTCCGCGCACGCCCACGGGGGGCGTGAAGCCGTGAGGCGCGCGCAGCGGGGCATGACGATCCTCGAGGTCATGATCTCGGTGGCCGTGCTCGCGATCATGATGACGATGGCGTGGCGCACCATCTCCGGGACGCAGAACACCAAGACGAACGTCGTCGCGTTCGAGGAGCGCAATCACGAGATCCGGATGGCGATGCGCCGCGTGGTCGCCGACATCGAAGCGGCGTACCTCTCGAAGAACGAGGACGCGACGCTCGCCCAGACGCATCCGCGCACGCTGTTCGTCGCCAAGGCGAGCGGGGATGTGGCCGAGCTCCGCTTCTCCACGCTCGGTCACCGGCCGCTGTGGGCCGACGCGAACGAGTCCGAGCAGACCGTCATCTCCTACCTCGCACACGATAGCCGCGAGCCGGGCCGGACTGGCCAGACCGACTGGCTCCGCCGCGAGCAGCGCCGGCTCTCCAACGAGAATCCCGAGACCGAGCCCGCGGAGTACGACGTGCTGCTGAAGAACGTCGAGAGGGTCGAGTTCGAGTACTGGGACTGGCGGGCCCAGGAGTGGCAGGACACGTGGAACACGACGCAGTCCGACGGCGAGAGGGGCATGTTGCCGTCGCGCGTGAAGATCACCGTGACGGTGAAGGACGCGAAGGGCGATCCGGTCAAGTACTCCACCCAGGCTCGCATCACGATGCAGGAGCCGCTGACGTTCAACCCCACATGATGCGCGCCTTCCACATAACGCGTCGCGTGCTGCTGAAGAAGCGCAAGGCCGAGCGTGGCTTCGTGGCGATGATGGGCGTGCTCATCGCCATCGGCATCACGCTGCTCGTCACCGTCGAGTTCGGCACGTCGACCAACATCGACATGATGGCTGCCGCCAACTATCGCGACCAGATGCGCGCGAAGTTCCTGGCGCGCTCGGCGCAGACGCTCACCGAGCTCGTGATCCGACTCCAGCAGCGCATCGACAACGTGAAGGAGCTGCGCGGGCAGATCCAGATCACCGACTACGCCGACCAGGTCCTGCTCGCGTTCTGTGGCAGCAAGGAAGAAGTCCAGGCCGCGATCGGCATGAGCACCGACGACATCAAGGGGCTCGGCGCCGACATCGGCACGTGTGGCGTCGAGAACCCGATGACGACCGAGGACGACAAGATCAACCTCAACTGCTCGAACAGCACGGCCGCGGTGGCGGCCACGTTGAAGAGCGCGCTCGACGCACTCGTGTTCTTTCCCGCGTATGACCCCGTGTTCGAGGAAGAGGACGCCGAAGGCTGGCGACGCGACCGGGCGCTCCAGGTGTCCGCGATCCTCGACTACATCGACTCCGACACGTTGCGGAATCGTGATCGCGGTACGAACGAGCAGTACGGGTACGAGAACCTCAAGGACGACTATCGTCCGAAGAACAACTATGTCGACACGATCGGTGAGCTCCGGCTCGCTCGGGGCGTGGACGATCGGTTCTGGGCCCTGTTCGGCTCGGCGTTCACCGTGTACGGCAGCTGCAAGACCAATCTCTCCACGCTCGACAACCCGCAGCTCATCGCGGCCATCCTCTACCTCGCCGCGAAGAACCCGAACGACCCGATGCTCCTGGATCCGCGTCGCTTGTTCGCGCTCGCCGGCCTCGTCGCCAAGGCGAAGCAGTTCGGCATGAACTTCGTCGATGTCGACGACTTCGTGGGCTTCGTGAAGGACCCGACCGCGGCCATCGGCGAGCTCGCGCTGATGCAGGGCACGGCCGGCGGTGCGATGGCGAACAACGCCCTCTCGCAGGGCCTCCCGACGGGGGGCGAGCGGCTCGGCATGGAGCTCGACAAGGCCAAGCTCTCGCAGATGGCAACGGCAGGACCGCGGCGTACCTACCGCGTGAAGGCGTGGGGCGAGATTCCGCGCGGTCCGGTGGACGAGAACGGCATGCCGGTCTTCCCGCCGATTCGCTCGACGATCGAGGGCGTGTGGGACACGAAGGTCGTCATTCAGAACGCTCGCAGGACGCCAGTGCCCAAGGGCGCGTGGGTCTATCAGAAGGAAGACTGAGCCATGGCGAACAAGGTCTTTGCCGTCGATCTGGGAGCGTGGAGCGTGAAGGTCGCAGTCGCGACGCCGGGCTTGCGCGGCTCGACGCTCCTGAACGTGGTGGAGCGGCTCGTCCCCGAGGGCGACGAACCGGCCGAGGCCCGCGCGAAGCACGTGCTCGCCGCGCTGATCACGGAGCTCGGCCTCAAGAACGAGACGGGCTACATCGGCGTGTACGGCGACACCGTCTTCACCCAGGTGCTCGAGTTCGGCTTCAAGAACCTGCGGCGCGCCGAGCTCGACAAGGCGGTCGGGGGCGAGCTCGAGGGCGTCGTGCCCGTCGACCTCGAGGACATGGTCTACACGTTCGAAGCGCCGCCGCCCGCGCCCGAGGCCGCTCCGGTCGACGGCGCCCCGACGCGCGGTCGCGTGGCGGCCCCCGCCGAGGGCATGCGCGTGCTGACGTATGCGATGCGCCGCGAGAAGGCGGAGCAGCTGATCCAGCTGGGTCGAGATCTCGGCTACGAGCCGCGGGGGGTACTCGCGTGCGGTGGGGCGGCGGCCAAGCTCGTCGAGAGGACGCCCTCGGCGATGGCCGCACGGACCACCGGAGCCGTCGCCGTGGTCGACATCGGCCACGAGCGCACGGACGTCGTCGTGGTCGCCGCGGGCAAGGCGGTGTTCAGCCGCAGCATCGCGCGCGCCGGTAAGCAGGTGACCGAAGCGATCATGAAGCACTGGCGGCTGCCGTGGGCGGACGCGGAGCGCGCGAAGCACAGCGATGGCTTCATCGCCTCCCAGGCCGAGCCGGCGACGTCGGATGCATGGTCCCGCATTCACCAGGTCACCGTTGCCGAGCTCCAGCCGTTCGCGCGCGACGTGCGTCAGACCCTGGCCGCATGCCGCGCGAAGACCGGCTTCGCGGCCTCGGCTGTCCTCCTCGTCGGTGGTGGCGCCCGCCTACGCGGGATCAGTTCGTTCCTGACGGAGCAGCTCGGTATCCCCGCGTGGCGCCCGGCCGGCGACGACCTGATCGCGATCGCCGGTCCCCGTATCGCGGCGACGGCGGCGCAGCTGCCGCTCGATAGCGCAGCCATGACGGTGGGCATGGTCCTCGAGGCGGCGGGAGGCCGACCGGCCTTCGATCTGCGGTCGGGCTCGCTCGCGGTGAAGATGGACCTGTCGTTCCTTCGATCCAAGGCCGTCCCGCTGGGAGCGGCGGCGCTGGCGATCGCGGCCTTTGCCGCCGGCAGCGCGTTCGCGGATCTCTATCGCCTGCGCAAGGCGGAGAAGACGCTCGCGGCGCGTGTGGCCACGGAGAGCATGGAGCAGTACGGCACCCAGAAGAAGGCCGACGAGATCCTGGGCTTGACCGTCGCATCCGCGGGTGTGAACCAGTTGAACCCCGTCCCGAAGGTCACGGCGTACGACCTCCTCATCGAGGTGTCGGAGAAGGTGCCGGCCAAGGACAAGGTCACGCTCGACATCGACAAGCTCATCATCGAGCCGACGAAGATCGACATCGGTGGCACCGCGAAGACGTCCGAGGAGGTCGACCTCCTCCAGGCCGAGCTCAAGAAGATCAGCTGCTTCAAGGACATGACCCGCGGCCCCACCACCAGCGAGGACAGCGTCAAGCGGTTCTCGTTCTCCATCACGACCGAGTGCATCTGAGGTAGCCATGGCGATCACCGACAAAGCTCGTGACTACTGGGACCGCATCTCGCCGCGCGAGCGCCGGCTCGTCGTCATCGCCGCCGTGGCCGTGCCGATCGTGCTGGCCCTCTGGCTCGGCCTCGAGATCAAGGACGGCCTGAAGACCATCGAGGCGAAGAACGCCCGCATGCGCCAGGCGCTTGTCGTGCTCGCCGACCTGAAGGCCCGCGGCGGGGTGGCGGCGCAGCCGAAGGACGACGTCCTCGCGCAGATCCCGAAGGAGCCGCTCTCGCTCGACACGTACCTGTCGAACGCGGCCGAGAAGGCGGGGTTCACGCTCAAGGGGACGAGCCCGCGCAACCCGGTGACCCGCGATGGCTACATCACGGAGTCCGTCAACATCTCCGTCGACGACCTCGACGTCGAGAAGCTCAAGGTGTTCCTCGCCGAGATCGAGAAGGAGAAGATCGTCGTGGTGACACACCTGACGATCAACCGCGACCGCAGCGACAAGTCGAAGCTCGACGCGCGGCTCGACGTGTCCACGTTCGCGCACGAGCCCGTGAAGGACGCGGGCTCCGGTAGTGCCGGGTCGGGACAGGGGGGCTGAGCGATGGTGAGTCCGCTCGACAGGTTGGGCCCGCGCACGCGCGCAGTGGTGAAGGGCGTCGGCTACTTCCTCCTCGCGGTCACCACCTTCATCTTCGCGCTGCAGTTGACGTTTCCGTACCATCGCGTGAAGGACAAGGTCGTCGAGATTCTCTCGGCGAAGTACGACACGAAGATCGGTGGCATCGAGCGCAGCATCGTTCCCGGTCGCTTCACGCTGACCGACATCACCCTGCGTAGCCGTCCCGCGAAGTCGGACGAGGTGCCGACGACGTTCTTCATCAAGTCGCTCGAGATCGATGTCGGCATCCTCGCGGGCCTCTCGCAGACCGGCGAAGTGGACATCGTCGCTACCATCGGTAGCGGAACCATCGCGGGCACGATCTCGATCTCGAAGAGCGCGACCAAGGTCCACCTCGTCGGCGCGGATCTCCAGGCGAACACACTGCCGATGCGCGAGGGCATCGGACTCCCGATGGCGGGCGCGGTGAAGTTCTCCGTCGATCTCGACCTGCCCACCGAGAAGGCCAAGACCGGCAAGCTCGGCCCGAACTGGCAGAAGGCGGCGGGCTCGTTCTCCTTCGCGTGCCCGACGGGCTGCATCTTCGGCGACGGTCAATCGAAGCTGAAGGCCAAGCTGTCGAACTCGCGCAACGCGGCGTTCGCGGCCGACGGCATCGAGTTCGGCAAGGTGAACGTGCAAACGCTCGCCATGAAGGTCGACATCAGCAAGGGGGTGATGACGCTGTCCCAGATGGACATGAAGTCACTCGACGGCGAGCTCAACGCGCAGCTGTCCGTGCAGCTCGCGCCCGCGCTCGACGACTCCGATGTGACCGGCTGCCTGCGCTTCGCGGGCAGCAAGGCGCTCCTCGAACGCGAGGCCAAGACGTACACCGCGATCACCGCGACGGGCGCACCCCTCGGGCCGGACAAGCTCTATCACATCAAGCTCGACGGCAAGTTCAAGGAGATCAAGCGCCGCGGCGTGCTCTGCGGTCCCGGCATCTCCGACCAGAACATGGACGACGGCAACGCCGGCAGCGGCTCGGGGAAGAGCCCCGACTCTCGGCCGTCGATCACGATCCAGGACGATAGCCCGTTGTCGCCGGATGGCGGCACGGGCTCCACCGACACGACCACGAACCCGCCGCCGCCCGCGCAGGTCGATGCCGGCACGCCCGATGCCGCCGTCACCGTTCCCACGTCGGGCCCGGTCAACGAGAGCAACGAGCCCCCGCCGCCGCAGGGCGAGACGCAGTTCTCGCCCCCGCCGCCCCCCGAGAACGCTCCGCCGCCCGAGAATGCGCCCGAGAACGCTCCGCCGCCCGAGAAGGGGGCGCCCGAGGGTGAGGCGCAGCCCGTCGACCCGCCGCCACCGCAACAGTAGCTCCGCTCAGAGCGCGAGGAACGTCACGACCGCACCGACGGCAAGCGTCACGGCGGCCGCGAGCACGATGACCAGCGGTGACCGCTTCGCGGGCATGAGCACCGTCGACGATGGCTCGGGCATGACGATCCGCGGCAAGGTCGGACGCGGCGCAGGCTCCATCGGCGGGGGTGTCGACGCCGGCTTGGGCGTGAAGCGCACGATGGGCACCGAGGGCAGGCGGGTCGCCTCCCCGACCGGCTCGGGCTCGAAGGCAGGCGTTGGAGGCGGCACCGGCGCTGGCACCGTGGGCGCGACGGTCGCCGGCTCGCCGTCGAGCGGCACGAGGTCGAGCTGGTCGGGGAACGCGGGGAGCGGCTGCGTCGACTTCAGCGGATCGAGCTCGAGCGTGAGCTTCGACCGCAGGTGCAGGGTGCCGGCGGCGAACTCCGCCGCGATCGCCTTCAGCTCCTCGCGGATCTCGGCGAGCGTCGGGCGCCTGAGCGGCTCGAGGTCGATGATGCGGTCCACGAGCGAGCGCAGCCACATGGGGACACGCGCGAGCGCCGACTCGTTGTTCGTCAGCTTCTCGGTGAACAGGGCGGTGAAGGTCGGCGCGTCCCAGAGCTGCGAGCCATACGCGAGCTCACCGAGGATGACGCCGATCGCATAGATGTCCTGCGCCGCGGTCGGCTCGGCCCCCGACAGCACCTCGGGCGCCATGTACCGCGGCGTGCCCGAGATGACACCCGTCGACGTCGCGCGCATGCTGGGATCGGCGAGCGAGCGGGCGAGGCCGAAGTCGAGGACCTTCACCCGGTCGCTCCCTCCGCGATGCCCTTGGGCATCGCTGCTCGCGGGCGTTCGCCCACTCACGCCCTCTCCCGACACGAGCATCACGTTCTCGAGCTTGAGATCGCGGTGCACGATGGACATCGCGTGCGCGGCTTCCACGGCCTCGCAGAGCTGGAGTCCGATCTCGCAGACCCGCTCGGGGCCCAGCGGGCCGGAGGCGACGAGCTCGTCGTGCAGGGTGCGCCCGTTGACGAGCTCCATCGCGATGTAGAGCCGGCCGTCGGCGCTCTGGCCGAAGTCGAAGATCTGCACCGTCTTGGGATGACTGAGCGAGCTCGCGACCTTCGCTTCGCGAAAGAACCGCTTCACCGCCGCGACGTCGCTCTCGAACCGCTTGTCGAGAAGCTTCAGCGCGATGTCGCGCCCGACGGACTTCTGCGTCGCCCGGTACACGACGCCCATGCCGCCCTCGCCGAGCTTTGCGGTGATCAGAAACCTCCCGTCGAGCTCGGTACCGATCAGCGCTTCGGCCGAGACGATGGAGACGAGCCGCTCGCCACACCCGGGGCATACGACACCCGCCGCCGCCCCCACCGGCGGCTCGTGATCGCAGCTAGGACAGACGATCGACATCCCATCGCAAAGCATATACTGCCGCCCCGTGCGGGTTCGCGTTCTGTACTTTGCTGTCTTCCGGGAACAGCTCCGCACGAGCGAGGAACCACTGACCCTCGCCGCCGGGGCGACAGTCGCGGACGCCCTCGCGGCCCTCGCGGCCCAGCATCCAGTCATCGCGACCTTGCGCGGCCGGTTCCGCGTCGCGGTGAACCAGGACTTCGTCGGGGACGAGCACCACCTCGCCGACGGAGACGAGGTCGCCCTGATCCCGCCGGTCGCCGGCGGCACCGATCGCCACGCCCGGCTCCTCGCCGAGCCGCTCTCCCTCGACCGCTGCCTCGCCGCCGTCAGTGGTCCGGGCATGGGCGGCGTGGTGACCTTCACCGGCATGGTCCGGCGCCACAGCCGCGGCACGACCGTCGAGCGCCTCGACTACGAGGCCTACGGCGACATGGCGGTGCGGGAGATGATCCGCCTGTGCGACGAGATCGAAGCCGAGCTCCCCGGCGTGCGTCTCGCCGTCGAGCACCGTACCGGCACGCTCGGCATCGGCGACCTTGCCGTCGTGATCGCAGCGGCCGCACCGCATCGCGCCGAGGCCTTCACGGCCTGCCGCGCGATGATCGATCGTCTCAAGGATCGCGTCCCGATCTGGAAGAAGGAGTTCGGCGAGGACGGCGCGGAGTGGGTCGGCCTTGGCCCATGACCCGGAGCGGCCGCGCGCATCTCGACGCGATGTTCGCCGCGATCCGCGCCGTCGCGAAGCGGATCCCCCGGGGACGGGTCGCGACCTACGGCCAGCTCGCCGAGCTGGCCGGCTACCCCGGTGCGTCGCGGGTCGCGGCCGCCGCCATGAAGACGCTGGAGCCGGCCATGCGCGTGCCTTGGCAACGCGTCATCGGCAAGGCTGGCCCGCTGCGCGGCCGGATCGCGATTCACGACCCGGTCGGCGCGGCGATGCAGCGGCAGCTCCTCGAGGCGGAGGGCGTCCCCGTCGGGGACCGCGGCCTCCTGGCGCTCGATGTCTACGGCTGGCTACCTACAGAACGATCAGGCCGCGGCGCATCGCCTCGACGACTGCCTCGGTCCGCGTCGAAGCGCCGAGCTTCATCATCACGCCGTTGACGTGAAACTTCGCCGTGTGGTCGCTGATGCCGAGGCGGTCCGCGATGAGCTTGTTCGACAGACCCTCCGAGAGGAGCTGCACGACCTGGCGTTCACGCTCGGTGAGCTCGCCGCGCCCCTTGGTGTGGGGCACGGGGGCGGGCGCCGCAGGCGTGGCCGGAACGAGCGTGGCCACCAGTCCGCTGTCCAGGACCGTCAGGCCCGAGCGCACGGCTGCGAGGGCCGCGTGCATCTCGGCCCCGACCTTGTCGCGCATGAGGACGCCCCGCGCGCCGGCCGCGAGGGCAGGGGCCACGTGCGCCGGATCGGCGACGACCGCGACGACCGGGAGGTCGAGCTTTCCGATCTCGGCCAGCCGCGCGAGGACCTTCGTCCCGTCGGTGCCGGCATCCCAGAGCGCGACCTCCGCCGCGTCGGTCTCGACGACATGGATGGTACCCGCCCGATCGAGGAGGCTCGAAAGGCCGGCACGCAGGAGGGAGTCATCGGTGAGCAGGGCCACCTGGATGGGGTCCGTCACCGTCGCGAGCTGGACGTTTGGATTGCGGGTCATAGGGCGTGGGGAGAAACCTGGTCACATAGGGCTCACCACGCAACTGTCGGCATTCTGAGCACTCCCTGATCGAGAGCCCTGCGCCCATCCAAACAGGCGATATCCGTGGAACCTTCGAACCGGCATCGTCGACGGAAAGGAGTGTCCCAGATGCCGCAACCCGCTCTCGATGTCTTCCGCTCTCTCGACCAGGCCCTCGCCGCGGCGGTGGCCCGAGTTTCCCCGTCCCTCGTCCAGGTGCGCCGCCGTATCTCAGGTGGATCCGGGATCGCGTGGTCGCAAGACCTCGTCATCAGCGCGAGCTTTCACACCCCCGACCGGACCCAGATCGGGGTTGCGAGGAACGCTGACGAGCGCGCTCTCGACGTGCTCGATGCGGAGGTGATCGGGCGTGACCGTTCGACCGACGTGGCCCTGCTGCGGGTGCCGGGGGCGAACCTGACCCCGGCGCCGGTCCGCGCCCGCGGCGACCTCGCGGTCGGCAACGTCGCACTCGCGGTGGGGCGGCCCGGTCGTTCCGTTCGGGCCTCGCTCCGCGCCATCGGGGTCCTCGGTACCGATGTCGACCTCGGTAGCGGCCACACGCTGGCCGAGTACATCGAGACCGATCGGCCCATTCCGTCCGGCTTCGCGGGCGGCGCGCTGGTCGATTCGTCCGGCGAAGTGATCGGCATGAACACGCGCACGCTCGTGCGGCGCACGGATCTGGCCGTGGGCACGGCGACCCTCGAACGGGTCATCGCCGAGCTCCTCGCCCACGGAGGCATCCGGCGGGGCTTTCTCGGCGTCGCGGCGTATCCCGTCCAGGGCGGAGGTGCGCTCATCGCGTCGGTCGATGCGGCGAGCCCGGCGGCAGCGGCCGGCCTCCTCGTCGGCGATATCCTCACGCACATCGCCGGCACGGCCGTCGCGGGGCCCGAATCACTGCGCGGCGTGCTGGCTCCCCTCGCGGATCAGACCGTCGACATCACCGTGACGCGCGCCGGCGCCACACAGACCGTCTCGGTCACGCTCGGTCACCAGACCTAGAGCGCTGGCGCCAGGGCCAATGCTGCTCAGGTAAGGTCGTTCGTGCACGTGCCACGTGCCACGTGGCCAAGCTGCTCTTGGTCCGGGTGGTCGGCATGCTGAGCAAGCTTCTGCCGATGATCGTGGACGTGAAAGAGCACGTGACACGTGCACGTGTACGCCCCGGAACCTGCTAACTGACCAGCGCTGGCGTTAGGGCTTCGGCTCGTACGTCGACGCGACGAAGAGCTCGGCGAGCTGCTTCGCGCTGACGGGCGTCGGGCAATCGGTCATGAGGTCCGAGCCCTTCTGCGTCTTCGGGAACGCGATCACGTCGCGCATGTACTCCGCCCCCGTCATCAGCATGGCGAGACGGTCGAGGCCGAACGCGATGCCACCGTGCGGCGGCGGGCCATACTTGAACGCGTCGAGGAGGAAGCCGAACTTGCGCTGCTGGTCCTCGTCGGAGATCTGGAGCGCCTTGAAGCAGCGCGCCTGGAGGTCGCTGCGGTGGATTCGGATCGAGCCGCCGCCGACCTCGACGCCATTCAGCACGAGGTCGTAGGCACGCGCGAAGACCTGCTCGGGATTCGACTCGAGCTTGTCCTCGTCCTCGACGCGGGGGGACGTGAACGGGTGGTGCGCGGCCGCGATCTCCTTCGTCGCCTCATCGACCTCGAACAGCGGCGGGTCGGTGAGCCACATGAACTGCCACTCGCCCTTGCGGATGAGGCCGAGCTTCTCGCCGATGTGGAGGCGGATGGCGCCGAGGGTCGTGTTGGCGACCTTGAACTTCTCCGCGACGAAGATGATCGTGTCACCGGGCTCCGCCTTGCAGAGCTGGGTGGTCTCGGTGCGGGCGGCCTCGGAATAGTTCTTCGCAATCGGGCCCTGCCACGTTCCGTCATCGAGGACCCGGACGAACGCGACGCCCTTCACGCCGTACGACTTCGCGAAGTCGCCCAGACCGTCGAGGACGGAGCGCGTGAGCTTCTCGTTCTTGGGAACGCGCAGCGCCTTCACGATGCCGCCGTTCTTCACGACGCCCTCGAAGACGCCAAAGCCCGACGTGCTGGCAGGCTTGGTGACGTCCGTCAGCACGAGATCGAGGCGGAGGTCCGGCTTGTCGACGCCGTACTTGTCCATCGCCTCGGCCCACGACATCCGGCGCAGCGGAAGGGTCAGCTCGACGCCGAGGACCTCCTTCCACAGCGTGGCCATGAGGCCCTCCATCATGGTCTGGAGGATCTGCTCGTTCACGAACGACATCTCGATGTCGATCTGGGTGAACTCGGGCTGGCGCTCGTTGCGGAGATCCTCGTCGCGGAAGCAGCGCACGATCTGGAAGTAGCGCTCGTAGCCCGCGACCATGAGGAGCTGCTTGAAGATCTGCGGCGACTCCGCGAGCGCGTAGAAGCTGCCGGGATTCAGGCGCGACGGCACGAGGAAGTTACGGGCGCCACCTGGCGTGTACTTCACCATGAACGGCGTCTCCATCTCGAGGAAGCCGTGGTCGCCGAGGTAGCTGCGCGTCGCGCGCGTGATGTGCGAGCGCATGCGGAGGTTGCGCTGCAGCTTCGGGCGACGGAGATCGAGGTAGCGATACTTGAGGCGCAGCGAATCGTTCGTGTCGACGTCGTCCTCGATCGCGAACGGCGGCGTCTCCGCGCGCGAGAAGATCTCGATCTCGTCGACCCAGACTTCGATCGCGCCCGTCGGGAGCTTGTCGTTCACCTTGCCACCGCGCGACCGCACCTCGCCGGTGATCCCGATGCACCACTCGTTACGGAGATCTCCGGCGACGACGTGCGCGCCGGGGTGGAAGCCGGGGTCGAAGACGAGCTGGGTCAGGCCGTCGCGGTCGCGTAAGTCAATGAATACACAGCCGCCGTGGTCTCGGTAGGACTGCACCCACCCGGTGAGCACGACGCGTTTGCCGGCGTCGCCCGCGCGGAGTGCGCCGTTGCTATGGGTCCGAGTGTGCGTGGCCAGGAACGCGCTCATCGGGACGGACCATACAGCAACGGGATTCCCCAATCGTTGCGATCAGATGAGATCCCTCATGCCGCCGAGAATTTGATCCACGTGGAAGGCGCGCGATAGCATTTTCTTCATCGGGGCGGTGGCGCTGGATCTCCAAGCGCAGCGCCCGAAGTCTAGGAATCCATGGGCTTCTCTATGTGCTTCAATAAGAGGGTCGTCTGTTGAGCGAAGCGTTGCCGGAAAACCGCTCCCCATCTCGCCCTGACTGCTTCGAGCCCCGCGCCTCGGTCGAGGTCGCACGGACCTCGAGTCGCGGGACCGTGCGCGGCGAAGCGCCGCCGCGAGGTGGTGTGGTTGATTCGAGCCGCGGCATCGGGCTGATCGAAGCCCTGCGCCGCATGGCCGCGAAGAAGTCGGACGATGTGCCGACCGAGATCGCGGAGGCCCAGGACAGCCTCGAACGCCGCATTCGCGCTCACATCGCGAAGGCGCGCGTGCAGGTCACGCTCACCGACAACCGCTACACGATGATCTCGGTGCGCCGGGTGGCAAAGGAGCGGCGCTACGAGGTGCGGCTCCACTGCATGTTCGTCGATGCGGACCCGGTGATCACGCGGGCGCTGGCCAAGTACATCGCCGATAACGACGCCGATGCCTCGCGCATCCTCGGCGACTTCATCGACGAGAACTCGGATCACGTGAAGGGGCGCGCTCGGCGCGCACCGCAGCAGCTCATCTTCACCGCCGGCGAGCACTACGACCTGCGCCAGATGTTCGACGAGCTGAACGCGCGCTACTTCGACAACAAGATCGAAGCGGCGATCACGTGGGGGCAGCGCACCGGCCGGCCGAAGCGTCGCAACTCGATCAAGATGGGCAGCTACTCCGTCGAGGACAAGCTGATCCGCATCCACCGCTCGCTCGATCGCTCCTTCGTGCCGAAGTTCTTCGTCGAGTGGATCGTCTTTCACGAGATGCTGCACCAGGTGCACGACATCACCGTCAAGAACGGCCGGCGCGAGTTCCACAGCAAGGAGTTCCTCGCCGACGAAGCTCGCTTCGAGCACTACGTGGTGGCGCGTGATTGGGAGCGTCGCCACATCGACGCCCTCCTGACGTACTAGCGTGCGAGGCCGCGGGGGCGGCGTCGATCTCTACGTCGCGCCGCTCACCTGCGAGTAGCCACCTCGTCAGCGAGGGTCGTCGCGACCAGCTCCGCGTCGGCCTGCACCTGGTCGATGCGCCCGTCGAAGCACGCGACCTCGCGGGCGCCGCCGCCGTGGAGCCCGGCGATCACCGTCAGCCCCCGCGACTGACCCTCCACGAGCTCGAAGCTCTCGATCTGCGAGAGCGGCACACTCGTCCAGGGGGGCAGCGGGAGGAGGCCTTGCGTCGATGTCAGCTGGCCCGCGCGGACCCGGATGACGCGCCCACCGACAAGCTTGGCCAGCCCCGTGTAGCCCCAGACCACGAGGACGCCCCAGAAGACGATGGTCGTGGCGTCGACGGGGATGGTCGCGAGGAGCCGCCCCACCATGAGCACGATCGCGAGCGAGAGCGCGCCCGAGAGCCGCGGGCTCCCGAGGTGAATGGCGAGCTCGCCCCGCTCGCGGACGATCTCCACCGTCGACCGTGGCGTGGCCACCAGCGCGACGGGCTCCCGTGACGGCGGCGGGCGGCGGGTCCGCACCTGGCGATCGGGGTTCGCGTCGAACGTCAGCTTGCAGCGCGCGCAGGTGACGAGCGGCCCTGGACCGGGGATCGCATCGGTGTCGCAGCGCGGACAGGTGACGGCCGCCGCCGGCCCGCGGAGGTCCATCTACGACCCCGGGGGCTCCGAGACCTTCGCTTCGAGCGGCGTGCCCGCGAGCAGGTGTTCGACGAGACCCGGTGCGTCACCTACCTCGAGGCGCCCGTACCACACGCCGTCCGGATACAGGACTGCGTTGGGGCCATCGAAACATGGGCCGAGACAGCCGCACGGTGTCACGAATGCCTCGGTCGCGCCTCTAGCAAGGAGCAGCGTCTGCACGGCCGCGACGAGCGCGGTCCCGTGACAGGCCGGTTTCCCGCTCGAGCGGTCATTGGTGCAGACGAACAGATGCCGACGCGTCACGACAACTCCGACGATAAAGCCTTTGCGAGAAACACTTCCGGGAGCGCCACCTTTTTGATCTCCGTTTCGCTTGAGTCATTCACACGAGTCGCTAACATCTGGCGCGCTGACACACGGGGGTCGTGGCTGGTCGGCATCTCCATCCTTCGATGACGACGCGTCCTCTCACCGCGCCCATGCTGCAGTCACCGCAGCATCACATCATCAAGGATTGCTCCGACACGCTCTCTCACCTGCTCACGCAGGAGTTCAAGCGGAACGGCTACAAGCGCGTCCACATCATCGAGAAGGCGCCGAAGCCCGAGGAGATCGAAGGGAAGCTCCCCGCGGTTTCGGTCTACCTGTACCAGATGGCGATCGATCCCGAGGGATTCGACTCGACGCCGCACTCCGAGCTCGTCGAAGTGCCGCAGCCCGACGGTTCGCTGAAGGAGTTCAAGCGGCGGCGCCGCCTGTGGGTGCGCCTCGACTACTTGATGTCGGCGTGGGCGCAGACGCCGGAGGACGAACAGCTCCTGCTCGGGCTCACGATCCGGACGATCATGGAGAACCCCGCGCTCACGGGGACGCAACTCAAGGGGACGTCCTGGCCGGAGGATGACTTCGAGCTCTACCCCGCGCTCTCGGCCCGCCTCGACGAAGGCACGCTCGCGCGCTTCTGGGGCAGCTTGAATCAGCCGATCCGTCCGGCGGTGCAAACCTGGACGGCCGTGCCGATCCTTCCGAGCAAGCTCGAGGAATTCAAGCGCGTTCACACGCGCGAGCTCACGTACAAGTCCATCACCGATCCACGCATCAACGAGGTCGGCCCGTCGGGCAACCCGTTCATGAGCACGGCGAAGCGACTGGACCTCGGCGGCTCGCCGCCCGAACCGAAGCCGGGAGGCTCCGGCAAGAAATAGCTCTGCCACGCCGGGCATGGTGCTTGGCGTCGCGAACCGAAAGACGGGCGAAGACCACCGTCATCGGCACTTCAAAGGAGAGACGTTCACATGGCTACTAGCTACCTGTCACCTGGCATCTATGTCGAAGAAGTCGATCGCGGTTCCAAGCCGATCGAGGCTGTCGGTACCAACACCGTCGGTTTTCTCGGTGAGTCGGCCAAGGGCCCGCTGAACGAGTCCGTCCTCATCACGAACTGGTCGCAGTTCGTGAAGACGTTCGGCGACTTCAAGGACTGCAGCGAGCACCTCGCTCACGCGGTCTATGGCTTCTTCAACAACGGCGGCTCGCGTTGCTTCATCGTCAACGTCGGCGCTCCTGAGTCTGCTCCGCCCGTGAAGGCGGCGGCTCCGGCCGGCGACAAGAAGGACGAGAAGGCGGCAGCGGCGGCCCCGGCCGGTGGCGGTCGCGATGGCCTCTACATTGGTCGCGATGGCGGCCCCGGTGCGCGCACCGGTCTGAAGTGCTTCGACGAGATCGACGAGATCGCGATCCTCGCGGCCCCGGGCCAGACGTCGGCCGCGGTGCAGGACGCGCTGCTCTCGCACGCCGAGACACGCAAGGATCGCTTCGCGATTCTCGACTCGCCGGAGACGATCACCGGTGGCGTCGACCGCCTCCCGAAGCCGCGCGACTCCAAGTACGGCGCGTACTACTTCCCGTGGATCCAGGTCTATGACCCGGACAAGGGCAACATCTTCGTGCCGCCCTCCGGCCACATCGCCGGCGTGTACTCGCGCACCGACAGCGAGCGCGGCGTTCACAAGGCTCCCGCGAACGAGATCGTTCGTGGCGCGCTTGGCCTGAAGTACAACGTCTCGAAGGGCGAGCAGGACCTGCTCAACCCCAAGGGCATCAACGCGATCCGCAACATGAACGGCGGCATTCGCATCTGGGGCGCCCGTACGCTCTCGAGCGACCCGTCGTGGCGTTACATCAACGTGCGCCGCCTCTTCATCATGGTCGAGTCGTCGATCGAGCGCGCCACCCAGTGGGTGGTGTTCGAGCCCAACGACCATCGCCTCTGGAAGCGCGTGCAGCGGACGATCTCGTCGTTCCTGACGCTCCTCTGGCGCAACGGCGCGCTCATGGGCACGGCTCCGGAGCAGGCCTTCTACGTCAAGTGTGACGATGAGACCAACCCGCCCGAGGTCATCGACGCGGGGCAGCTCGTGGTCGAGATCGGCCTCGCCCCGGTGAAGCCGGCCGAGTTCGTCATCTTCCGCATCGGTCAGATGGCGAGCGGCGGCGGCGTCGAAGAGTAAGCAACTCTCTTCGAGATTCAACAGCTTGCACGTTCGCGCCAGCCGTGAAGGTGCAAGCTGTGGTGCCTCTGGGGAGCCTCGGGAAGAAAATCTCTCGGGGCTTCGTAAGAGGCGACGATTGCAAGGGTGGTCACGGTAATTGGGCCGAGGCCGAATACCCGACGGCACTTGAAACCGTTAAGGGGACTCTGAGTGTTCACGAAAACGTGGGTGTGCGTGGTGGGAGCGCGTTTCGTGACCGCTGAGGTTCCCCATGCCGGGCCGCATTGAAACAGCAGCTTGCAGGGAGATCACGTGGCTAATACTCGTACCTATTCGCAAGGACGCTTCGCGCTCGACATCAACGGCGCCAACGCCGGGTACCTTCAGGATTTTGAAGGCTTCAACCATATGGCCGACGTCGTCAAACACGGGCTCGGACCAGACAACTTCGAGGTGAAGCACATCGGCAACATCGACTACTCGCCGGCCAAGTTCAGCATTGGCATGGGTATGGGTAACGAGATGTACCAGTGGATCCGCTCCGCCTTCGAGAAGGACTTCGTAACGAAGTCCGGCACCTTTACGGCTGCCGATTTCAACTACAAGGCGCAGCATGCGATCGACTTCCAAGACGCACTCATCTCGTCGGTGACGATCCCTCCGTGTGATGCCAGGGCGAAAGACCCGAAGTCGTACTTCAAGGTGGAATGCAAGGCTGAGCGTGTCCGCCACTTGAAGGGGAACGGCGCCGACATTCGCGGCAAGCTCGGGCCGAAGCAGAAGGCGTGGAGCTCGTCGAACTTCGAGTTCACCATGGGAGATTTGCCCCTCACCCGCTGCTCCAAGATCGACGCGATCGAGCTGAAGTGCACGCTGGCGAGAGACCAGGTCGGCTTGATGCGTGAGCCGACGTTGCATCCGACGTCGGTGACCGTTCCCAACATCACCTTCGAGATCAGCGCGGCCGATGCTGACGCCTTCTACCCATACGTCAAGAGCTGGTTCGAGGATGGGAAGTGCGAGGCCACAGATGAGATGCAGGGCCAAATCAGGTGGCTCGACAATACGATGCAGAAGACGCTCGGCACGCTGCAGCTCCAGAATTGCGGCTTCGTCAAGTACGAGATGCCTCAAAGCAAGGCCAACGGCGAAGCGATCAAGTCGATCAAGGTCGAGATGTACGTCGAGGTGATGAAGCTAAAGCTGGACTACGTCGACTCGTCCACGTAATTCAGCTCCTCGGAATTTGGTACAGTTTGGCCCGCTCGCGATCAGTGAGCGGGCCGTCGCTTTTTTCGGCAGCGCAGGCGATTCAGCACTGGGGGGATACGTTCGTGGCTTTCAAGACTCAGTTCGTTTTCAAGCTTCCACGCGGGTACGTCGACGAGGAAGGCAAAGTTCATCGTGATGGCGTGATGCGCCTGGCGACGGCACGCGACGAGATCCTGCCGCTTCAGGATTACCGCGTGCAGAGCAACCGCGCGTACCTCGTGATCGTGCTGCTCTCGCGTGTGGTCACGAAGCTCGGCGACCACACGCACATCGCGGTGGACATGATCGAGAACCTGTTCTCGACGGACCTCGCCTACCTCCAGGAGTTCTATCGGAAGATCAACGAGGAGGGCGGCGCTCCGAAGCACCACATCGCGTGCAGCAAGTGCGGCCACGAGATGGACGTCGATATGGTCACCGGTGGCCTGATCACCGAGGATGGAGGTAGTGGGCAGTCTGCCCCGGGGTGACCTGGGCGGCGGTCGCCACGTACCCGCGTGAACAGCTGTACCAAGAGATCGCGTACATCGCGTATCACTTCCACTGGCCCATCGACACCATCCTCGACATGGAACACGAAGAGCGACACATCTGGCTTCGCGAAATCGCTCGCGTCAACCGCGAGATCAACGAAGCTCGTCGTCGCTAGCGGCCAAGAGGGACGCAACTGACCATGCGCATGCGACCGTCCGCAGACCCCCGCGCTCCAGGCATCTACCAGTCGTTCGACACGGTTTCACCACCACCGTTGTCGATCGCGAACACACGCATCCTCGGCGTGGCGGGCATCACCCAGAAGGGTCCGATGAACGAGCCCACGCGCCTTGCGAGCTGGGATGAGTTCCTCGAGATCTACGGCTACGACGCCGACTCGTACACGTCCGATGCAGTGCACGGCTTCTTCGTCAACGGTGGAACGGATTGCTGGGTCGTACGCATCGCGCACACGCCCCCCGACAAGGAGCTGCCCGGGCTCGAGCACGCGGCGTGTGCGGACTTCACGCAAGGGGATGCCTGGAAGAAGCCGGCGCTGCGGATTCGCGCGCTGAACGAAGGGTCGTGGGGCAACACGATCTGGTTTCGCTGCGCCCACGCGCCCGGAGCCCAGGCGCTGCTCACCCGCGACCTCGACATCGGCTCCGGCGAAGCGCACGTCAACACGACGCGCGGCTTCGAGGTCGGCGCGACAGTTCGCATCTACGACCGCGAGAACACCGACTACGTGGTCCTCACCGAGGTCAACGACAAGCTGGTGAAGTGGTCGAGCGAGACGCCGGTGAACCGGCGGCATCGCGCGGCGGCTCCCACCCACCTCGAGGTGATGACGTTCGAGATTCATGTCGCGATGAAGGAGCGCCGCGAGGTCTTCAAGGGCCTGCAGATGCACCCGTCCTCGCGCAACTACGGCCCACGCGTGGTCTCGCAGCGCTCGCGGCTGGTGCGCCTCGATGATCTCCACACGAAGTCGCCGGTGCCTCACAACATCCCCGTGGCGACGGCGATGACGCGGCTGGCCGGCGGACGTGATGGCCTCGAGGCGCTCACGCCGGAGGACTTCATCGGGCATGACTTCGGACCCGGGGAGCGCACCGGGATGGCGGCGCTCTCCGCGAACGAGGAGATCGCGCTCCTCGTGGTGCCCGATGCGATGCGGTTCTACGATCGCGAGCCGGGCCCGGCGGGCGAGATGAAAGCGCAACGACTCCAGGACGAGCTCATCTCGATCTGCGAGCGGCAGCGTGATCGCTTCGCGGTGCTCGATATCCCGATGTCGAAGGACATCGAGTGGGTTCGTCGCTGGCGTCGCCGCACGGATAGCTCGTACTGCGCGTACTACTGGCCCTGGTTCAAGACGACGGGGGAGGCGGGGGCGCGCCGCACCGTTCCGCCGTCGGGCTACCTGTCTGGCTGTTACGCCCGGATGGATCTCGAGGGCGTCCACAACGCCCCGGCCAACCAGGAAATCGAAGGAATCGACGATCTCGCCCTCCGGGTCACGGAGGACCACATCGGGCAGTTGAACGCCGAGAGCGTGAACACCTTCCGGATTCAGCGCGGCGTCCGGGCCTGGGGAGCCCGCACTGCCTCCTCCGATCCCGAGTGGCGATACATTCCAATTCGCCGTCTTTTCATCATGTTGCGTCGTTCGCTCGAGTCCGGATTCGCCTGGGTCGCCTTCGAGCCGAACCACCCCGACACGTGGGAGACCGTGCGCTCACGTGGGGCGGAGTTCCTCGCTTCCCTACACACGAAGGGGATGCTGGCGGGGAGGAATGCGGAAGAGGCTTTCTTCGTAAAATGCGACGCTGAGAACAATCCCCCCGAGCAAATCGACTCGGGCTTCTTGATTTGCGACATCGGCGTCGCACCGACCACCCCGGCAGAATTCATCATGATCTCGCTCACGCAGGTGATGGGAAATTCCCAGTAGGAGACGCAAGCGATGGCCACGGCACAGCGAAAGGACCCGCTTCCCTCATTCTGCTTCCGCGTGAAGATCGGCAGCATGCCGGGAGACTTGTTCTTCAAGTCAGTCTCCGGTCTCAAGTTCGAGACCGAAGTCGTTCCCGTTCGTGAGGGCGGCGCAAACGACACGACGTTCATGCTCCCCGGCTCGACGAAGTGGGGGCCCATCATCCTGAAGCAAGGCTTCACCAAGGGCAGTGAGCTCTTGAAGTGGCGCCAGGCGTGGGTGAGGGGCGATGGGATGACGCGCCACAACGGCCGCATCGTCCAGCTCGACACGTCGCTCAAGGAGATCGGTGCGTGGAGCTTCGTCCGCGGCTGGCCCTCCAAGTGGGAGGTCGCCGAATACGACGCGCAGAAGAGCGAGCTCGCGATCGAGACGCTCGAGATCACACACGAAGGGATTACCTGGGCCTAACCCATGGTCACCCAACGCCCCACCGGAACTGATCGTGCGCTGAATGCAGCGCTCTCTGGCCCCGCGTTCATGTCGCGTGTGGGCGGTAGCGCATTGCACTCGGCGACCCGTCACGTGGAGCGCTGGGCTCCTGAAGCGACCGCGGGCCGCAATCGGCCCATGGCCTCGCTCGGCTTTGTCGACCGCCTCGTCGCGCCGTGGCTGCAGACGGCACAGCGCTCGGCGTCGATGCGCATGTTCTCGCAGTACAGCACGGACGGGAATCCTGCGTTCGCCGCGCACGACGGGAAGCCGGTCTCGTGGGTCTTCCCGCGTCCCTGGTATCAGGACGAGCTCGACTGGATGGCTGCCTCCCGCATGCAGGGACAGCGTCAGACCAGCGACAGCGTCTTCACGACGCGTGGCACCTACGTCGCTCCGTCGGCGATGCCGACGATCGCTCCGGCCATGCCGCCGTCCCAGCGGGTGATGCCGGAGGCGCTGTTCGAGTATGTCGCGCCGTCGCTCTCGGTCGCCGCCGGGACCATCACGGCCGGTCGCTCGCCGACCCAGCCCGTGTTCGATGCGAGCGGTGGGGCCCGTACCCCGGCCGCGCCGATCGCCGCATCGTTCGCCAACCCCGCGCCCCAGCAGGCCGCTGCCTACTCTCCGCTCGTGCCCCTCGCCGCCGTGCAGGCGGCCGAGCTGATGGCGCGTGCGGTGATGCCTGGCTTCACGTCGCACGTGAGCTCGGTCGGGACGGCCACCCTGCCGACCGCCGCCGGCTCGCTCAACCAGGTCTTCGCCTCGCTCATGGAGCGTGCCGCGATCCCGACGGAGATGCCGTCGACGCGGGTCGCCGAGCGCGCCCCTACGCTCGAGACGCCGCCGTCGCCGCGGGCGCCGCAGGGTCCCGAGCAGATGGCTGCTCAGCACCAGGCCTCCCAGTTCGCCGAGCAACGCGCTCGCGTCGCCGAGGTCGCGCGCATCGCGCAGATCTCCGAAGCTCAGCGCAGTGCGCAGGCGCCGTCCGAGGTGACCACCTCCGTCGCGCAGACCGAGCGCGCTCTCCTCGCGCGCGTGGCTTCGCAGGCGGCGCCATCCACCGTCGCCGCCGCGCCGGAGACGCCCGTGGCGTCAATCGCGCCCGTCGCGCCCGTCGCGCCCGTCGACGCGGAGCAGGCTCGCATCGAGGAGCGCATCCAGCAGCGACTCGTGGAGCGTCGTCAGGCCGAGCAGGTCGCGACCCATCGGCTGCACGAGCAGGCGC
>JALHPV010000110.1 GCA_022842285.1 Kofleriaceae bacterium
TGGTACTGGCCCGACGTATCGCCGAGCTGCTGCAGGGCGACGGCGAGGTTCCAGTGGTGCAGCGGCCAGGTGGGCTCGGCCGTGATGGCGAAGTTCAAGGACTCGGCGGCGTCGGCGGCGCGGCCGAGCACGAGGGCGGCGGTGCCGCGGGCGGCATGGAAGTCGACGGAGAGCGTGCGCAGCTCGGCGGACTCGGCCGCGCGCGCGAGCAGGGTGTCTGCGCGCTCGAGGTCCGCGCGGTTGGCCGAGCCAAGCAGCGCGAGCGCGCGATCGATCGTGGCCGCCAGCGCATCGCGCGTCGGGGGCGTGCGCTCGGCCCGCGGCAGGTGCGCGTCGGCGAGATCGAGGAGGTCGCGGCCGAGGTAGTACGCCGAGTCGAGCGCCTTCGGATCGATCGCGGAGGCGCGGGCCGCCGCTGCGACCGCCGCGCGCGCATCGGCCGGCTCCGTGCTCGCGACGCGATAGCCGTCGGCGCAGAGCGAGGCGATGAGCGGCGCTGCGTCCGCGGGCTCCTCCTCGTAGAGGCAATCTTCGATGCGGCCGCTGGCACCGACGAGGACGGCCCAGCGTCGGTGGCGTCGCTCCCCGGCGAGCTTGCGGCACGCGATGATGACGAGGCGCGCGGCGGCGTCGACGAGGACGGCGGTGTGCGTGCGCGGCGGTCGGCCCACGGGGCTCGTCGTCGCCGCGAGGCCCGGGTCGGGCGAGAGTGCGAGCGCCGGCACCTCGCGCGACCCGCCGCCGATCGCCTCGGTGACGCGCTCGCGGATCTCGCTGGCGAGGTCGAGGCGCGCGGTGAGCTCGGCGGCGATCCGGTGCGCGATGGCGGGCGCGCTCTCGACGAGGATGTCGATCATCTGCTCGATGTCGTCACCGGAGAGCTGCCGCACCATCAAGTCGACGGCGTTCGCGACGTCGGCGGGCGTGTGGAGCTGCGAGGCGAGGGCGACGGCCGACCGGCGCTGGATCGCCGCGGGGTCGGAGAAGCGGACCTCGAGGCGCTCGCCGAGCTCGGCGAGGAGTCCCAGCGCGCACACCTTCGTGTCGTCGGTGAGGGCGGTGGAGGCGACGTCGCGAAGCGCGGCGATCACGCGCGGCCGGACGCCGCCATCATCGGCCAGCGCCGCGAGGGCATCGCGCGCGGCCTCGCGCCGGCGCGGCTCGGCGTGGGCGAGCTCGCGCGAGAGCAGGGCGATACACGTGGCCCCGGCTCGACGGGCGAGGCGGGTGATCTGACTCGCGGAGAGCGGGGCGGCGCAGGCGTCAGCCAAGCGTCGCAGATCCCCGAACGTCCCCTCGGTTCCCATCGAGTTGCCCTACACTAGGTATATGGTCATTCCGGAGTCAATCAATTCCGCGACCTTCGACGAGGGATCGGCCTGGACGAATGTCGTTGCCTACATGAAGGTCTGAGGCGCATTCTCCCTCGCGGCATGGCGAAGCAAACCGAGTCGACGGCGGTCAACGCGCTCATCGATCTCGTGTCCCGCGGTGGCTCGCAGGAGCTGCCCACCGAGGATCTGTTCGCCACCGCGCCGCGGCCGCTACCGCGGGCGCGCACGCCGCAGGGGACGGATCGCAACGTCCCCGTCGTACCGGCGTTCGCGACCGCGCGCGTCCGGACCGCCCCGCCCGCGCGTGGCGTCTCGATCCCGCCGGTGAGCAAGCGCGTGAACCAACCGCCCGCATTCGTCGTGCGCGAGGACGTGCCCGCACCGCCGGAGCGGCCGAGCATGCAGACGACGACCTTGCCGGTGGCGTTGCCCTCCGCGGCGCCGTACGAGCCCACGCCGCGTGACAGCGACAAGCAGTACGCGGGGCGCGGGGCGCGCGAGGGCACGCAGCAGATCACGCGGCGCACGCGGCTCGACCCGCGCCGGTTCGCGATCCCGATGGTGCTGTTCTTCATCGTCGGGGGCGCCATCGGTGGCTACATCGCCGTGAAGCAGCGCCGCAGCAACAACGCCGTCGCCGTCGGGCGGCTGGCGCCGGATGCCGGTCCGGTCGTGATGGTGGAGCCGCCGACGCCGACGCCTCCGCCGCCGTCGGACATGCTCATTCGCACCCCGGCCGCATTCACCGAGGTGCGCATCGACACCGTGCCGTCCGGCGCGAGCGTCACGCTCGTCGACAACGGCACACAGATGCCGCTCGGCTCCACGCCGCTCTCTGCCACCGTCGAGACGGCGCGCCAGTACGAGCTGCGGATCGCGCACCCGAGCTTCGCCACGCAGACGATCGCGCTCGATCCGCAGGCGACACAGCACATCAAGCTCCCGCTCGCGGCGGTCGCGCCGGTGAAGCCCGTCACGGCCCGGGTCCCGACCCCGGCGCCGCCGGTCGTGACCGCGCCCGTCGCCACGACGGCCAGGACGAAGCCCACGCCCGCGCCCGCCCCCGTGCAGGCGCCGAAGGCGAAGCGCCCTGCACCCGTCGCGAAGGCGAGCGAGCCCGTGGCGGCCGCTTCGCGGGGTGAAGGCACGCTCATGATCTCGGCGAAGCCGCCCTGCGAGATCGCGATCGACGGCAAGGCGACGGGCCTGACCACCCCCCAGCGCTCGATCGCTCTCGCAGCCGGTTCACACAAGGTCACCCTGACGAACATCACGGCGGGGATCCGCGAGACGTTCGCGGTGAAGATCACACCTGGATCGCCGACGAAGGTGATCCGCGACCTGATGCCGCGATAAACTGGAGAAAGATGAAGTCGCTCTGCCTCCTCCTGGTCGTCACCGCCGCCGCGTGCGCCGGCGATAGCTTCGACGAGGTCGATCCCGTCTGCACGTTCGCGCCCTACGACGTGTGCTCGACGGAGCACGACTGCCTGAACGAGATTTGCACCGGCTTCGCGGACTTCGCGACTCCGGTCTGCTCCGCCATCTGCACCACCGAAACGGAGTGTCCGCCGGGCGACGGCGTGACCTGCGTCGACAATCGCTGCAAACCGGCCGCGCCGACGGCCTGCACGCGGCCGCTGTCCGACGCTGGCGTGCCGCCGTGATAGCTTCGCGCTGAGGCGAAGATCATGGCTAAGATCGACACGTTTAAAGGGTGGGCCGATACGATTCGTGCGGACGTCGATGCGCTGAAGGCGGTGCTCGAGTCCAGCAAGGCGGATCGCGATGCCCGCAAGCTCGCGGGCGGTGCGCTCGCGTACCTGGTCTCGCGCATGGACCTCATCCCGGACTGGAACGAAGGCATCGGCGTCATCGACGACGTGATGATCCTCCGCGTGGTCGCGCAGCTCTCGCAGGGCCACAATCGCGGCACGCTGCCGCCGTCCGCCGAGGCCGCCCTCGAGCGCATGACGAACGAGGCTGACGCTATCTCCCAGTTCCTGGGCACGGCCGTCTACGACAAGCTGAAGGCGTACTGCAGCAGGCTCACCGACCAGGCGGTCCGTGGCCGCACGCCGGGTGAGATGGTCGACGACGAGACCGTCCGCAAGGCGATGTACGTCGAGATCGACGACGAGCTGAAGCGCTCCGTACCCATTGTCATCAACGACCCGGTGGACGCCGAGCTCCGCCTGAAGTCGTACCTCGTGCAGAAGCTCCAGTAATGCGCGCCGCTCTTGTCCTCGGTCTCCTCACCGCGTCGGTCACCGCGTCGGCCACCGCACGGGCCGACGCGTTCGACACGCAGGCCGCCTCCGCCACAAAGATCACGCGTCTCGACGACCTCATCTGGGCGCTCGCCGCGCCCTGCGACGCCGGCGACGACACGCAGCAGCGGCAGTGCCGCATGCTGCGTGACAAGAAAGCGAAGCAGTACGCTGGCAAGACGTTGCTCGTCGCCGGAGAGCGCTCGGCGCTGGTGATCGGGGGCTGGGACGGGGCGCGCAAGTCGGTCTCGATCCACCTGACGAGCTGCATCTCGTGCAGTGGCGTCGAGCTCGACGGCCGCATGTTCCACGCCATCGGCGCGGGCACGGCGCCGCGCTTCGAGAACGGCAAGCTCCTCGCGGGCACGCTCTACAACAATGCCAAGCGCTTCGCTGACCAGGCCGCGGCAACCGCGTTCATCACCGCCGCCGCCAACGCGCGCGTCGACATGCTGGTGAAGGTCCCGAATCAGAAGTCGTGGCAGTCGGCCGGCAAGGAGGGGGTGGCCCTCGAGGTCGTCGGCTATCGCGTGACCCTGCCGTGTGACGGCTCGGTCGTCATCTCCAATCCCGGTGCGGCCAACGTCCCGGCGGATCCGTCGGCGTGTACCAAGTAGCCGACCTCCTCGACGCGCTCTGGCGCGACTACACCGCGTCGACCCCGCAGGCCGACCGCATTCACGCGCTGCTCGTCGCGCGTGGCGAGACGGTCCACAACGACCACGTCGCACTGCGCACGTACGGCGTGCCGGGCATCGACATCGCCGCGCTCGCGAAGCCGTTCGAGGATCACGGCTGGATCGCCCGTGAACACTACCGCTTCCAGGAGAAGCACCTGCGGGCCCGCTACTGGCAGCACGGCGACCCGAACCTGCCCAAGATCTTCATCAGCGAGCTGATCGTCGAGGAGATGTCGCCGACGACGCAGGCGACGATCGAGCGGCTCGTGGCCCAGCTCCCGCCCGGCTTCGGCGCGCGGCCCGACCTACCCTGGGCCGGACGCCCGTGGACCCTCACCCACCCCGAGTACCAGCAGCTTCTCGCCGAGAGCGAGTACGCCGCCTGGATGGCAGCCTTCGGCTTCCGCGTGAATCACTTCACGGTGGACGTGGGCAAGCTGGTCTCGTTCCCGGACCTGCCCGCGCTGAATGCGTTTCTGAGCGAGCATGGCTTCGTGCTGAATGACGCGGGGGGCGTCATCAAGGGCACCCCGGCAGAGCGCCTCGAGCAGTCCTCGACCCGCGCCGATTCGATCGAGGTCGCGTTCTCCGATGCGACGGTGAAGGTGCCCTCCTGCTACTATGAGTTCGCGCGGCGCTATCGGCTACCCAGTGGTGAGCTGTTCCAGGGATTCATTCCTGCCTCGGCGGACAAGATCTTCGAGTCGACCGACGTGAATCCGAAGCCCCGAAGTTAGATCAACAGGTCGTCGGGGCACTTTACCCCGACGAGGCCAGCGGTTAGTTTCCGGCCGCTTGAAGGTCCACCTGATCGGCATTGGCGGCACCGGTATGGGAGCGGTGGCGGGACTCCTCGCGAGTGCGGGGCATGACGTGCGTGGCTCCGATCAGGCCGTGTACCCGCCGATGAGCGAGCAGCTCGCCGCGCTCGGCGTGCCGGTGATGACCCCGTACGCCGCGAGCAATCTTGGCTGGCACCCGGAGCTTGTCGTCGTGGGCAACGTCCACGGCAAGGACCACGTCGAGGTGAAGGCCGCGCAGGAAGCTGGCATCCCGCTGACGTCGTTCCCCGCGGTGCTCGGCGAGCGCCTGCTCGAAGGCAAGCACCCGATCGTCATCTGCGGCACGCACGGCAAGACGACCACGACGTCGGTCGTCGCGCACATCCTCCAGGAGGCGGGTCGCGACCCGTCGCTGTTCGTGGGCGGCGTACCGATCGCGCTCGGGCAGGGCTTCCGCCATGGCACCGGCGAGGACTTCGTCATCGAGGGCGACGAATACGACACCGCCTTTTTCGACAAAGGACCGAAGTTCGCGCACTACCGCCCGCAGACCGCGATCCTCACGTCGGTCGAGCTCGACCACGTCGACATCTTCCCGTCGTTCGATGCGGTGCGGGACACGTTCAAGAAGCTCGTCGCCGGGATCCCCGCGGACGGGCTGCTCGTCGTCTGCGCCGAGGCCCCCGAGGCCATGTCGGTCGCGAAGGGCGCCACCTGCAAGGTCGAGACGTACGCCGTCGTCGATGAAGCGCACGACGACAGCGCGCCCACGAACGTCACGTGGTGGGCCGAGAACTGCGAGCTCAACAAGCACGGTCGCGCCGAGTTCGATGTCTTCCACCGCGGCGAGAAGTTCGAGCGCTTCGAGACGTTGCTGGTCGGTCGCCACAACATCTCCAACTGCGTCGCGGCGATCGCCGTCTGCCACGCGCGGGGCGTACACGTCGAGGACATCCGTCACGGCCTGTCGTCGTTCGCCGGCGTGCGTCGCCGCCAGGAGCTGCGCGGGGTCGCGGGGGGCGTCACCGTCCTCGACGACTACGCGCATCACCCCACGGCGGTACGCGAGACGCTGAAGGCGCTTCGCAAGCGGTACCCGAAGCGCCGGCTGATCGCGGTCTACGACCCGCGGTCCGCCACGTCGCGCCGCAAGACGTTCCAGCAGGAGTTCGCCGACGCCTTCGCGTACGCGGACGAGGTCATCGTCGGGAAGCTATTCGACCCGTCGAAGATTCCGGTCGAGGATCGCTTCGACCCCGAGCGCCTCGCGCTCGATCTCCACCGCAGCGGCACCAAGGCGAGCTACACACCCGACGTCGAGCACATCGTGAAGCAGCTCGCGGAGAGCGCCGCGCCCGGTGATGTCGTGGCCGTGCTCTCGTCGGGTGCCTTCGAGAACATGCACGACCGGCTGCTCGATGCGATCGGCGACGCCATGCGGCCCGCGCAGCGCGCCGACATGCCCGCCGTGCGGACTCTCCTCGCGGCGGCGAACCTCACCGAGGCCGCGGCCGATGACGACTTCGACAGCTACTACGTCCTGCGCAACGAGCGTGGGGTCGTCGGCTCGGTGGCGCTCGACGTCCTCGGCGAGGACGCCGTCCTGCGTGCCCTGGCCGTCGATCCCGAGGCGCGCGGCGCTGGCTACGGCTGGATGCTCGCCGACATGGCGGTGAATCAGGCCCGCTGGCGCGGCGTGAAGCGCATCTATCTCGTCACCGAGACGGCCAGCGACTTCTTTGCGGCAAAGTTCGGCTTCCGCGTCGTCGATCGCTCGACGGCGGGTCGCAAGGTGGCGAGTCACGAGACCTTCGCGCGTCCGCAGGCCGCGGGCCTCGTCGCCATGCGCCTGGATCTGTAGCCGAGCCAGGCTACGATGCGCCCATGCGCAGCCTAGCCATCCTCGTGATCCTGGCCACAGCGCTCGCCGGCGATGTGTCCGCGAAGAAGGTCGCCCCCAAGCCGGTGACGACGGCGCCGGCGCCGCCCGCGCCGTCCAAGCCTCCGCCGCCTGCGCCGTCCGATCCATACGCGATCACGGCCGTGCCGCGCGTGTCCATCAGCGACATCCCGGCCGTGCAGGGGCTCCTCGGCGTGCAGCGCCTCGGCGGGTGGCTGCTCACCGACCACGGTGGGGACAACCCGATCGCGAAGTCCCTCGTCGCGCCGTCGGGCTCGCCGACGCACCTCTGGTTCTATCTCATCCCCGCGAAGGGCGAGCCGCGTCGCCTCGTGAACGCCAGCGAGGCGTCGAGCTTCAAGCATCTCCCGGGCACCGAGGTGACGTACGCAGGCCACGTCGACATGGAGAAGAAGCTGAAGGCGTTCCTGAAGGGCGCGAAGACGGTCGCCCTCGAGTACTCGCCGAAGGCCGCCATCCCGGCCCTCTCGCGGGTCGACGCGGGCACGCTCGAGCTCATCAAGGCCTCGGGCGTGAAGGTCCGCTCGTCGGACACGCTCGTGCAGTTCACCAAGGCCGTCTGGGGCGACGCGGGCCGCACCGCACATCACGTCGCGGCGCATCACCTCGGCGAGCTCCGCCGCGAAGCCCTCGAGTGGCTCGCGAAGCAACTCGCCGCGAGGGTGCGCGTCTCCGAGTACGACGTCCAGCAGCGCCTGGTGAAGGGGATGACCACGCGCGGTCTCACCGGTCCGGCGCCCACTGTCGCCGCGGGCGTCAACACCGCCGACCCGACGTACGTCCCCACCGCCGAAACCACGAGCCTCATCAAGCGCGGCGACCTCGTCGTCATCGGCCTCGCCGGGAAGTCTGCCAAGGGCGAGGGCATCTACGCCGCTCACACCTGGGTCGCCGTCGCCGACACGGCGGCCTCCACGGACCAGACCGCTCTGTTCGCCCTCGCCAAGTCCGCCCGCGAGCAGGTGATCGCCTTGATCGACAGCCGCGCCCAGGCCGCGCGGCCCATCACCGGCGCGGAGGTCGATCGCACCGTGCGCGCCTTCTTCACCAAGAGCGGCGCCGCCGCGAAGATCGCCATCCGGACGGGCCACTCCCTCGACACCGAGCTGTTCGGCTCCGGCACGGACCTCGACGACTTCGACGTGAAGGACACGCGCATCCTCACCGCAGGCACCGGCTTCACCGTCGGCCCGGGCCTCTACACCGCGGGTGCATTCGGCCTCCGTACCGAGGTCTCCTGCTACCTCGGCCCCAACGGCCTCGAGGTCACGACGCCGTCGCAGGACGCGATTCAGACCCTGCTGACCCGGTAGTGCTCGTCTCCGCGCTCATCCTCGCGGGCGGCAAGGCCACGCGCCTCGGCGGCATCGACAAGTCGTCGCTCGTCGTCGACGGCGAGACCATCTTCGCGCGCCAGGTGGCCGTCCTCACGCCCCGCGTCGCCGAGATCCTCGTGTCGTCGCCCCGTCCCATCGCCGGCTACCGGACCGTCGCCGATGCCGTCCCCGACGGCGGTCCCCTCGCCGGCATCGCGGCGGGCCTGGGCATCGCGCGCACGGAGTGGCTCCTCGTTCTCGCCGGGGACATGCCGCGTATCACGGGCCCCGTCATCGACCTCCTCCTGTCCGCTTGCCGGACAGATGTCGACGCCGTGGGGGTCCGCATCGGCGACCTCTACGAGCCCCTCGTCTCCGTGCTGCGCGTCGCGACGGCGTTGCCCATGGTCCGGGCCCGCCTCGCGGCCCAGCTGTACTCCGCGCAGCGCCTCCTGACCGACGGCGACCTCCGCGTGCACTGGCTCGACGAGGCCGCCCTGCGCGCCGTCGACCCCGCCCTGCGCGCGCTGACCAACGTGAACTCCCCCAAGGACCTGTGAGGCCGCTGCGGCCTCGACGATGAGCCGCGCGCGTCGACGCCGAGCCGCTCCGCTTTCGATCGCGGTGCCAAGCCCATGGCCACGGACGCTCTTCGCGGCCCGGCGTCGCGAACACGACCGCGACTCGAGCGAGCGCTCGTCTTCGCTGTGACGGCGCCAGACGCGAGCGCGTTGCGGGCCTGCCGCGGCGCACTGATGTGGGGTAGCGTTTCCGCGTGATGCAGCGCGTGATCCTGGCCGTGGTGGTGCTGTCCGCGTGCGGAAGCGGCGACACGGCCACCGAGGTGCTTCGTGGCACCGGTCCGTTCGTGGCCCAGATCGAGGTTCCTCGGGCCGCGGCCGCGGCCTCGTCGGCGAACATCGATCGCATGCGCGCAGCGCTGCTGCGCCGTGATCCGGCTGGCACGGCCAGGGTTTGGGGGCGCGAGCGCTCGCATGGAGACAGCCGGGGGGCGGCGTTCGTGTGGCTGCTCGAGCATGCTCCCGGCTACGGCGATGGCACGTCCCTGACCGACGTGGCCAGGGACATGGAGACCGAGCTCGAGAGCGAGGCGAACCGGCGGGGCGTCAGCAAGACCTTCGAGGACACGCGCGGCGAGCGCCATATCGACGTGGCGTTCTCGATCGGGGAGGGAGCGCTTCTGACGCGCGTGCGGGCGCGCATCTTCGCCGCGGATCGCATGTACGAGACGGGATGCATGTGCTCTGGGCCCATGTGCTCCGCCATGCCGACCTGCACGCTCCCCGACCCGCCGCCGGGGGCTCTTCCGGTCAAACAGGTGATGCATCTGGGCAGGTAGCGCGGGGATTTGCGCGTGGACAAGGCGGGGGGCGTCCGGTAAGTACGTGGGCCGAATCGAACGGAGAGCTTCCATGATGCGCATCGGCCATATCCCCGTCGACCCGCCCGTCATCCTCGCGCCGATGGCGGCTGTCACCGATCTGCCGTTTCGCACCGTATGCGAGGAGTTCGGGGTCGGGCTGACCATCACCGAGTTCCTGTCGGCGCATGCGCTGTCGGTCGGCGATCCGAAGACGACGGGCAAGCTGACGGCGTCGCTGGACGGGCGCGTGTTCGGCGTGCAGATCTTTGGCCGTGAGGAAGAGCGCATGGCGGATGCCGCGCGGCTCGCGGTGTCGATCGGTGCGTCGCTCGTGGACATCAACATGGGCTGCCCGGCGAAGCGGGTGGTGGCGGGCGAGTGCGGGTCGGCGCTGATGCGCGAGCCGGCCATCGCGCAGGCGCTGGTGCGGGCGGTCGTGAATGCCGTGCCCGCGAATGTTCCCGTGACGGTGAAGCACCGGGCGGGGTGGGACCAGGGGCACAAGAACGCTCCCGAGTTCGCGTGCGCACTGGTCGAGGCCGGCGCGAAGATGATCACCGTGCACGGGCGCACGCGGACCCAGGGGTTCGCGGGGCACAGCGACCCGGACATCATCAAGGCCGTGCGCGAGATGGTGCCGGCGCACATCCCGGTCGTGGGGAATGGCGATGTCGTCGATGTCGAGGGGTACCTGCGGCTGCGCGAGCACACGGGCTGTGATGCGGTGATGATCGGGCGCGGGGCGATGGGCAATCCCTGGCTGTTCGCGCGGCTGCGCGAGGTGTGTGCGGGGCGGCCGGATCCGGGACCGCCGGGCGTGGCCGAGCGCCTGACCGTGTTCCGTCGGCACGTGGGGCTCATCGAGACGCTGCGGGGCGGGCCGCGCACGCTGCACGAGGTGCGGAAGGCGTGCGCCTGGTACGCGCGGGGACTGTACGGCTGCAATGCGCTCCGGCTGCGCATCTGGGAGACGCCCGACCTGGAGGGGGCCAAGGCGCTCGTCGAGGAGTACTTCGCGCAGCTCATCGAGCGGAAGTCGCGCCTCGGCCTCGAGCCCGACGCTCGTAGCCACGCCGAGAACGACGGCAGCTTCGAAGCGTCCGAAGGTACGGAAGCCGCGTAAGTGCTCCGCGGGAGCCTGCAAGCGAAGGACTTCCTGGTCGCCGAGAGCGCGTCGATGCGCGCCGTGGTGACATTGCTCGGCGAGTATGCGGCCGACGGAGCGCCGGTCGTCATCTGCGGCGAGCACGGCACGGGGCGGGAGCTGGTGGCGCGCGTGCTGCATCAGAAGGGGCCGCGCGGGCGGGCGAAGTTCGTGGCCGTGCGACCGTCGTTCGAGGACGTGCCCACGGCGAGGCCGGTGGATGACGCGTGTGCGAGAGCGCGCCTGGCGCTCGACGCGGCTCGGGGCGGCACGCTGCTCGTGAAGGATCTGTCGGATCTGTCGGCGAGCTCGCAGCGCACGCTGAAGAAGGCGGTTCGCGACGAGATCGACGTGCACCTTGTCGGCACGGGCGACCTCGATCTCGACAAGGCGGTTGATGCCGCGATCCTGGCTCCGGACTTCTACGAGCTGTTCCGCGAGCACCGTATCGAGGTGCCCCCGCTCCGGGATCGACTGGACGATCTGCCGATCCTGTTCGAGCGCTGGGTGAAGCATTACGCGGCGGAGATCGGGCGCGCCAAGCCGACCGTGTCCACGCGCGCGCTGGTGCGGCTCGCCGAGTATCCGTGGCCCGGCAACGTGGCCGAGCTGAAGGCCATCGCCCGCCGGCTCGTCGTGCGCGTGACGCGGGCCCGCATCGAGGCGGGCGACGTGGACGAGATTCTCCCGACGGTGGCCGCGCGCGTGCCTCTCGAGGATCTCGCCTTCGAGGACATGGTGAAGGCGAAGCTCGCGGGTCTGCTCGCCCGCATCGACGGGTATCCGGCGCACGACCTCTACGAGAAGGTCCTCGCGCGCGTCGAGCGCCCGCTGTTCGATCTCGTGCTCGCGCACACCGGCGGCAATCAGCTGAAGGCGGCCGAGATCCTCGGGCTCAATCGCAACACGCTGCGCAAGAAGCTCGCAGACCTCGGCGTCACCGCGAAGCGCAAGGGTCGCGAGGACCGCGCGCTCGACGAGGCCTGAGCTGTCCCCCCCCCGCGCTCTAGGCTCATTTCCGAGGGCGATGCTGCGCATGCGCCCGGTCGGGCGCGCAGTCGATCCCGTGGAATCGCTCCTGGATTGGTAACGCATCTTCCATCACCCAGCGGGCCGTGACGCCGACAACGGCGACGCTGTCGGGCATCGGACTTGTATTCATTTCGGGAATGCCCACCGACTTCTTTGCCCTGCTGCGTCGAGATCACCGTGACCTCGCACGCGAGCTCGAGAGGTTGCTGGATCCGACCGCGACGATGGCCCAGCTCCGCGCATCGATGGACGAGGTGCGGCTTGGTCTCGTCGCGCATGCGGAGGCCGAGGACATCGTCCTCGCACCGTACGACGAGCCAGCCGAGCAGCTCGCGGGCGGGACGGGGACGGACCTGCTGCGCGACGAACGGCCGACCGCCCGCCTGCTCGCCGCCCTGGTCACCGAGATGCGCACGGCGCACCGCCAGCAACAGCGCGTGCTCACCATCCTGGTGAGCTCCCGCCCGGCTTCGCCCGGCTTTCGCGATCGGGCGCACGAGCTCCTCGATCTCATCGACGAGCACGACCGTGACGAGGCGGAGGTTCTGATCCCGGCCCTCCGGGCCCACGCCCCGGTCGACTACTCCACGCTGGCCGGTGCGTACGCGACGGAGCGGCTGCGCCAGCTCGCGATGCTGCAGCCGTCGGCCCCGGTGGTCCTGCCCTTCACGCCCGAGCGGTCCCGCGCGAGCTAGTACCTCCTCCTCGCTACATCTCGATCTGGAGACCCAGCTCGACGACGCGATTCGGAGGCAGGTGGAAGAACGCCGTCGGCGGGCGCGAGTTGTGCGCGAGGAACTTGAAGAGGGATTTGCGCCAGCGCGCGATGCCGGTCTTGCCCGTGACGACGAGTGACTGGCGACCGAGGTAGTACGTGGTGTCGGAGGTGTTCACGTGGAGGCCGTGCTTCTCGCAGCGAACGAGGATGCGCGGCACGTTCATCTGCTGCATGAAGCCAACGCGCGCGACCACGCGATAGAAGCCCTGGCCGAGCTCGGAGACCGAGAGCGACGAGTTGCCGACGGCGAACGGGATGTTCTCCGTGACGATGGACAGGAGCACCACCTGCTTGTGGAGCACCTTGTTGTGCTTCACGTGGTGCAGGAGGACGTTCGGCATGCCCGTCGCGCCCGACGACATGAAGACCGCGGTGCCCGAGACGCGCGGCGGTGGGGCGGACTCGATGTCGGCGAGGAAGAGGTCGTCGGGGATGGTGCCGGTCTCCATCATCTTCGACAGCTCGTGACGGCCGCGCCACCAGGTGGTCATGACGATGAAGACGCCCGTGCCGATGGCGAGCGGGAACCAGCCGCCGGCCGCGATCTTGACGACGTTCGACGAGAAGAAGAGGCCGTCGATGACGAAGAACGGGATGTAGAAGAGGAGCGAGGCGCCGAGGGACCAGCCCCAGTTGCGGCGCGCGACGAGCACGAGCAGGTACGACGTGATCATCATCAGGCCGGTGACCGCGATGCCGTACGCCGCCGCGAGGTTCGTCGACTTCTGGAAGGCGAGCACCAGGAGCACGCACGCGACCATGAAGAAGTTGTTGATCTCGGGGATGTAGATCTGGCCCTCGTGCTTCGAGGACGTGTGCATCACGGTGACGCGCGGCAGGTAGCCGAGCTGCACCGCCTGGTTGGTGAGCGAGAAGGCGCCGGAGATCAGGGCCTGGGACGCGATGATGGCGGCCATCGTCGCGAGGATGACCATCGGGATCAGGAACGGAGTGCCCTTCACGAGCCCGAAGAACGGGTGCGTGACCGTCGACGTCCACACGCCATCCACGAGCGTCATGTTGTCGAGGTAGAGCGCGCCCTGGCCGAAGTAGCAGAAGAGGAGGCCCGGGAACACGACGAAGGACCAGGCGATCCGGATCGGCGTCTTGCCGAAGTGCCCCATGTCCGCGTAGAGCGCCTCGCAGCCCGTCACGCAGAGGACGACCGAGCCGAGCAGGAGGAAGCCGTGCAGGCCGTGGTGCATCAGGTACGACAGCCCGTAGTGCGGGCTGATCGCGCGGAAGACGCTCGGCTGCTCGATGATGTGCGGGACGCCGGCGAGGCCGATCGAGACGAACCACAGCAGCATGATCCAGCCGAAGATCGATCCGAGCTTGCCGGTGCCGTAACGCTGGATCCAGAACAGGCCGACGAGGATCGTGACCGAAATGGGGATGACGAGCGGGGTGAGGCTCGCGTTCTGTTCGGAGAGACCCTCGACCGCTGACAGCACGGAGATGGCGGGGGTGATGAGGCCCTCTCCGTAGAGGAGGCCCGTGCCGAAGAGGGCGAGGAGCACCGGGATCGTCAGCCGGCGCCTCTTGTCGGACAGCTTCTGCTGCACCAGGGCCGCGAGCGCGAGCGTGCCGCCCTCGCCCTTGTTGTCCGCCCGGAGGACGAACAGGAGGTACTTCACGATGACGACGAAGATCAGCGACCACAGGACCAGCGAGACGACGCCGAGGACCGCCTCGGGGTTGGCCGCGTCGGCGTGGTGCGGGTTCTTGTGCTCGAAGCACTCCTTCATCGCGTACAGCGGCGACGTGCCGATGTCGCCATAGACGACGCCGAGTGCACCCAGCGAGAGCCAGGCCAGGGCCGACTTCGATGGGGCCACGCCGTGCGTCGACGGATGGACGTGGCGTGGTACCGCGTGCGCCGCCGAGGGACGCTTGGGCGTCGACTCGCTTGTTGGTTCGGGTCGATCGCTCAACCTGCCGAACCTCGTATCACGACGCGTGCGCCTTGTACCGGCCCTGCGCCGGTGATATCGCATCCCGACCTAACGAGGAGAGTGCCGTGAATCTCAGAGGTTGGAATCGTCATTGGACCGCGGCCACCCTGGCGCTCGTCATGGTTGTGGGGGCGGTAGCTGGCTGCGACAACCTCGGCGGCAAGAAGAAGGAGGAGGCGGGTTCGGGTTCGGGGGCGACCCAGCCGCCCGCGACGGGGCCGATCAAGATCGGTCACTACGCGTCGCTCACGGGTAACGAGGCCACGTTCGGCAATTCGACGGACCAGGGCATCAAGCTCGCGGTCGAGGAGCGGAATGCGGCGGGCGGCATCAAGGGCCGCAAGATCGAGCTCATCACCCTCGACACCGCGTCGAAGGCGTCGGAAGGCGGCACCGTCGTCACGCGCCTCATCACGCAGGACAAGGTCGTCGCGCTCCTCGGCGAGGTCGCCTCGAGCATCACGCTCGCCGGTGGCGATGTCGCGCAGAAGCTCGGCGTCCCGAACATCACGCCGTCGTCGACGAACGTCCACGTCACCGAGCTTGGCGACATGGTCTCGCGCGTGTGCTTCACCGACGACTTCCAGGCGTGGGTCATCGCGAAGTTTCTCTACGACAACCAGAAGATCACGAAGGTCGCGGTCCTCTATGACGAGGCCCAGGCGTACTCGAAGGGGCTCGTCGAGTACTTCACGGCGGCCTACAAGAAGCTCGGCGGCACCATCGTCACCGAGCAGGCCTACACCGGCGGCAACCCCGACGCCTCGGCGCAGCTCCAGACGATCAAGGGCTCGGGCGCGGAGGCGCTGTTCCTCCCCGGCTACTACGGCGACGCCGGCAACTTCATGAAGCAGGCGAAGCAGAAGGGCCTGACGATCCCGTTCATCGGCACCGATGGCTGGGACTCGCCCGACCTCCTGAAGATCGCGGGCGACGCGGCTAACGGTCACTACTTCTCGACGCACTACTCGCCCCAGGAGCCGCGCCCCGAGGTCCAGGCGTTCGTGAAGGCGTTCAAGGCAAAGTTCGGGGTCGAGCCCGACAGCCTCTCGGCCATGGGGTACGACGCCGCGCGGGTGCTCTTCGACGCGATGGATCGCGCGAGCAGCTTCGACGGCAAGACGCTCGCCGCGGCCATCAACGCGACGAAGGACTTCAAGGGCGTGACGGGATCGATCTCCATCGACGCCAACCGCAACGCGCAGAAGAAGGCCGTCATCCTCCAGGTCGTGGGCACGGAGTACAAGCTCGTGTCCGACATCTGGCCCGAGGGCATGGGCCCGCCGACGACCAAGCCGATGGACGACGGCGGCGCCGGCTCCGGCAGTGCGGCAGCAGGGAGCGCGGCGTCGACCGGGCCCATCCCGGCCGAGGGCGCGAAGGCGAATGCGGCGACGCCCGCCACCGGGGCCGCGGCCACGAAGATCGAGGCCGCCGTCCGGGGCGACGTGGACCTGAAGGGCACGAAGGCGCCGCCCAAGGCCATGAAGCCCGACGACGACAAGTCTGATCCCGAGGACGGCAGCGAGTAAGTCGCGTTGACTACGTTCCTCCAGACGCTCGTCAGCACGCTGTCGATCGGTAGCCTCTATGCGCTCATCGCGCTGGGCTACACGCTCGTCTACGGGGTCCTGCGCTTCATCAACTTCGCGCACTCCGACGTCGTCACCCTCGGAACATGGATCACGGTCTCGCTCGCGGGCGCCTTCGGCTGGGCCGCGTCGGGCTCGCCCGCCTTCGCGCTGCCGGTGATCCTCATCCTGACGATGGCCATCTGCGCCGCCGTCGGCATCACCCTCGAGTTCCTCGCGTACCGGCCGCTGCGCCGCGCGCCGCGCCTGAACGTCCTCATCACCGCCATCGGCGTCTCGCTGTTCCTCCAGAACTTCGGGCAGCTGAAGTGGGTGTTCGGTCCGCGCTACGCGGGCTCGCCGGCGCTGCTCGAGGATCGCACCCTGGTCACGGTGTTCGGCGTGGGCATCCAGCTCGTCGACGTCGTGATCCTGCTCCTCGCGGTGGGGCTCGTCTTCGCGCTCGAGATGCTCGTGTTCCGCACGCGCCTCGGGCGCGGCATGCGCGCGGTGTCGTTCGACGAGCGCATCGCCTCGCTGATGGGCGTGAACGTGAACCGCGTCATCACCCTGACGTTCGGCATCGGCTCCGCCCTCGCCGCAGCCGGCGGCCTCATCTTCACGTTGAAGTATTCGAAGATCGGCCAGACCGCCGACCAGACGTGGGTGCTCCTTGGCCTCAAGGCGTTCGTCGCTGCGGTCGTCGGCGGCATCGGCAACGTGCGCGGGGCCGCCGCCGGCGCGTTGCTCATCGCCGGGGTCGAGCAGTTCGGAGCCGCGTACCTCTCGCCGAAGCTCCAGGACGTCTACGTGTTCCTCATCCTGATCGCGGTGCTCCTCCTGAAGCCCAGCGGCCTCCTCGGCAAGGCCGTGACGGAGAAGGTCTAGTGCACCTCCCATCCCTCTCCGATAGCGTCGCCGCGCAGCCCCGCTCGTGGTTCGGCTCGCTCGTCGGGTCGGTCTGGCCGCTCGCGTTCGGGATCGTCATCGCGCTGGTCCTGCAGACGGTGGTCGCGCCGAAGCTCGGGGACTACTGGGCGCGCATCCTCCTCGAGATCGGGACCGCGATCGTGCTCGCGGTCTCGCTGAACATCGTGAACGGGTTCGCGGGCCAGTTCTCGATCGGGCATGCGGGCTTCATGCTCGTGGGGGCCTACGTCTCGTGCATCGTCACGTACTACGGCTCCTTGAGCCTCTGGCAGAGCGCGGCCGTGCACGGTGGGTTCCTCGGCAGCGGCGACATGCTGTTCCTGCTCGCGGTCATCCTCGCGGGGTGCGGGGCGGCGCTCGCGGGCTTCGCCGTTGGCTTGCCGTCTCTCCGGTTGCGCGGCGACTACCTCGCGATCGTCACGCTCGGCTTCGGCGAGATCGTACGCGTCATCGCGACGCTCTCCGGTAACGTCCTCTACCCGAAGGAGTTCGAGGCGCGCGGCTGGCTCGACGCGCTGAATAACCTAGGCGGCGCGGCCGGCTTCGTGCCGAAACCCCCGTCGTACCTGTCACCGACGCCCTGGAACGAGGCCACGGGCCACGCCGGCGTCTTCTACGTCTACATCTTCGTGGCGATCGTATGCATCGTCGCCTATCGGCTGAAGTCCTCGAGCAAGGGGCGGGCGCTCCTCGCCGTGCGCGAGAACGAGATCGCGGCCGAGGCGATGGGCATCGATACGAGCCGCGTCAAGGTCTCGGCGTTCACGCTGGCGGCCTTCTTCGGCGGCATCGGTGGGGCCCTGTTCGCCCACGAGTTCGGTCAGCAGCTGAAGCCCGGCGACCTCGGCTTCGCGAAGTCGATCGACATCGTCATCATCGTCGTGCTCGGCGGCATGGGCTCGATCTCGGGCGTGACCCTCGCGGCGGCGATCCTGACCATCCTCCCCGAGCTGTTCCGCGAGTTCGCGCAGTACCGCATGGTGGTCTACGCGCTCGCCCTCATCATCGTGATGATCGTTCGTCCCCAGGGCCTCATGGGGATCCACGAGCTGTGGGAGACCCGGGCGTGGAAGGCAACGATCGGCAAGGCGTGGGCAGCGCTCACGGCGAAGCTGCCGGCGCTCGGGACGGCCAAGGCGCTCACCATCACGTCGCGGCCCAAGAAGGAGGGCATCGCGCTCGCGGTGAAGGACGTCTCCATCGCGTTCGGTGGCCTCAAGGCGGTGAGCGGCCTGAACCTGTCCTTGCCGCCCCGGAGCCTGCATGGCCTCATCGGTCCGAACGGCGCCGGCAAGACGACCGCGTTCAATCTGCTGACCGGCGTGTACAAGACGCAGACCGGCGAGATCCTGCTGAACGGCCAGCGCATCGACGGCAAGCGCCCGAGTGCGATCGCGCGGGCGGGCATGGCGCGCACGTTCCAGAATATCCGGCTCTTCGGCGAGCTCAGCGTCCTCGACAACGTGCGCACCGCCGCCGGGGTGCGCGCGAAGAGCGGCCTGTTCCGCAGCCTCGAGCGGACGCCGCTCTATCTCGCCGAGGAGCGCGCTATCACGGAGCGAGCGTTCGACCTCCTCGAGGTGCTCGGGATCAAGAAGTGGGCGCACGAGCAGGCGAAGAATCTGCCGTACGGCGACATGCGCCGCCTCGAGATCGCGCGCGCACTCGCCACCGAACCCGAGGTGCTGCTCCTCGACGAGCCGGTCGCCGGCATGAACAGCTCCGAGAAGCGCGAGATGGCGTCGCTGATCCAGACGCTCCGCGAGCGCTTCGATGTCGCGATCCTCCTCATCGAGCACGACATGAGCCTCGTGATGGAGATCTGCGAGCACATCACCGTGCTCGACCATGGCGTCTGCATCGCGAGCGGCTCGCCGGCCGAGGTGCAGAAGGACCCGAAGGTCATCGAGGCGTACCTCGGTGTGCCCGACGACGAAGCGAGCGAGGAAGCGTAATGGCACTGCTCGAGGTGAAGGACCTCCACGTCCACTACGGCGGCATCCATGCCCTGAAGGGGGTGTCGTTCTCCGTCGAAGCGGGCACGATCGTGACGCTGATCGGCGCGAACGGCGCGGGCAAGACCACGACCCTCCGTGGCATCTCTGCCCTCGTGAAGCCGAGCAAGGGCTCGGTGACGTTCAACGGGAAGGTCATCACCAACACCCCGCCGCACGAGATCGTCGGGCTCGGCCTCTCCCATGTCCCCGAGGGGCGCGGCATCTTCGCGAACCTCTCCGTCGACGAGAATCTGCAGATGGGGGCGTACCTGCGTCGCGACGCGGCCGGGGTGGCGAAGGATCGCGACAAGGCGCTCGAGCTGTTCCCACGCATCCGCGAGCGCTTGCAGCAGAACGCCGGCACGCTATCGGGTGGCGAGCAGCAGATGCTCGCGATCGCGCGCGCGCTGATCGCTCGCCCCAAGCTCCTCCTGCTCGACGAGCCGTCGCTCGGTCTCGCGCCCCAGATCGTCGCCCTCATCTTTCAGATCGTCAAGGCGATCGCGAAGGACGGCACGACCATCCTCCTGGTCGAGCAGAACGCGCACATGGCGCTCAAGGTTGCGACGACGGCACACGTCCTCGAGGTGGGAACGCTCGTGAAGTCGGGACCGGCCGCCGAGCTCGCCTCGGACGACGCGATCCGTAAGGCGTACCTCGGCGTGCACTAGTACCTCCCCTCAGAGGAGATGACTGGTTAAGGTCGACGAGGCGCGGCGGGACCTCGGCGCGGTCGTCTCTTGGTGGACCGGCGGACGACTCTGCTAGAGTGGGGCGTCCGCAATGGCCACCGCCCACGATGTAGCCGCGCACGCGCATCACGTCCCGGAGGAAGAGTTCCACCGCGGCGGCGAGCGCAAGACGTTGTTCGTGGTGGTGCTCGCCCTCGTGATGATGGTGGGCGAGCTCGTCATTGGCTACACGACGAACTCGATGGCTCTCACGGCCGACGGCTGGCACATGGGGACCCACGTCGGTGCCCTGGGGCTGACGCTGGTCGCCTACTGGTATGCCCGTACGCGGGCCAACCGCGGCGAGTTCACGTTCGGGACGGGCAAGGTCTATGCGCTCGCCGGCTTCACGAGCGGCGTGGTGCTCGCGATCGTCGCCATCCTCCTCGCCATCGAGGGCATCGAGCACCTGTTCAGCCATGACCCGGTGAACTACGGCGAAGCACTGGTCGTCGCCGTGATCGGCCTCGTCGTGAACGGCGTCTCGGCCCTCATCATGGGCCACAACCATCACTACGGACACGACCACGGTCACGGTCACAATCACGACCACGACCACGACCACGACCATGCGCACGATCACGGTCAGCACGACCACGCGCACGGCGAGGATCAGGTGGCGGTCCCCGGCCTGGGCGGCAAGAAGGCCGGCACGCTCGATTTCAATCTGCGGGCGGCCTACATCCACATCCTGGCCGACGCGATGACGTCGCTCATGGCCATCGCCGCCCTCGCCCTCGGCAAGTGGGCGAACGTGCAGTTCCTCGATCCGCTCATGGGCGTGATCGCGGGCGGTGTCATCATCTGGTGGTCCATCAACCTCTGCGGCGCGGCCTCGCGCCAGCTCCTGGACGTTGCATCCGAGGCCTCCGAAGAGGCGAAGGTCCGCGCCACGCTCGAGGGTATCGATGACGTGAAGGTCGCCGACCTCCACGTCTGGGATCTCGGCCGCGATCGTCGCAGCTGCGTGGTCACGCTCGTGACGAAGACGCCGCGCGATGTCGAGTTCTACCGGAAGCGCGTGCTCGACTCGATGAAGCTGTCACACCTGACGATCGAGGTGCACCGCTGCGATCATCACGAGGACTCGCACCGCGGTGCCGCGGCCATCGCTCACGCCCATGCCCACGGTCACGCGCACCGCCATGACCATGGTCATGACCATGACCACTAGCGCCAACGCCGCCTAGCGTTCCCAGCGCTCGGCATGACCCCGGACGCCGCCGAGGTCGACAGGCCAGAACTTCGTGCGACGCAATCCGAGCTGTTCGAGTACGGGCGTCGTCTTGCGTGTTGCAGGCGTGATCCAGACGAGCCGCCCCCGCGGCGCGAGCTGGCGCACGAGGTTAGGTAGCGCCTCGGACAGCAGCGCGGCGGCATCGACGTGCACGCGGCTGCCGAGCGGCGGATTCGAGATGATGAGGTCGATGGCGTTGACGTGGCCGCCATACGTGCCGGTCGCGAAGCCGTAGGTGCGCGCATCGCCAGGCGCCAGGGTCGCGGTGACCGTGGCCGCATCGAGGTTCGCACGCGCCGCCATGAGGGCGTCGGGATCGATGTCGGTACCGATCAGCACCGCCTTCGGCGCGAGCTGCGCGCACTCGACCAGCTCGCCACCGGAGCCCACGAACGGATCCCAGACGCGCTCGCCGTCACGCACCTCCGCGAGTCGCGCGAGCGCGGCCGCTACCGTCGGGTGTGAGGCCGCCGGGACCTCGGCCACGCGCCACGCGAACCGTGGATCGACCAGGCGTCGCGGCACGAGGTCGAGCGTGCGCTCCATGTCATCCACGAGGACATCCCACGTCGTGGCCGTCGGATCGTTCACGAGCTCGGGGGCCGCTGCGGTCACGTCGCGCGCGACCTTCCAGACGACCGCGCGCTTGTGGCCGCTCGCGAACTGCAGGCGCCAGCGAATCGCGCCCGTGGTCAGGGCGCGGAGCAGGGCGCGCGTCGATGCCGCCGTCATCACCGTCGTCACGGCCGCCGCGAGGTCCCCCGCGGGCAAGCGCAGCCGGATCGCCAGGGCGGTCCAGAGCCGCGACGCGAACAGGGCGGCGAGCGGCTGCGACCACGCCATCTGCACGACTCCGTCGGTCACCGGGGCCGGGTCCCCCGCGCGGTCGGCGGAGCCCGCGTCGGGCGCGCGGGGGTCGCGAATCTTGCG
>JALHPV010000111.1 GCA_022842285.1 Kofleriaceae bacterium
GGCCGTCCGACATCAACGGAGACGTACCGAAAGCCTTCGACCCGATCGTGATGAAGGCCCTCGCGCGCGATCCCGACGGGCGCTTCGCGACGGCCAAGGAGATGTCGGTCGCGATCGAGGAAGTGCTGCGGCTCCAGAGCTATGGCGGCAAGAACGACGTCATCGCGAAGTACATGCAGGCGACGTTCGAGGACCACATCGTCGCGCGGAAGAAGCTCCTCCAGGAGGTCGCGAGCAAGGGCCGCGCGAGCGCCGACGTGCTCGAGGCGGCCTTCGACGATAGCCAGCTCGCCTCGGGCACGCCTCGCCTATCGGGTGAGTTCTCGGTGCGCTTCCGGCACAGCACACTCGAGCACGCCTCGATCACCACGCCCGAGGAAGCCAGCGATCGGACGAAGACCCCGAGCGCCAGCCCGGTGATGCCGATCGTGCGCCGCAGCGGTCTCATCGCCACGGTGCCCCCTGCGACATCGTACGTGCCCGAGACCGCTCCCGCGGCGACGGGGACCTCCGCCGCCGGCACGCTCGCGCGGTCACGGATCGGCCTTGTCATCGGGGGGCTCGCCCTCGCAGTTATAGCCGTCGTTGTCTACGTCGTACTCGCACGCGGTAGCGCCGACGACGGAGCGAAGGTGGTCGCGCCCCCGCCCCGGGGCGCGATCGTGGCCGACGCCGCCAGCGCGAGGGTGGTGGTGGCCGATGCCGCCGTCGCGATCGATGCGCCCGTGATCGCCGATGCGCCGGAAGTGCTCGATGCCGATCCGGACGCGGGCGCGGCCGCCGCGGAGGGCTCGGGCGCCGGGGGCGACGACCTCGCGCTGCTCGATCCCGATTCGGTGCCGGAGGAGACGCCGGACGAGCCAACGCCTCCACCGCCGAGTGGCTCGAAGCCAGAGGCGAAGCCGAGCGCGGCGGCGGCCTACAAGCAGGGCCTCCAGGCCTACGTGCGGGGTGACGCGAAGGGCGCGCTCGAGTCGTTCAAGCGCGCGAAGTCGATCAACTCTTCCTACGCGCCGACGTATCGCGGCCTGGGGCTCGTCTACGAGAAGCTCGGCGACCGCGGCGCGGCCCGCACCGCCTACCAGCGCTACCTCGTGCTCGCACCAAACGCGCCGGATGCGGACCGAATCCGCGTGCGAATGGGCGGACTGTAGATGCGTGTGCTCGCCGCGCTCGCAGTGGTGCTGGCGGCAACCTCTCCCGCGCTCGCGGATACCCGCAAGGTGCTGGTACTGCCGCTCGATGGCGATGCGGACGCAGAGCTCCGCACCCGGCTCACCGCCTCGGTACGGCGCCTCGCGCGCGTGCTCGATGGCGATGTGCAGGTCGGCGGTCAGGGCTTCGCGGACACGGCGGCCGTCGTGGGGTGCGATCCCACGCAGCCGGTATGCGCCGAGGAAGTCCGCGTCGCACTCGGCGTCGACGAGCTCGTGTATGGCACGGCCTCGGGCGAGCCCACCGGCGTCGCGATCGTCGTCGCGGTGAAGCGCACGAACGGCGAGGAGCCGCGCGAGGTGGTCGCCACGCTCGCGAGCACGGATGCGCCCGAGAAGGTGGAGCCATCGCTCCTGCCCCTCTTCAACACGGGTCCCATCGAGCCCCCGCCGCCGATCGAGCCCCCGCCTCTGGACGAGACGCAGGCCCCCGCCCCCGCCGCCCCCGTCGACCATCGCAAGCGCAACATCGCCATCGCGTGCCTCGCCGGCGGGGGGGCCTTGGTCGGGATCGGGCTGCTCTCGTGGGCGGCGGCGAGCGACCTCCAGGGCCAGATCGATGCCTCCATGCCGACGACGGTGGAGCAGTTCGAAGCGCTGAAAGACCTCGAGGACCGCGCCACGTCACGCGCGTGGCTCGGCAACGTCCTCGTGCTCGGCGGTCTCGCGCTGGGTGGCTACGGCGGCTACACCCTCTACCAGGACCGCCAGGGCCGAACCGTGACCGTGGCTCCGGTGGTAACCAACAACGGCGCGGCGATGCGCCTGACAGGGGCGTGGTGATGCGGGCAACAGGTGCATTCCTCGCGATGGCGCTGGTGGCGGCCTGCTTCATCGATCGCAAGACGACCGACTTCGAGTGCACGACCACCGACGACTGCGCCGGCGACCTCGTGTGTCGCGACAACTACTGCGTCGTCGATGAGGGGACCGACGGAGATGATGTGCCGGTCGAGTGCCCGCCCGACTGCCGGGAGTGCGATCCTCGCGGGAAGGAGTGCCTCATCCTCTGCACCACCAATGACCGTTGCGGCGATATCGAGTGCCCCGCCGGCTGGGCGTGCCTGTTCATCTGTCAGGGCTCGCAGGCGTGCGGGGACATCACCTGCGAGGACGGGCCCTGCGAGGTGCAGTGCGTCGGCGCCAACGCGTGCGGAACGGTCGATTGTCGCCTCGCCTGCGCGTGCGACGTGCTGTGCGACGACCCGTCCTGCGACGACGCCATCTGCCCCATCGCCGACGGGAAAAACTGCACCGACGACGGGAGCACGGAGACCAGCTGCACCTCGAGCCCGCCGGATTGCAACCAGTGCAACTAGACGGTACGAATACCCCTTCCCGATGAGCGAAAAGTTCCCCATGACCCCGTCGGGGTTTGCGCAGATGAAGGCGCACCTGAAGCGCCTGAAGGATGTGGACCGTCCCGCCAACTCGCGGGCGATCGAGATCGCGCGCGGTCACGGCGACCTCTCGGAGAACGCGGACTACAGCGCGGCCAAAGAGGAACAGGGGCTCATCGAGGCCAAGATCCGCGAGCTCGAGGCGAAGTCGCTCATGGCCGAGGTCATCGATCCGACCAAGCTGTCGGGGACCCGCGTCTCGTTCGGGGCCACGGTGACGATCGAAGACACCGACAGCGGGGATGTCCAGACGCTCGTGATCGTGGGCGAGCACGAGGCGGACATCAAGCGGGGCCGCATCGCCATCCAGGCCCCCGTCGCGCGCGCGATGATCGGCAAGGAAGTTGGCGACACCGTGAACCTGCCGGGCAAGAGCGGCAAGGGTACGCGCGAGATCGAGATCAAGAAGGTCGAGTGGGTCGAGGTTCCGTCGCTCGAGGAGCTGCCATGAAGCGTCGGTACCGGATCGCTCTTGTCATCGCGTTCGCGACCGCCCTCGGTGGCGGTCTCCTCGGTGCCTGCAAGCAGGGCGAGGGGGAGCGCTGTCAGGTCAACGAGGATTGCGAAGACGGCCTCACCTGCTCGAGCGCCACGCAGACATGCGAGGAGCGCGCGACTGCCACGCCCATCGACGCCGTCGTCCCCGATGCGCAGCCCGTCGATGCCGCGATCGATGCGATGCCGCCCGATGCGCCGCCGGACGCACCCGACGCAGCGCCGGATGCCGAGCCCGATGCGGCCGTCGACGCGATGATCGACGCGGCCTAGTCCTCCGACCGGGGCTTGATGAGCTCGGCGGGCGCGCGAGGCGCGCCGAGGGCGAGGCGCCGCCCCGACGCGCTACCGGGCGTACCGCGAGGACGCGGCAACGAAGCCATCGGCGATGGATCGCGCGCCCACGCGATCAGCAAGCCCCGGTCGGAGGACTAGGCTCGCGAGCCCTACGGGTTCGGCGTCCGCAGCGAGCGGGCGCAGCGAAAGCCGATGTGCGAGAAGCGCCGGTTCGGCTCGTACAGCGCCCCGAACGGATCGCGAAGGTTCGACTGCGCGAAGAACGCCGGCTGGCGCCACGAGCCCCCACGCACCACCCGCGGGGAGGTCGCCCCCCCATCGCGACGCGGGTTGTAGGCGTCGAGATCGACGTAGCCCGACTCGAGGTACGTGGAGCCCCGCTCCCGCTCCTCCGTTCGCACGAGGACGGTCTTCGTGCCATGGACCCACGCATCCGCCGTCCACTCGGCGACGTTGCCCGCCATGTCACGCACGCCGGCCTCGCTCGCCCCCCACGGGAAGCTGCCCGGAGGCGCCGCGATCGCAAAGCCATCGCTGTCGTCGGGGTCCCCGTACAGATCGGAGGGTGTCGGCTGCGGCGTACGATCGATCTCGCGCATCGGCGCCGCGCGCGGCTGGCCGTGGTTGAAGTCGTCATTGTGCGCATCGCGGCCCCACGGCCAGAGCGCCATCGGGTTCGTCCCCCGCGCCGCGCGCTCCCACTCCGCCTCGGTGGGCAAGCGGCCGTGGCGCCACGAACAGAAGCGCTGGGCCTCGTCGTGGGTGACGTTGACCATCGGCCACGTCTCGTTCGCGACGTACCGCTCGTCGCCCGCGACCAGGGCATCGAGCGAGCAGTGCCCGGCGCGCACACAGGCGCGGTAGTCGGCCACGCTCACCTCGTCACGATCGATCGCGTAGGCCGGGAGGTAGACCGTCCGCGGCTCCATCAGCGACAGCATGGCCTGGTAGTCGTCGCAGAAGTTCGCCGCGCCCTGGATCGAGGCGATATCCAGCGCGGGATAGACGTTCCTGCACTCGGAGAACGCGGCGACGGCCTCCGCCTCCGCGACGCCCATCTCGAAGGAGCCCGCCGGAATGATCACCTCGTCCGACGTCGGGGCTTCGACGCGCACCACCCGCCCCGTCACGGCGGCGGTGAGCACGAGAGCCCCGAACCCGAACCTCATGGAGAGATGGTGGCGCACGCCGGGACGGGCGGCAACCACGCAGGTCTCACCTCTGGGTCAGGGGGCGTCGATCATCGCGTCGACCGGCGGCGCATCGATCATCGCGTCCACGCCCGCATCCGGCAGCGGCAGATCCACATCGAACGGCAGCGTCGGGTTCGAGATGCCGACGCCCACGAACGTCTCGAAGACCTCCGTGTGCTCCGTGCCGTCGGACTCGGCGCCCACAACGGTGAGGGTGGCGGGCCCCGATGCGAGGTTCTGCGCGAACTCGAACTTGCCCGGCCCGAACTCGCGGCACGGGGCGACCATGGCGCCGTTCATCATCTGCCCCGCATCCGTCACCGCGCCGAGGAGCGTGCCGTTGCGCTCGAGCCTCAGCTTCTGGGTCGCGATGACCGGCTCGGCCGCCGCACAGGTCACCCCGCCCCAGGAGATGGTGAAGAGGAACTGGCCCATGAACGTGGGCGCACCGAGCCACTGCTCGTACGGAATGGTGACGGTCGTCATCATGGTCTGGCCCTCGGGCGGGGCCATCCCCTGCGCGACGACCGGCGCCGTGACGGCCGACGCATCGTCGACATCGAGGGGCGTGACCTCGAGGTTGTAGACGCCCGGCTCGAGCCCCACGAACGTCGCCTGGCCCTCGCCACAGGCCTTCGTGAGCTCCTCGGTCAGCAGCGGATCGGAGACGTTCGTCGCCACGACGCGGACGTTGAAGACGCCCATGTCGATGCACGTGTCACCACCGAACCCCCGCTCCGGGTACCCGTTGAAGACCCACTTCACCACCGTGCTGCCCGGCAGCACGCAGCCGTTCGGGCACATGCCGTCGTCGCCGCACGAGAGCTGCGACAGGAGCCCCACGCCGCCCAGGACGGCAAGGCGGACGGGGTTCACGCCGACGCCTCGCCACGCACGTGCAGGCCGAGGTGGCGCCGCACGGCGAAGTACGGCTCGCTCACCGCGTACGCGAGGAGGTCGCGGAGGCGCTCCTTCACGCTCATGTTGGAGAGCGACGCGCCCTCGGTGGCGATGCCCTTGGCGGCCGTCTCGAAGTCGTTCGCGACGATGAAGCCCACGCGATTCGCCGTGAGGTCCGTCGCCGTGCGCCACCCCGCGATGAGCCCGTTGCCCATGCGCCCCGACAGCTTGCTCGACAGCTCGCCGACCTGCTCGAGGAGCGGACCGGGCACCTGCTGCCGGAGGGTACCGGCGAGCTTCTTCGCCTCGTCGCTCGCGACCTGGCTGAAGGGCTGGCCGTCGTGCGCCTCGACGCGCGCGCCACCGGCGAGCACGCTCGCCGCGAACGCCGCCTCGAGCTTCGGCAGCGTGCCGAGCGCGAGGGTCACGAAGCGCTCGGGGCGGAGGTACGCCATGCGCTTGGCGACTTCGAAGGCGAGCTCACGCTCGTCGCTCTTGCCGATCTGCGGCGCGCCGACCAGGAGGCTCGGCACGAGGCGCTGACGCTCCGCACCGAGACCAACCGTGTTCGCCACGCGGAGGCCGTCGCCGCCCTCCTGCAGCCACACCATCGGGGCCGGATCGATCGCGAGCACGCCGGAGACGTACTTGACGATGCGGCTCACCGGGCGCGGGTCACGCTCGAGGTCCGTGCGCCCCTCGGCCGTGAGGCCGAACGCGGTGACGGGCTGCGCCGTACCACCCGCGAGGGCGCCCAGCGTCGAGCTGAAGATCGCGCCGACATGGCGGTCCTCACGCGGGTGGATGATCGACTTCTGCCACAACTCCTCGGTCAGGCGGCGCGGCGTCGGCGTGAACTGCTGCGGCCGGAAGCGCTGGTAGAGGAGCTTCTCTTCCTCGCTGGCCGCACCCAGGAACACGAGCGCCTGCGCCACGCACCACGCCTTGTCGAGCTCGTGCTCGGCGCGGTAGAGGCTCGCGAGCGCCTTGTAGAGCTCGACGCGATCCGGGGCGTGCGCGAGCAGCACCTGCAGCTCGCCGATCGCCTCCGTGCGGCGCGCCTCGCCGGCCTCGAGGTAGAGGTCCGCGAGCCGCTCGTGGCGGTCCATGTCCTCGGGCGCGAGCTCGACGGCCACCTGGTACGCCTCGGTCGCCGCCTCGGTGTCACCGAGGTGATCGAGGAGCGTGTCACCGAGCTTCGTCCACAGCTCGACGAGGACCTCCACCGGGGTGTCCTCGTACGCCGAGAGGCGCTTGAGCTGGCGGCGGTACGCGCGGGCGAGGTTCTTGTAGTCCTTGCGGTCCTCGAGCACCTTCTCGACGCCCTCGAACGCCTTCGGCGTCAGCGGGTTGTCGTCGAGTGCGGCGGTGAACTTCTCGGCCGCGACCTCGGGGTCGTTGGCCTCGTCGCGAGCGATGACGGCGGCCGCGTAGTAGAAGCGCGCGCGGCGCTCTGGGGCGGTCTCGAGGGCGGACAGCGCATCGAGGGTCTCGATGGCGCGGCGCCACTGCTTCTGCTCGGTGAACGCCTCGAGGATCTTGTGAAGGAGCATGCGTGACGTCGGCGCGAGGGCGAGGCCCTGGCTGTACGCATCGATGGCGGACTTCGCGTCCTGGAGACGCTCCGCGTGGAGGTCACCGATCTCCTCGAACAGCTTGGCACGCTTCTCGATGGTGGCGTCCGGGTTCGGCGCCTTCGCGAGCGCATCGGCGAGCGACCGCTTCGCGTCGGCGACGGTCTTCCATTCGCCGCGAGCGCCACCGAGATCGACGAGCGAGCTCAGCGTGGGCTCGTGGAGTGCGTCCTTCTCGAGGGCGCGGCGGAAGCTGGCCTCCGCCTTCTTGTCGTCACCGAGGGCCCGGGCGGCGAGGCCGAGGCGGTGCCAGATCTCGGCCACGCGGTCGTTCGGGATGCCGACGCGGTGGCGCGCGAGGATCTCGCGGTACCGACGGTCGACTTCCTGCCACTGCTCGGTGGCCTGCTGGCTGCCCTCGTTCGCCTGCGCCTCGGTCATGAGGACGGCGGCGAGGCCGATGGCGGCGTCGAGGCTCTCCGGATCGTGCTCGACGGCCTGCCGGTAGTGGCGGGCCGCCTTCTCGGTGCGGAACAGCTCCCAGTACGCGCGTCCGAGCTGGGCCTCGCGCCGGCTGCGCTCCTTCGCATCGAGGCCCTCGGCCTGACGCGCGAGCATCTCGAGCACGGGAAGCGCATCGTCGAAGCGCTTCATGGCGACGAGCTGGCTAGCGACCTTCTGGCCCGCATCGACGTGATCCGGATCGAGCTTCAGGACGCGCTCGTAGAGATCGAGCGCGCGCTGGCTGTCCTCGAGCTTCGCGTCCGCGATGCCGGCGGCGCGGTTCAGGATCTCGACGCGCTCGCGGCGATCACCCGAGACCGCCTCCGCGCGGAGGAGGAGCTCGACGGCCTGGCCCCAGTTCGCGCGCTGCTCGTGCACGCCCGCGAGGCCCTTCAGGGTCGCGAAGTGCTCGGCGTTGTTCGAGAGCGCCTTGTCGTAGTGACGCTGCGCGACCTCGAGGTCGTTCAGGTGCTCCGCGGCGATGCGGCCGGCCTCGGCGTACAGGCCCGCGCCGTCGAGCTCGATCGCGGCGTGGCGCACGAGGATATCGATGGCGCGGTCGTACGTCTTGGTCGCCGTGTACAGGCGCGGCAGCGCCGTGAGCGCGGCCTTGTTGCTGTCATCGCTCGCGAGCACGTTCAGGAGCGCGTCGATGGCCGCCTGCGGCTGCTTCAGGTTCTGCTCGTAGACCTTCGCGGCGGCGAGGTTCAGCTCGACGCGCTGGCCGGGCGTCTTCACCGCCCCGATGTGGCGCTCGTAGGCGGCGGCGAGCGCCTGCCAGTTCTCCTCCGCTTCGAGGACGCGCTCGAGACCGCGGTACGCGTCGTCCGCATTCGGATCGGCCGCGAGCAGCTTCTCGTACGCGGCCGTGGCCCGCTTGCCGTCGCGGTCCTCGAGCTCGAGGGCGAGCTTGCGGAGCGTCGCGACCTTCTCGCCCTCGGGCGCCACCTGCGCGAGTCGCTCCATCGTGCGGAGGTAGTCGTCGGTGCGGCCGGTCTTGTCGTAGAGGTCGACGAGCGACTTGAGCGCGTTCACGTCGCTGCCATTGGCGGCGACGGTCGCCTCGTAGCGCGCGATGGCCCCCTCGAGGTCACCGAGCTTCTCGGCGCGCATCGTGGCCAGCTCGCGCCGGAGAGCGGCGGCGCGGCCCTTGTCGCCCGCGGCCTCCACGATCTCCGCGCGCCGGTCGAGGACCTTGGCGAGGTTCGCCCACTTCTCGTCGCGGCGGTACAGCCGCTCGAGGGCGGCGTAGGCGTCGTCCGACGAGTCGTCGAGATCCGCCGCGGCCTGGTACGCCTCGATCGCCTTCGCGGTCGAGGACAGCTGCGTCTCCCACAGATCACCGAGGCCGAGGAGCAGGTCGATCTTCGCGCTCGGGCTGACCTCGATCTCCGCGTGCGCCTTCAGCGTGTCGGCGAGGTCCGCCCACTTGCTCTGGCGGCGATAGACGTCGGCGAGGGCGGCGTAGGCCGCGCCGTTGCCGGCATCGAGCTCGATCGCGCGGCGCAGCGACGGCGTCGCGTAGTCGATCCGGTCGAGGCGCGTCGCGTACCACGTGCCGAGGCGCGCCCACCACTTGGACGCGACGACGGGGTCGGTCTGCTCATTCGCGATCTCGGACGCCTCGCTGACGAGGTCGGCCCACGCGCCGGTGGCAGCGGCGAGCTTCTCGGCGAGCTGCGCCGACGCATCATCATCCGGCGCCACCTGGCAGGCCGTGGTCACCGCCTCGAACGCGCGGCGGAGGTCGCCCATCTGCTCGAAGGTCTCGGCGAGCTGCCGGAGCAGCTGCGCGCGATCCGGGCCATCGCCGGCGTGCTCGATCCGACCGAGGAGCACCTCGTTGACGGTGTCCCAGTCCTTCGTCTCGCGCGCGCGGCGCTCGATGAGATCGAGCGCGTCGCGGGCCTCGGCGGCCTCGTCGGCGCCATCGCCGAGCATCGCGATCCAGCCCTCGACGTCGTCGGCATCGGGCGTCGTCTGCGCGAGCGTGATGTTCGCATCGGTACAGGCGTGCTGCAGGTCGGTCAGCCACTCGATGACGGCCTGGACCGCCGTGTCGTCACCACCGCGGCCCGGGAGGTTCACGACCTCCATGTGGTGGTCCGCCATGAGCTCGTCGACGGTCACGGGACCGACGCCCGCGCCCAGGAAGTAGTGCGTGCCCTTCGGTGGCTCGAACATGCCGAAGACGCGGTCGAGCATCGCGGAGAGGTCGGGGTCGCCGAACCGGAACCCGACGAACACGAGCGAGCCCTCGACGTACAGCTCGCGCACGTAGTCGCGGAGGTCGACGGCGCGGGACAGCGCGCGGCGCACGCTGCGCGGCGTGACGACGTACGTGTCGAAGTTGCCGAGCATCTTCACGAGCGTGCGGCGACGCGGAGAGAGCTCTCCGAGCTCCTGATACGTCACGACGCGCGCGGGCGGCCAGGCTTCGGGGCTGGCGGTCTCGAAGGCGTGCTCGAGGATGTCGCCTGGGAACGTGGTCCACACGTGGCGGAACGGCAGCTGCGCGAGCGTGCGCGCGAGCGGCGGGGTCTCGACCGGCGAGGCCCACGTCTCCTCGAGGATCTTGTCGCAGGTCTCTTCGCCGAGCGCGCGGGCGAGGAAGCCGACGGCGCGGACGAGGCTGCCCTTGTGGAGGAGCTTCTCGAGGTCACGTGTGGCCTCGGTGTCACCGTCACGGCCTCGCGTCTCGAGGGCCTTCGTGAGGCGCTCCAACAACTGCTTCCAAGATGGAACTCCAAGCCCTGCACCGACAACAAGAGCGGCCTTACCGGTCCGGATCTGCTCGATGAGTGACTCGGGGATCGTGTGCTCAGGCATCCTAAACCCCTGTGTCGTGATCGCTGGCGATCGTTCGTATGTGAGACGTTTCCCTGCCGTAATCACGACAGGCGGCGCACCCTATGCCGAGGGCTCTCGGCGGATCAAGGACAAATGCGTGCGCGTGTTGCGCAAATCTCAAGTCACGGCGCTGACGTAGCCGTCGGGACGGATGGTGACGGTGGCGGGCGCGGGGACGGCGCCGATGACCGGCAGCACCCACGGCCCCGCCACGCGCCGGGGGCCGGTGAAGTCGAGGTGCACGGGCTGCGCGGTGTGGAGGAGCTGGGAGACGCGGCGCGGCCCCTCCGGCGTGTCGAGGTCCAGGTCCGGCATGCGCCGCCCCAGCAGGGGATGCCCCGGCCCGAGGTCATAGTGGATGTCGAGGCCCGTCATGAGGCCCGCGTACCGGATGCGCGCCTCGTCGATCGCGAGGAGGTCGGTGAACACTTCCTTCAGCGCCGCCGTCTGCGCGTCCCCACGATTCGCGGCCGTGATGGCCATCGTGGCCTTCAGGATCTTTGCTCCGACCGGATGCCGCTCCGCGGTGTACGTGTCGAGCAGCGCGTCAGGTGCGGTGCCGTGAACCACCTGCGCGAGCTTCCACCCGAGGTTCACCGCGTCCTGCACGCCGAGGTTCAGCCCCTGCCCGCCCGCGGGCGAGTGCACGTGCGCCGCATCACCGGCGATCAGCACCCGCCCCGCGCGATACGTCGTCGCCTGCCGCGTCGCATCGGTGAACCGCGAGAGGTAGCTCGGGCTGTGCACGCCGAAATCCGTGCCGTACACCGCCCGCAGCGCCGCGCGCAGCTCGGCGAGCGTGGGGGCCTCGCCGGTGATGACCTCGGCCTCCGTCACCACCACACGAAAGCGGCCCGTCCCGACGGGCCCGAAGCCGGTGTTGCCCCTGGCCGTGTGCTTGATCCCCACCGGCGGCACCTCGGTGATCGCGACCTCGGCGATGAGGTAGCTCACCGAGGCATCCGCGCCCACGAGCTCGATCCCTGCGCCCTTCCGGATCGCGCTGCGGCCGCCGTCACACCCGACGAGGTATTGCGCGTGAAGCGTCCGGCCGTCGGACAGCTTCACCGCGACGCCAGCATCGCTCTGCGTGTAGGCCACCACCTCGACGCCGCGCTGGATCGACGCACCGCGCTCCTCCACCCACGCCGCGAGGAGCCGCTCCGTCGGCTCCTGCCAGATGCCGAGGTAGTAGTTGTGCCGCGTCGGCAGGTCCGTGATGTCGAGCGGCGCCATCACGAACCCGACCACGTGGTGCCGCGTCCCTTGCGCGAGGAACCGCTCGACGATGCCGCGCTGATCGAGGCACTCGAGCGTGCGCGGGATCAAGCCGCCGGCCCGGTTGCCCACGAGGTCCTGCGTCGCACGGCGCTCGACGATCACGACATCGACACCCGCGACCGCGAGCTCGCCCGCGAGCATGAGTCCCGTCGGTCCTGCCCCCACGATCACGACCTGGTGCGTGCTCATGCGGCCACCCTGCGCCACCTGCCCCCTCTTGCCGCAAGATGGGTGCTCTGGCATAAGACGGAGGTGGAAGCAGAGGTGGCTACGGGCCGCTTCGCGCACGCCCTCCTGGTGACTCCATCGACGGGCCAGGACCGCGCCGCCGTGGCCGCCCATGACCACGGCCTCGTCGTCGTCCTTGCCGACGGCGCCGGCGGCACGGGGCGGGGAGCGACGGCTGCGCAGGCCGAGGTCGACACCGTCCTCGCCGCGCCCTTCGAGGACGCCACCCGCCTGCTCACCGGCCTCGATGACCCGAAGCGCCTCGGCCTCGGCGAGACCACCGCCATCATCGCGACCCTGCGCGGCGATCACGTTGTCGGCGCAAGCGTCGGCGACTCGGGAGCGTGGCTCGTCCGGGCGCACGAGGTCGTCGACCTGACGGAGCAGCAGGTCCACAAACCGCTGCTCGGCGCGGGCGCCTTGCCCGTCGCATTCGCGAGCCCGCTCGCCCCTGGTGACACCCTGCTCGTCGCCAGCGATGGCCTGTGGAAGTACGCGCACCCGGCCGACATCGCGCGCATCGCTCGCGACGCAGCTCTCGACGAGGCGGCGGCGGCGCTCGTCGAGCTCGTGCGCTACCCGTCGAGCAAGCTGCCCGATGACGTCTCGGTGGTCCTCGTTCGCCGCTCCTGACGGGTCTCAGCCGAACGGCAGCGTCGAGCATCTCGCACCGCTGACCGCCGCGCACCACCGACGGTTCATCGGCCGTCGGCTCGCGGAGCGTCAACCTCGGTCAGAGCGCCTGGTCGCGATACTTCCAGGCGCACCAGAGCAGCGACGCGTCTAGAAGCCTCGTGATCAGGCGAGTGGCCTCGATCGGCCGCGCCTCCTGCTCGCGGAGGGCTTCCAGGTACTCCGTCCGCCAATGGTCTACCTGACACATCAGGGCGTCGAGTCCGCGTTCGGCCGCCTGAAACGCGAGCCCAGGATCATCCGCAACCATCATCACGAGCGCACGCCACGCCCGACCTCGAGCGAGCTGGGTGGCGGGCGACTCAGGGACGGCTTCGATCATCGCCTCCATGCTGCGAGCCCACCCGGCCGCATGCTGGTTACCGAGCTCGACCGACGCAAGGACGCTGCTACCACCGTTCGCCTCGCGTCTCATCGAAAGGTCGCCGTCGATGACAACGAGCGCCCCGCTGCCGTCCGCCGCCCCACAGTCCAGGCGTTGTTCGAGGTGCGTCCGGGCGATGTGCAGCGAGCGCGAGATCCCGATCAGCTCTGCCGAGAGCGCCTGGCCGCTGACCGCAGAAACATCCTCACCCTCACACGGCTGGACCAGCGCCAACCCATTGGCAGTGGCCTGGAATGCCTGCATTGGTGTCGGCGTCAGACGGCGCGATAGATCGTGCCACGCGCGGGCCTTTGCGATCGTGAGCGCAGGATCCGCGGCCGCAGAGGCCATCGTTCCCTTGGGAATACGCACCATTCCGAATGCCACCACATCTCCGAGTGTGACCGGCACGGCAACACTTACGCCCCCGTCGACTTCCACGCGCACGAACCGGTCGGGGTTTGCGGACATCGCGGGAGGTGCCGTCGGCCGCTGCAAAGTGGCGACTGGCGCTCCACACGCGACACTGGAGACGAGGAACAACGTCGCCGGCGCCCGCATGCTCAGCGAATGATCGTCGGAGGGACGTAGGTTGTCTTCGGCGCCGCCGGCTTCGCGCCCGGACCGCGGCGCCGCATCACATTGCGGTCACCAGCGAAGTACATGAGTTTGTACTTCGTGGCAGTGGCGATCACGGCGGCTTCGGTCGCGCGTTCATGTTCTTTTGGATCCTTCGCCGCCCGTTGAAGGTCGCCGTCCAGTGCAGCTGCGTACGCCGCATTGTACGCGTCCTCCATCTCGTGCCCAAGGTCGTCGAGGTTCTCGGCCTTGTTCATAATCGCCTCGAACTCCTTGGTACGAGCCAGCATCTTGGTGCTGTTGCCGGCGCGCATGACCTCGATGTTGTGGCCGTCCTCAAGTAGCTGAGTCATGTCGGCCTCGCTGAACGTGGTGTTCTCGGTGGTCTTTTTGTCAACCACGTGCGTGTGATACCCGCCCACAAAGTCTTTGCCATCGGTCTTACTTCGATCGGGCCAGAACACGGAGTCGTTCGAAGTCTCGTCCGTCGTGTCGATCGCCGAGTAGTCGCCACCCTCCCGTACGATGTTGCCGCCGTGCTCCTTCCCGTTGATGTTTGTCGCCCGTGCTGCGTGATCGAGAGACTTCACAATCTCAGGCGGGAGCACGACTTCTTGAAGCTGGTTGTGCGAAGGCGGGGGTGACTGCGTCAGCACCCGCCAGTTCGCTTTGTCTTTCATCTGCTGGGTTATCGTGGGCTGCGTCGGACCTGCCATGGCAGGTCCCATGTCGTCCATCCACGGGAGCAGCGCGGTGGGATCACCAGGCCCGACCGGCTCGAAGGGCACGTTCGGAGCCGCGCGAGGGTGCTCTTCGAGCTCGAGCCAAGGCACGCTAGCAGCGGGCGCCTCGGGTACAGCGTGTTGGCTCCGTTTCTCGAAACCAGGCACCGGCACTAGCTTATCGCGGTTGAGGTAAGGTGCGCGCGCCGAAATGTTTTCCGAGGCTGTCGCCATCTATCGCGCTTCGAAGAAGAAGCGCGACATCAACTGGTTCACGGAGAACATCGCGCGGCCGCCCGCGGCCATCGTCGTGTGGTTCCTCGCGAAGACGCCGGCCACGCCGAACCAGGTGACGTTCCTGTCGGCCGTCGTTGCGGCGGGCTCGGCCGCGATGCTGATCGCCCTGCCCGGCTGGTTCTGGCTCATCATGGCGGCGGCCGTCTACGAATTCTCGTTCGTGCTCGATTGCGCGGACGGGATGCTCGCGCGGCTGAAGAAGATCGCGTCGCCGCTCGGGCACCTGCTCGACTTCCTGATGGACGAGCTGAAGGCGATGTTCATCTACGGCGCGGTCGCGGTGCGCCTGTGGCAGGAGACGGGCGACGTGCGGTTGCTGCTCGTCGGCATCGCGGGGTTGTTCTGTCTGGCGGCCGGACTGTCGCTGACGTCGTTCACGCGGCGGCCGGAGTACGGCGCGAAGCCGGCGACCGAAGATGGCCAGCCCGCGGAGGTCGGAGGACGCAAGGGACCGGTCGGGATGGTGCTGTCGGGGCTCGAGTGGGCGGCGCGTATCGTCGTCCACTACCCGCAGTACATCTGGATCTGCGCGGCTTTCAATCGCATCGACATCTACTTCTGGGCGTATACGGGCGTGAACGTCCTGTACCTGGCGAAGACGTTTCTGGGCATCTTCCTGCGGCTGGGGCGTCCCATTCGCACCGAGGCGACATGAGCATCAAGCGCGCAATCCTGATCGCAGCGGGTCGGGGCAGACGACTGGGCACGCACACCGACGAGGTGCCGAAGAGCATGGTGCCCGTCGGCGACAAGCCGATCCTCGGATGGGTGTGGGACGCGTTCGCGAAGGCGGGCATCGAGGAGCTGGTGGTGATCCGCGGGTATCGCGGTGACGTGCTCGAGGAGTTTGTGAAGGGCCTCGTGCCCAAGGCGATCTTCGTCGAGAACTCGCACTGGCAGACGAACAACGTCCTGCTGTCGCTCATGTACGCGCGGCCGTTCCTCGACCAACCGTGCCTCCTGTCGTACTCCGACATCATCTTCACCCCCGCCGTCGCGCGAGCCGCGGTCGAGTCCCCGGCCGACATCGGGCTCGTCATCGACCGCACGTTCCGGGACATCTACGAGGGGCGGACCGAGCACCCGCTCGACGAGGGCGAGGTCTCGGACCTCATGCCGGACGGCAGCGTCGCGCGCGTGGGCAAGCGGGCCCTGTCGCCCGCCTCTGCGGTCGGCGAGTTCATCGGACTCTCGAAGCTGTCCGAGCGTGGGGTCGCCGCCGTCGCGCGCACGATGGACAAGGTCGCGCACGACTTCGCGGGGCGCGAGGATCAGCCGTTCCAGCGGGCGGCGACCTACCGGAACGCGTACCTGACCGATCTGTGGCAGGTCATGATCGATGCCGGGATCCGGATCGACCCCGTCTTCATCGATGGCCAGTGGCGTGAGATCGATACGGGCCAGGATCTGGACCGGGCCCGCGTGCTAGTACAGTCGACATCCGAATGGCGCGTCTAGCACTGCTCCTCGCGATCGCGTCCGCTGCCCTTGGCTGCAACAAGCCGTCCGAGGACGACTGCAAGGTCGCGCTCACGAACATGCGCCGCCTCATGGGGACGGACAACAGCCTCGACCAGAGCTCGAACGCGGGCGATGTCCGTCGCTGCAAGGGTGGCTCGACGAAGACCGCCGTCGCGTGCGCGGCGAAGGCGCAGACACTCGACGAGCTGCGTGCCTGCGACTTCATGAAGGTGCCGTCGAAGGCGAGCGATCCGGGCTCTGGCAGCGCGAAGTAGATGGCGACCTGCGGCATCTGCAAGGTCAGGAAGATCGACGTCAATGCCGAGCGGATGCGCGGCTTCTGCGACGAATGCTCCGACCGCACGGGGATCTGGTGGTCGATCGAATCGATCCCGCCGCTGCGGCCCGTGAAGCCCTGTGTGCGCTGCAATCACCCGCAGCTGGTCCGCTCGCTCATGCGCGAGACGCGCGGCTACGGCAACGGCTCGGTCGTGGCACCGATGGGCCTCGCCTATGACGTGACGGAATTCTGGGGCAACCCTACCGCCAACGATCGCGCGCCGCAGGGAGCGGTCGTCGCGTACGCGTGCCTCCAGTGCGGCTTCACCGAGCTCTACACCTGGCTGCCGCACCTCGTGCCCATCGGTCCGCAGTTCGGCACCGAGATCGTCGACGTCAGCACCAGCCTCGACGCCGGTCCCTTCCGGTGATCGCCCGCGGTCTGCTCGTCGCCACCATCCTCGCCGCCGCCGCTGTCGCGCATGCCGACGTCGCCGCCATCGTCCCCGCGGCCGACGTGCGCAAGGCGACGATCGTCGGGACCAACGGCGAGGTCTACCGCGGCGATGGCAAGGGCGCCTTCGTCCGCACGCAGCAAGGGGGCGTGGCCGCGACCGTGACGGCCGCCGGCTCGTCGGGGGGCGCGGTCGTCGCCCTCGCGGGGGGCGTCGTCTACAAGCATGCAGACAACGGATGGAGCGCCATTCGCCTCGCGCAGAAGACGCGCGCGGTCATGAGCGGTGGCTCGCGCTCCGTCGCCGCCGTTGGCCGCCAGATCGTGGCGCTCGATCAGGATGTGAAGGGCGAAGCGGTCAAGCTCGCCTCCGCCAGCAGCGCCGTCCTCAAGCTCGGCGCGGGCAAGGCCATCGTCTTTCAGACCGCCAGTGGCCTGTTCCGCGTCGACGGCAAGAAGGTGAAGCCCCTGAAGGGCACCCCTCGGCAGGTGAGCAGCATCGTCAACGACCGGTGGGCCACCGTCGACAAGGGGGCCCTGTCGCTCGACTCGGGCCGCGTCACCACCTGGCCCGCCGACGTCACGATCACGGCCACCGGCGCGACCGCCACCAACGAGCTCGCGGCCGTCGGCTCCGTGCGCGGCGGTGGACTGGCCCTGGTCGTGGTCTCCGGCACCAAGCTGGATCGCTCCGTCATCACCGGTCTCGCCGACGGCACGCCCGTGGCTGTTACCATCGACGCCGACGGTCGCGCCCTCGTGGCCCTCGCCGATGGCCGCTTCGCGCTGCGCACGGGCTCGACGTGGAGCGTCGCGTCGGTGACCGATGCGGTCCCGGCCCCGCGCCCCGGCTCGCCCCCGGCCGTCTCGCCGCAGTGACGAGCGGCGACGCGTGACGGGGCTCCCGTCGCGTGAACGCGCGCGAACGCCGTAGACTGGGCAGGTGTTCCTCGCTCTCGACGTGCACTACGCCGATGACCACGTGCGTGGTGCCGCCGTTGCGTTCGCACGCAGCGACGACGCGACCCCCGCCTGGGTGATCGTGGACGATGTCCCGGGCCCGCCGGCCGCATACGAGTCCGGTCGGTTCGCGGTGCGCGAGCTGCCATACCTCGTGCGCCTCGTGACCCAGGCCCGCGGACGCCTCGCGGGTCTCGCGGCCATCTTTGTCGATGGGCACGTCTGGCTCGAGGTGGGTCGGCCGGGCCTCGGGCACTACCTGTACGACGCGCTCGGCGGCGAGATCCCGGTCATCGGCGTCGCCAAGACCCGCTACCGCGGGGCGCCGGCGGGCGAGGTGCGGCGCGGGGGCAGCACGAATCCGCTGTTTGTGACGAGCATTGGGCTGGCACGCACGGACGCAGAGCGACTGCTTGCGGGCATGCACGGCCCTCATCGGGTGCCCACGCTGCTGCGGATCGTGGATCGGGCGAGCCGGGGCGATGAGATGGCGTGACGCGTGACGGAACACCGGTGGGAGTGCACCGGATCCGGCGCCTTGATGGTAGGGTCCCAAGGCCCGATGGCTCCACACGTACTCGTCGCTGACGACGACGCCTGGATTCTCCGCATGGTCGCGACCGTGCTCGAGAAGCGCGGCTACAGCGTCGAGACCGCTGTCGATGGCGAAGATGCGTTGGCGCGCGCCCTCGCGCGGCCGCCCGACCTGCTCATCACCGACGTGATGATGCCGAAGATGGATGGGTGGGCGCTCGTGCGGCAGCTCCGCGCGCACACGGAGCTGGCCATGTTGCCGGTGATCTTCCTGACCGCGCTCTCCTCGGAGGACGACCGCATTCGCGGCTTCCGGCTCGGGGCCGATGACTACGTCACGAAGCCGTTCCGCTTCGAAGAGCTGGACCTGCGCGTGACGAAGACGCTGCGTCGTACGCAGCAGGCGATGCAGGAGACGCGCGAGCAGCTCGGCGGCTCGGGTCTGCGCGGCGACCTCTCGCAGGTGGGCCTGTCCTCGCTGCTCGTGCTGATCGAGATGGAGCGCAAGACGGGGCTGTTGCAGCTTCGGGCTCCGGGCGGGCCGTCAGCGCAGGTGCTGGTCCGCGAGGGCAAGGTGGTGCACGCCCGCCTCGACGACGCGGAAGAGCCCGTCGACGCGGACTGCGTCTACTACCTCCTCACGTGGGGCGCGGGGGAGTTCGAGTTCATCGCGTGCCTCGTCGAGGGCGTGGATCGCGTGAACGTCTCGACGACGCATCTCCTCATGGAGGGCGCGCGGCTCATCGACGAATCAGGTGCACCGCCCGCGGCTGCGCCCGTGGCGACCATCCCGCCCCTCAACGCCCGCCCCGACGACGACAGCGACACGATCTAGGCACGAGGCCGGCATCGCCGACGACGAGACCCGCGCCCTCTTCACCCAGCTCATGGACGGGCTGCCGAGCCCGCGACGGCTCGCACTGGTCTCGGCGCAGCCGCTCCGCAATGGCGTGGTCGCGATGCACTATCGGCGCGCGAGCTAAGCGAGCTCTGTTACCCGGCCGCGAGGAGCTCGTCAGCGAGCTTCTTCGCGAGCTGGGCGTCCACGCGGTCACCGAACTGCTTCTTCACGGCACCGATGACCTTGCCGGCCATCTTCGGATCCTTCGACGGGAGCTCGGCGACGGCCTTCGCGACCGCCTCGCGAAGCTCGGACTCGGAGAGCTGCTGAGGGAGCCACTTCGCACACCAGTCGATCTCGAAGCCGAGCTCTTCGGCCTGCTCCTTCCCGCGGTCGCCAGCGGCGATGAAGTCCTGGCGGGCCTTCTCCATCGACTTCTTGTAGGTGCCGATGACGTCGAGGATGAGCGCATCGTCGACGGTTCCGCTGAAGCCCTTGGCCGTCCTGCGCTCCATGATCTTGGTGTTGATCATGCGAACGAGGTTCGCGGTCTTCATGTCCTTGGCCTTCATGGCCGTGGTGAGCTGCTCGCGGAGCTGACCCTCGAGGTTCGTCGACATGAGGACACGCTTACCACGGACACCCCATCCCGTCCGGGAGGCACGGCCCTGGCTGACGCTACATCACGTCTTTGAACAGGCGCGGCTGGAGCAGCTCCTCGGCCGCCGGGCGATTCGTGCGGCGGCGCTGCTTGCCGCGCGTCAGGCGGCGGTGCGCATCTCGGCGCTCGTCGCGCTCGCGGAAGTCCGGCGAGCTCAGGCCGAAGGACTCCCGGGTCGTGGAGCCGGTCGAGGCGAGGACCACGCCGAAGATGTCGCGCAAGGGCTCGGCGGCTCGGCGGGTGGCCGGGGCGGTGTTGCTCGCCGGGTTCGCGCTCCCCCACAGCGTGACGTCCGCCAGGTTCGTGAGATCGGCCCGGACCAGCGTGGCGGCGGCGATATCGCCGGCGACCACCTCCCCGGTGACAGCAACCGCGAGGCGTGCGGCCACATGGAGGTCGTCGCCCAGGACGGCGGCGATGGCATCGGCGAGCTCCTCCGCGGACTCGAGGGAGGTCGCGCCTGCGAGGAGCGCCGGCATGCCCACCCGCGGAGCGCCGGTCCGGGTGCTGGCGACCGTGACGGCGGGGCCGAAGTGGCGAACGCTCTCCGTGCCGTCGCGACGGGTCACGACGAGCTCGAGGCGGGCCGCGCTCCGACCGCGCCCTCCGAGGCGAAGCGCGAGACGCTCGGCAAGCACGGCGACCGCGGCGGGACCACTGAGGGCGCCGCTCCGACGCACGAGCTCGTCAGCGGACGGCAGCTCGAGCGGGCCGTTGGGGATGCCGGCTGCGCGCGTGCCACCCGAGCCGTCGGCGACGATCGTCGTCACCGGATCGACGGCGATCGCCACGGCTTCGCGGATGGGCGCGTCCGGCAGGTACGCGTGCAGCGCGTGGCCGGAATCGCCGCGGGCGAGCGCCTGATAGTCGGCCTCGAACGGGCGCGTCACGCTCGGCGCTGGCAGCGAGGCGAAGGCACCGAGCGTCTTCACGCCCAGGACGCCGAGCATATGCTGCACCTCCGGGCTGATGCCCAGGAGCGAGAGCGGCTTGCCGGCGAGGAACGCCGCCGAGCCACCGCGAGGCACGGACACGACAGCGTCATCGCCCGTCTCCGGGCGATCCGATGCGGCCACCCACGCGGTGAAGCGGTCGTCAGCGATGCCGATCCGCCCGATGATCCCGAAGCGCTCGAGGCGCGCGAGGAGCTTCTCGCCGAAGCCGGCGCCATGCGTGCGGCGAGGGACCTCGCAGTACATCGCGAGGTGCGCGAGGCCGGACCCGACGCGCGTGCCGGCCTCGACCGCCGGGCAGAGATCGAGGAGCGCATCCGCGAGCGCCCGCACCGTCTCGCGCTCGTGCAGCGAGTCGGAGGCGATCACGATCAGCTCGGGCGCGAGCGCCCGCGCGGCGGTCGCGGTCATGCCGACGCGGCAGCCGAGGGCGTATGCGGCCCGCGAGCACGCCTGCACGACCGGACCGCTCGTGCCGGACCGCGCGCCCGGAGGCGCGACCCGGATCGATGCCGATGCGACCGTCGCCACCACGGCCACCGGGGCCGCACGCAGTGACGGGTCCACGCGGGTGACCGCCTGGAGCGCGAACTGGGGAACATGGACACACGCGATTCGCATACCCAATGGCTTTACTTTACTGGTCTGATGTTCAGTGAGCCAGGCATATGTTCAGTGATCGCGAGATCTCCTCGCAAGTCTTCTGAACTCTTGCAGAATAACGATTGCGAACGGCACGCCGTCCGGATTGGATGGTCCCATGCTCCCTGACCTCGTGGCGGCGTTCCCGGGCTCGCGGCTCAAGGCCGAGCCCGGTGCGGTCACGGGCGTCATCGCCCACGAGGGCGTCTTTCACCCGGTGCGCGTGCGGCTTCAGCCATTCACCGAGCTGTTCATCGCCCTCGCGCCGACCCAGGACTTCGCGTTGCGGATCGCGTGGGGTGATCGCTGGCTGGGTGATACGGACATCGGGGACGAGCGCATCGACGACGCGTTCTTCATCCGCACCAACGACCGTGCCCTCGCCCGCCGCTGGCTCGATGCCCCGGCGCGCGCCGCGCTCACCGGGGTTGTCGACGGCATGGCGGCCAAACCGCGCTCGACCGTTGGCGCCGACCTCGCCCACCGCGCGCCGCGCATGCTCGTGACCGAAGCGTCGGAGCGAGGGGTGTCGCAGGGGTCCGACCCCTGCGACACCACGAAGCCAGTGTCGCAGGGGTC
>JALHPV010000112.1 GCA_022842285.1 Kofleriaceae bacterium
TGCGCCCAGCGTGGGGAGATCCAGATCGTTGGTGGGCTCGTCGAGGACGAGGAGGTTGCCGCCGCGCCGGAGCAAGCGCGCGAGCTGCACGCGGTTACGCTCACCGCCCGAGAGCTGGCCGACCTTCGTGTCGCCGATGGTGTCGGGGAACGCCATCATGCGGAGGAAGCTCCGCACGTGCACCTTGCCGTCGGGGAGCTCGACGTAGTCGTAGCCTTCGCCCACCTCCTCGATGACCGTGAGCTCGTCGCGGAGCTCGGTGCGCCCCTGCTCGAGGTAGGCCGGCTTCGTGTTGGAGCCGACGATGACGTCGCCGCGATCGGGCGGCACGAGCCCGAGGATGGTGCGGATCAGCGTCGTCTTGCCGACCCCATTCGGGCCGACGATGCCGAGCCGGTCGCCCGGCTTCATCGTGAGCGTCAGGTCGGAGAACAGGGTCTTGCCCCCGAGCGCCTTGCTGGCGCGCTTGAGCTCGACGATCGTGCTGCCGATGCGGGGGCCGGTGGGCAGCCGCAGCGAGAGCGTGGGCCCACGCACTTCATCGTCGGCGGGCTTGGCGCCGACGGCGGCGTCGAAGCGATCGATGCGCGCCTTCGACTTCGTGGTGCGCGCCGGCGGACCGCGGCGGATCCAGTCGATCTCGCGGCGGATGAACGACACGCGCTGGTACTCGGCCTCCGCCTCGGTGGCCAGGCGCTCCGCCTGGCGGAGGAGGAACTCGGCGTAGTTGCCCTCGTAGCTGTACGCCTTGCCGCGATCGATCTCGACGATGCGCGTGGCCACCCGATCGAGGAAGTAGCGATCGTGGGTGACGACGATGAGCGCGCCCGGCCAGGCCGAGAGCCGGGTCTCGAGCCACTCGACGGTCTGCGCGTCGAGGTGGTTGGTGGGCTCGTCGAGCACGAGCACGTCGGGCTGTCCGAGCAGCGCCCGGGCGAGTGCGACGCGCCGCCGCTCGCCACCGGAGAGGGTCCCGATCGCCTTGTCGCGGGCGGGCAACTCGAGCGCGTCCGCGACGGTATCGATCTCGTAGTCGGCGACGTTCTCGCGCGCGAGTGTCGCGCCGACGGTGGCCTCCGGATCCATGTCCGGCTCCTGCGCGACGTACTCGAGGACGAGATCGCGCCGCCACGTGACCAGGCCTTCGTCGGGCTCCAGCGTCGCGTCCTGGACACCCATCGCCTTCGCCACGAGCATCTTCAGGAGCGTCGACTTGCCCGCGCCGTTGGCGCCGATCATGCCGATGCGATCGCCCTCGTGCACCGCGAACGACGCGCCCTGCAGCACGCGGCGGGTGCCGTAGCGCTTCTCGAGGCCCTGGACGGTGAGGATCGCGCTCACGACAGTCGCGCGAGATCCGTCTGGACGAGCAAGTACGTCAGCCGGAGTAAGTTGAGGCGCGCCTCGGGTGACCGTACCCGCCCCGCGAGCTCGCCGAGCCGCGTCCGTCCATCCAGCAAGCTGTACACGCGCACGAGCGCCGCGCCGAGACCGTACTGCGCGAGCTCACCTTCCTTGGCCGGCTCGCTCACGACGAACGTGCGCGCGTGGGCCGCTGTCCAGTCCTCGACGAGGGCCTCCCCGAGCTGGGCCGCGCCCGCGCCGATCACGCGGAACGCATCGAGGTGCAGCGAGCGCGCCTTCCACGGGTTCGGTGCGTTGGCCGTCCAGGCGTACTTGCCCTTCTGCCACGAGAACACCTCGATGAGCTTCGAGGCGACCTGCTTCGCGAGCAGGCGATACGCCTCGAGCGGATCGAGGATGTCGAGGCCGACGAGCGTGTCGGCGAGGCGCCCGCCGAAGTGATGCATGACACTCACGGCACGCGCGAGGGAGGCGGCGGACAGCGCGCCCTGCGAGACGAGGAAGTTGCCGAGGCGCTCGCGCTCGACGTTGCTGCTCACGAACTGGGGCTGCCCCTCGACCAGGTGGACTTCCTTGAGCACCCCCGCGCGGCCTTCGAGCGTGAGCATGCCGTTGGCCCGCTGGATCGCGAGCCGGTAGACGAGCCTCAGCGGCGCGAGCTCCTTCAGATCGCCCGTCTCCGTCGGACCGGGTCGACTCGCGCCGCCGGGCGCCGCATCGACATCGTCGCCCAGCGTCATCACGCCGCTCGACTCGTCGCTGCCGGTCATCTCGCCGGTGGGCACTGCCATCTCGTCGCCGGCGATGTACGCCGCGCGGGCGCGGGCCGCCTCGGACTCGGCGCGCGCCTGGCTCATGCGCGTCATCGGCCCCGACAGGCCGCTCTCGGCCGCGGGTTCCTCGTCGACGACGCCATCGAGCTCGGCCGTCGGCGCGTTCACGACCTTGCCGACGAGCTGCGCGAGATCACGCGAGCTCACACGTGACGTGCGGCGCAGCCAGTCGTCGATCGCGTCGCGGAACTCGGCCGCGTCCTTCCAGCGCTCGTCGGGGCGGCGGGCGAGGCCCTTCGTGATGATGACGCGCAGCTCGGGCGGGAACTCGACGGCGTACTTGTGCAGGCGATCGAGCCGCGCATCGCGGACCATCAGCAGGATGTCGAGGTCGTTCGTCGACGTGAACAGCCGGCGCGCCATCACCATCTCCGCGAGCAGGATGCCGACAGAGAACAGATCGCTACGCGCATCGATGTCGCCGCCCGAGACCTGCTCGGGGGACATGTAACCGTACTTGCCCTTCAGCGTGCCGGCCTCGGTCTTGTGCCGACGCTCGGCCGCGCGGGCAATGCCGAAGTCGGTGAGCTTCACGTCGCCGCGCCACGACACGAGGACGTTGCCGGGCGAGATGTCGCGATGAACGATCCCGAGCGCCTTGCCGTTCGAGTCGCGCGCTCCGTGCGCGTAGTCGAGGGCATCGAGAACGTCGCGGGCGATCAGCGCCGCCAGGTCGGGCGGCAGGCGAATCTGCGCGCGCGCGCACTCGCGAAGCAGGGCCAGCACATCGAGCCCCTCGACGAACTGCATCGCGATGTACGGCGTGTCGGCGTCCGTGCCGAGCTCGAACACCTGCACGATGTTGCGATGATCGAGCTGCGCGGTGATGCGCGCCTCGTCGATGAACATCTCCACGAACTGCCGGTCCGCCGCGAGGTGCGGCAGGATCTTCTTGATCGCGACGAGCTTCTCGAAGCCGTGATCACCGGTGAGCGTGGCCTTGTAGATCTCCGCCATGCCGCCGACGGCGATCCGGTCGATAACGCGGTATCGCCCGATGTCCTTCGGTGTCGGGGCGATCACGAGGCGGCGAGCATGGGGGATAACCGCGCAGAATTCCATCCGCGTCGGGGGGCACGTGCACGAGAGTCGTGGGCGCCAGCGCCCGGCCCGTCCGCCGCTTGCAACCCCCTGACTCGGTTGATGAATTCGACCTGTCGACGGTGATCCCCCGGATCGCCAAGGCTGTTCGATCGAGGCGCCGTGGTCGGCGCACTGCCAGGTTGGCAGGGGTCGCGCCCGTCCCCATCGCCGCGCTGGCGCAGGCCGAGCTCCGGACGACCTGCCATCGCGACGTTAGCGCGTGGCACGGACCGTGGAATTACTTCCTCGCACGAGGTCGACGATGTTCCCCGCGCTTCACTTCATGCTCGTCGGCCTCGTTCGTCGGACCTGGTTCGTCACCGTGCTCACGGTCATCGCCTGCGCGGTGTTCGCGGCACGCGGTGTCGCCAGCGTTGCCGCCGCTCGCATCGATACGGACCTCACGCCTCCTCTCGTGATGCCCGTCCCGAAGGCCGAGCCGGTGGTACCGCCAGCGGCGCTGGATGCGCAGGTGCTCGTCGAGCGGAACATCTTCTGCTCGTCGTGCACGCCTGCCGTCACCGGCGAACCAGGTCTGGCGGCCTCCTCTATCTACCGGGGTGAGGCGGCCACGCTCGTCGCGCTCAGCCGCGGCCCGGATCCCTACGCGACCGTCACCGTCCCCGCGACGTCCGTGTTCGGTAGCTGGGGCGTGGGCGAGCGCATCCCCGGCGTGGGCACCATCACGCGCATCGGCGGCACATCGATCGATGTCGCCGACGCCGCCGGCGCCACCGCGACCCTGTCGTTACTGGAACCGGTGGCGGCCGTTGCAGGCTCGGGCGCGGCAACGCCCGTGAAGACTCCGGCCGCCGCCGATCCCTTCGCCGATCGCATCAGCAAGCGCGATGACGGTAGCTTCGACGTCGACCGGTCGTTGGTCCGCGAGCTCGTCTCCGGTGCCACCCAGCCGGGCGGCGTGCGCCTCCTGCCCCTCATGAAGGACGGAGAGGTCGCGGGCGTGAAGGTCCTCGGTGCGAAGGCGGGCACCATCGCCGCGTCGGTCGGGCTCCGGTCGAATGACCAGATCACCGCCATCGATGGGGAGCCCCTGAAGAACGCCCAGCAGCTCATCAACCTGCTGGCCGGCCTCGACCAGATGTCCCAGGTCACGATCACCGGCACGCGCGGCAAGTCGCCCCTCTCGCTCACGTTGCACCTGCGCTGAAACTGGACGGAGCGAAGTTGGCGCCGGAGGCGCGGTAGCGACATAGTCGGGCCGTGCCCGGAGGTGCCCTCGCAGTCGCGGCTGGCATCTTCCTGTCGCGCATCGCCGGCCTCGTTCGCGAGCGCGTCATCTCGCACTACCTCGGCCTCTCCGCAGCGGCCGATGCATTCCGGGCCGCCCTTCGCATCCCGAACCTCCTGCAGAACCTCCTCGGCGAGGGCGTGCTGTCGGCGTCGTTCATTCCGGTCTACGCGCGCCTCCGAGCCGAGGGTCGCGACGAGGACGCCTCGCGCGTGGCCCGCGCCATCGGGACCCTGCTGCTGCTGATCGCGAGCGTCATCGCCCTCGCCGGTGTCATCGCGGCACGGCCGCTCGTGGCCCTGCTGGCCCCCGGCTACGACAGCGGGACGCACGAGCTGACGGTCCGCCTCGTCCAGATCTTGTTCCCCGGCGTCGCGCTCCTCGTGATGAGCGCGTGGTGCCTCGGTGTTCTCAACAGCCACCGCAAGTTCTTCCTCTCCTACGTCTCGCCGGTGCTCTGGAACACCGCGATCATCGGCTTCGCGATCGCCGCCGGCCACGGGCTCGCCACCGACGACGGCGACTTCGCCGTGTGGCTCGCATGGGGTGCGGTCGTCGGCTCGGCCGCGCAGTTCCTCGTGCAGCTGCCGAGCGTGATCCGGCTCCTGCGGAGCCTGCGACCGTCGCTCGCCGTCCACGACCCCGGCGTGCGCTCGACGCTGCGCGCCTTCGTGCCGGTGGTGCTGGGCCGTGGCTCCGTCCAGATCAGCGCGTACCTCGATCAGATCATCGCGAGCTTCCTCCCCGCCGGCGCCGTCGCCGCGCTCTTCAACGCGCAGACGCTCTATCTCCTGCCCGTCTCGCTCTTCGGCATGGCCATCTCCGCCTCCGAGCTCCCCGAGATGGCGAGCGGCACTGGTGATGCCGCCGCGCGCGCGAAGCACCTACAAGATCGCCTCGCGCCCGCGCTCCGCCGCGTCGTGTTCCTCGTCGTGCCCTCGGCCATCGCCTTCGTCACCATCGGCGGCGCGATCGTCGCCCTTCTCTTCCAGACCGGCCGCTTCGGCGCCGACGACACGCGCGTCGTCTGGATCGCGCTCGCCGGCAGCGCCATCGGCCTCGTCCCCGGCACGCAAGGCCGCCTCATGGCGTCGGCGTTCTACGCCCTCGGCGAGACCAAGCCGCCGCTCTACGCCGCGCTCGTCCGCGTCACGCTCACCGGCCTCCTCGGTTACCTCTTCGCGCTCCCGCTCCGCGAGCACTTCGGCTACAGCGGCGCGTGGGGGGCGTTTGCCCTCACCGCCACCGCCGGCGTCGCGGCCTGGGTCGAGTTCACGCTGCTCCACCGCTGGCTCGGCACGCGCATCGGTCCCGTCCCGCTGCCGATCAGGTTCGAGCTCACCGTCGGCGTGCTCGCGATTCTCGCCGGAGCGGCCGGTTACAGTGTCTCTGTACTCGCGGCGAAGCTCGATCTACCCGGCTGGCTCGCGTCGCTCGGGGCTGTCGGCACCTTTGGTGTCGTCTATCTGGCCGGAGCCATGGCGCGCAAGATCCCCGAGACCCAGGCCATCACACGACGCCTGCGTCGCCGGTGAACCAGCGAGGTGTCGCAGGGGTCCGACCCCTGCGACACCTGTCGATCAGATTTCGGTGACCTTTCTCGCGACCGTGGGCACTCGTAGGGAACCGCCGAGGTCCCCCTTGCCCAACGAGCTCCGCCGGCCCCTCCGGTTTCTCGTCGTCGAACACGAGCCCGAGTTCCGAGACATGTTCATCAGCCTCCTCGAGTGGCGGGGCTATGGCGTGCACGCCGCCGCCTCGGGAGCCGAGGCCCTCGCGATCATGCGCCAGCATGCGATCAGCGTCGCGCTGGTTGCGATCGAGCTTCCCGACATGTCGGGCTACGAGGTGGCCGCGACGATTCAGGCCGAGCTCGGTGGGTGCGCCCCGAACTTCATCGCGGTCTCGAGCTACCACCGCCCCATCGAGCGAGCGCGCGCGGCAGAGGCCGGCTTCATGCGCCACCTCCTCAAGCCGACGACACCGGCGATGCTCTACAACACCATCGATACCGTCAGCTGATCACCAGGGCGCGGGCTTGTAGTCCTTCAGGAACAGGCCCCACAGGTGCTTGCCGGTGGTGATGCCGTCGAAGAGCGGGTCGACGATGCGGGCCGCGCCGTCGACGATGTCGAGCGGCGGATGGAAGTTGTGGACGGCCTGCTTGCGCGCCGCGTGGTGCACCGGATCTTCGTCGGTGACCCAGCCCGTGTCGACGCTGTTCATGTGGATGCCGTCGCGCACGTACTCGATCGCGGAGGTGCGCGTCATCATGTTGAGCGCGGCCTTCGCCATGTTCGTGTGCGGGTGCTTGTCGGTCTTCCAGCGGCGGTAGAACTGGCCCTCCATCGCGGAGACGTTCACGACGTGGGCATCGCGGGTGGGGACGGCGGCCAGCAGGGGCCGCAGGCGGGCGTTCAGGATGAACGGCGCGACCGCGTTCACGAGGTGGACCTCGAGGAGCTCGGCCGTCGGGACCTCGGCGAGGGTCATGCGCCACGAATTGAACTCGCGGAGGTCCACCTGCTGCAGATCCTGATCGAGGCGCTGGGGATAGAGATGCGAGCCGCGCTCGAGATCCTCGGCGAGGAGGGGGACCTGCGAGAGGACGGCGCTCTTCCAGAGGCCCGTCGCGCGGATCTCGCCCGTGCCCGCCTCGGCGAGCTCGGTGCCCGTCGTCGCGTCACCGAGGAGCAGGCGGTGGCGATCGAGGAAGCCGCGCTCGAGCGCGGAGAGCGACTCCTGCTCGTCGGAGATGACGTGGTCGTACCAGCCACTGGGGCGCCGTACGGTCTGGCAGGCGTTGTTGATGAGGCCGTCGAGGCGCGAGTAGTTCGCGAGGAGGTGCTGGCACAGCAGCTCGACGCTCGGCGTGTGGCGGAGGTCGATGCCGTAGACGTGGAGGCGGTGCGTGAACCCGGCCGCGTCGGGTTCCTTGGCGAAGCGGCGCGCGGCATCGCGCGGGAAGCGCGTCGCCACGATGACCTCGGCCCCGGCGCGCAGGAGCATGATCGCGGCCTGGTAGCCGATCTTCACGCGCGCCCCCGTCACGAGCACCGTGCGACCGCGGAGGTCCGCCGACTGGTTGCGCTTCTCCCAGTTGAGCGCCGCGCAGGGTGGACACATCTGGTCGTAGAAGTGATGGAGCTCGTGGAAGTGCGTCTTGCAGACGTAGCAGAGGCGCGCATCCGTCACGCGCGGGGAGCCATCCCGCTCGGCCTCCGCCTGCGCCCACTCGTCCTCGTCGGTCTCGTCGCCACGCGGGGGTGCGTCGAGCGGCATCTCGGGGCGCGGCAGGGGCGTGCGAAAGACCGGCTCGCGGCGGAGCGCGCGGATGCCCGTCTGATCGAGGATGGCGCGGTCGGCGTCCTTCTTGGCCTGCACGCGATCGCGCAACAGGCGCTTGGCGAGTGCTTTCCGCATGTAGCGGTCGGGGCGGGCGATCAGCCCCGCGGCCGTGACGAGGCGGATCCGCGTGTCCTCGTCCAGGGCGGCCAGCCGACTCAGGTCGGCCCCGAACTGCTCCAGCAGCTCGATCGCATCCTGGATCGCGTCCCGGAGTCGTTCGTCATCCACGGCGGCGGTGTATACGGCAGCCAATGATCCTCGCCAAGCGCCTCCGGGGCAAAGCCATCGCGACCTGGCTCGGACCTGCCGGCGATGCCGCGCGCAAAGCCGTCGCCAAGGTCAAGGGCACGTTCGCCCCGCAACCCAACCGCATCGACTTCTACGTCGATATCGCCGACCCGTGGAGCTACCTCACGGCCCAGGCCGTCGACCGGCTCGTGAAGGCGTATCCCGTCGAGCTGGGCGTGCACATCGTGACGCCGCCCGCATCTGACGTCGATCCGGCCCCGCTCCTCCGCGTGAATCACGCGGTCCGCGATGCCAAGCAGCTCGCCGAGTACTGGGACGTCGAGTTTCCGGGCAAGCGCGAGGCCGACCCAGGTCTCGTGCGCGACGTCGCGACGACGCTCATCCGCACGCGCCCCGCCGCCGAGCAGCTCCAGGCCGTCCTCGAGCTCCTTGGCGCCCTGTGGGCGATCGACAAGAAGCAGGTGGCGGCGATCCTCGGCCGGATGGGGGCCGATTCGCATGGCTCCATCGCGCCGGTCCTGAACAGCAACTACGCCGCGCTCCGCAAGGCCGGCCACTACCAGGGCGCCATGATCCACTACGGCGATACCTGGTACTGGGGCATCGATCGTCTGCCCTATCTCGAGCAGGCGCTCGCGAAGGATCTCGGCACGGACGTAGTGCATGTCGTCTCCCGCCGCAGCGAAGCCGAGCGCGGACCGCAGCTGCTCTCGAAGAATCCGCTGACGTGCGAGATGTGGATCTCGTACCGCTCCCCGTACTCGTACCTCGCGCTCGAGCAGATCGAGGCCGTTCTCGCGCCGTACCAGGTCCCGCTGGTCCTGCGCCCGGTGCAGCCGATGGTGACGCGCGGCCTGGCCGTGCCGGGCGTGAAGCGCATGTACATCGTGCACGACGCGAAGCGCGAAGCCGACCGCCTGAACATCCCGTTCGGCGAGCTGTGCGATCCGCTCGGCGCGGGCGTGGACAACTGCCTCGCGATCCATCACTGGGCCGCCAAGCGCAGCCAGGCCGACGCCCTCGCCTTCGCGAAGTCCGCCATGCGGGCCATCTGGACCGAGGCCCGGGACGTCTCGGAGTACGTGGACCTGAGGTTCGTCGTCGAGCGCGCCGGGCTACCCTGGGAGGAGGCCAAGGCCTCGCTCGGCAATGCCGAGGCCATGAAGGCCGCGACCGTCAACGCCGCCGATCTCGCCGTCGTGAACCTGTGGGGCGTGCCCTCGTTCCGCTGCGGGGACTTCGTGGCATGGGGGCAGGACCGCCTCCCCCTCCTCGCGGATCAGCTCCGCCGGCACGCGGCCGCCGTGTTATCACCTGCCTAGGAGGCGCGATGTCGCAGAGCGATCGAGGCGTAGTCGACCTGCCAGGTGCGGGCGTCCCCGCCGATAACGGGCTCTCGAGCCTGGGCCTGATCATGCAGCTCGGGGGCACGCTGTTCACGGCGGCCGTCGGCATCTACATCCTCAGCCAGGTCATGATCACGGCGACGCTCGGGCGGTACGCTGGGGGCGACGGGCTCGTGCTGTGGACCCTCGTGGGAGGCGCGATCTGCGTCGCGCGCTCGCTGCTGCACCGCAGCGCGGGCAACGGCCTCCTGTACAAGCAGCTCACGCCGTCGGGCGACACGGCGAGCCCGCTGGGGCCGATGAAGCGCTACATCGCCTTCGGGCTGGTCGCCTCGGCCCTCCTCGCCGCGATCCTCGACTGGAAGTTCGGGATGACGCACAAGGCCGCCCTCGCCTTCGGTCTCGGGCTCGCCGCGTGGCCCGCCGTGCTCGGCGGCATGCTCCTCAGTGGTCGGTTCCGCTCGTACGAGGTGGAGATTCCACTCGCCGAGGACAAGGGCTTCGAGAGCGCCGCCGTGCTGATGACGCTGATGGGGCTCTGCGGCGTGTTCGCGACGGGCGCTGGCCTCGTGCTGTTCATGCGCATGGGCGGTCAGGCCCTGCAGGGCGTGAACGCGCTCATCATCATCACCACGATCGTCCTCTTCGTACGGTCGTGCCTCCACGCGCACGCGGGCATCTCGGGCCTGCGCGAGACGTCGATCGACCGCTCCGTCGAGCTCGCGAACCGCTACGCCAACTTCGGCGTCATCAGCTCGTTCTGCGCCGGCGGCGCGATCCTGATGTTCTTCATGACCGTCGCGTTCAGCTTCTTCTCGGTCGTCCCGATCGCGGGCCTGTGCTGGATGCTGATGGCGTGGCCCCTGATCGTGCGCCGGTTCTTCGCCGATCGGCAGTTCGTGGACCTGCTCGGCAACGGCGAGACCGTGCACCGCCGTGCGCCGGACGCCGGCCTCACGGGCCTCGGCTGGTTCCTGCTCGCGCACTCGATGTACAGCGCCGTCAACATCATCCCGACCATCCTCGGCACCGAAGCGGCCGGCCGCGAGCTGGGCATCGTCGCGATGGCGTTCAACCCCCACAGTGGAGCCATCTCGATCTGGTGGGATGTGGTGGTATGGGTGCTCCAGGCGTGGGCCGGCTTCGAGCTCGTCCGTATGAGCCCGCTCCACCGCATCATCGGCACGCTGTATGGCGTCGGGGCGGCTGCCATCACCGTCTACACGACCTGGCCCGAGCTAAAGGCAATGAATTTCGACGGCGCCGCCGGAGGAAAGTTCGTCCTCTACGCGTTCCTCGCGATCGGCCTCCTCTTGCCGATCGCCACGACGCTCCTGGTGAACCGGAATCTCGCCCCGACAGCCCGGGCACGCTACCGGTCCGCCGCTACGCCATAGCTGGTACCATCAGCGGGTGAGCGAGGGCTCGCGCAGGGAGCTGTTCGGGCCGTACGTGGTGTACGAACAGCTCGGCGTCGGAGGCATGGCCGAAGTGCATCGTGCGGAGATGCCGGGCATCGAAGGCTTCTCGCGCCCCGTCGCCCTGAAGCGGATGTTGCCGCACGTCGCGAACAACCCCGAGCTCGTGCAGGGCTTCGTGAAGGAAGCGCGCCTCGCGAGCCACCTGCGCCACACGAACGTCCCCCAGACCTACGAGCTGGGGATGGTCAACGGCATCTACTTCATGGCGATGGAGCTCGTCGAGGGCTACACGCTCCGCGAGATCCTCCAGCATTGCGCGGGAACCACGGGCCCGATGCCGGTGCCGATCTCACTCGCGATCCTGAACCAGCTCTGCGATGCGCTCGACTACGCGCACAACTGCACCGACGACAGTGGCACGCCCCTCGGCATCATCCACCGGGACGTCTCGCCCTCGAACGTCATCATCTCGCACGACGGCTGCGTGAAGCTCATCGACTTCGGCATCGCCAAGGCCGCCGACGATTCGATGAAGACGGTGAGCGGCACCATCAAGGGCAAGTTCGGCTACATGGCGCCCGAGTACATCCTCGGCCACCTCGACGCGCGCGCCGACTTGTTCGCCCTCGGTGTCATCGCGCACGAGCTCCTCACGAACCGTCCCCTGTTCACCGGCGGCGACGACATGCAGACCCTGCAACGCGTGCAGAACATGCCGATCGTGGCGCCATCGCATTCGAACCCGGCGGTCCCGGCCGACATCGATGACATCATCATGACGGCGCTCGAGCGCAATCCCGAGCGGCGGTGGCAGCAGGCGAGCGCGCTGCGCCAGGCCATGACGACGCTGACGCGGCGGCTCGACATGGTCGTGCCGAACCAGAAGATCGTCGAGTGGATCGAGTTCGCCTTCGAGCACACCCGGCCGAGCCTGCACGCCGGTCCGCTCATCGATACCGGCGGCAGCGTCAGCATGTTGATCGAGCCGCCGGCCAGCGAGTCCGCGACCACCACGGTCACGAATGGCTTCGCGCCCCGCTCGGCACCGGTGGTCTCGCCCGTCTCGGCGGCGCTCGCGGCCGAGACCGGCACGGATCAGATGCCCGTCGGCTACTTCGATCGCCGCAACGAGATCGTGCCGTCCGAGAGCATGATCATCGACGAGCTGCTGCCGACGCAGGTGCGGGGCAGCAAGCCGAAGATTCCGCCCGGGCCCATCACGATGCGGGGCTCCGCGGCGGCGATTCCCCTGCCGCCCGCCGGTTCGATTCCGCCGCGCGGCGCATCCATTCCGCCCGAGAGCGGCATTCCGCAGACGAGCCCGGGGCCGGCGCCGATGCCGTCGCCGCCGTCGGTGGAGCGCCGGCCGGATCCCGCCAAGCAGCACCTCGCGCCGCCCGCGAAGACGCTTCCACCGGACAACGCCGGGCGTCCCGTGCTCACCGTGCTCTTCGTGCTGATCCTGGCCGGAGCAGTCGCCGTCGGGGTCTATCTCCTGCTACCGCTCATCACGTAGTCATGGCGCGACGGATCGCACTCATCTCGACGGGCGGAACCATCGAGAAGACCTACGACGAGCTATCCGGCGTCCTCGCCAACAAGCTCTCGGTGCTCGACATCATGCTCGCGTCGCTGGAGCTGCGCGGCGTCGAAGTTCAGCGCGTCCAGCTGATGAACAAGGACAGCCTCGACATGACGGCCGACGATCACACGCTGATCGCCGAGACCGCCGGGCGCATGGCCACGGCCACGGCCGGCGTCGTCGTCGTGCACGGCACCGATCGGCTCGCGCAGTCGGGCGAGCGCGTCGTCGAGCTCGTCGGCACGCCCCGGACCCCGATCGTGTTCACCGGGGCCATGCGCCCCTACGAGCTGCGGTCGACGGATGCGCTGCAGAACCTCACCGAGGCGCTGCTCGCGGTGCAGGTGCTCGCGCCCGGCGTGTACGTGGCGATGCACAACCAGGTGTTGCAGTTTCCGGGCGTGCGCAAGGATCGCGAACGCGGGACCTTCGTGAAGGTGACTGGGGAGGAGAGCGGATGATCTCGGCAGACCTACGGGCGCTCTGGCCCGCGTTGTGTGACGTCGTTGGCTTCGCCGGCATTCCGCTGTTCGTGATCGCCGACCAGGGCCGCGGCTTCGAGCGCTGGTACACGAACGAGCCCGCGGCCTCGCTCCTCGGCTACGCACTCGAGGAAATCCTCGAAGTTCCCCCGATCGACACCATCTGGCAGAGCGACCGGGCCTTGCTGACCCAGCTCTCCACGCAGTTTCGGGGAGGCCAGCCGATTCCGCCGACGCTCGAGTTCTCGTGCATCCACAAGGACGGCCATCAGATCCGCTGTGACGTCAGCATCTCCGGCGTGAAGCTCACGGGCGGCGTCGCCTACGTGATGACCCTGCGGGATGTCGATGCGCAGGCGTCGTCGCAGCTCATGCAGCTCTCGATGCTCGAATCGGATCGCATCGGTCTCGTTGGCGCCCTCGCCGCCGGCTTCGCCCACGAGATCAACAACCCGCTCACGTACGTGCTGCTGAACCTACGTTCGCTGCGCAAGCAGCTCGTGTCGCAGCTCCCCGAAGCGGCGCAGGCACTGGCGCTCCGCTGCCACGACGACATCACCACCGGCACCGAGCGCATCGCGAGCACGGTCCGCGCCTTCCAGTCGCTCGCCGCCCGCGGTGAATCGCAGCAAGTCGATCTCGCGGCCCTCGTATCGTCCTCGCTGCGCCTCGCCGGGCCGTCACTTGGCCCACGCGCCAACGTGATCCGCCAGATCTTCCCCGTGCCCGCCGTGTACGGCGAGGAAGCACGCCTCGGCCAGGCCGTGCTCGCGATGTTCCTGTTCTCGAGCTCGGGCTTCGATCCCGAACCGCCGCGGGGCAGCTCGAATCGCATCGTGGTCGAGGTCGCCGAACGTAGCGGCGATGTCGTCGTCGAGGTCACCGACAACGGCAGCGAGCTCTCGGCCGAGGAAGCCCGCCGCGCCTTCGATCCGTTCTTCCGCTCGAAGGCCCGCGGCGCAGGCGTCGGCGTCGGTCTCGGTGTCGCTCGTGCCGTCGCGGCCACGCACGGCGGGGAAGTCTCGCTGGCGCCGCGTCCCGGTGGCGGCGCGATCATCACGATGCGCCTGCCGGTCCCGTCCGGAACCTGATGTTCACGTTGGCGTAGAAGAGAAGTCAGAATGCCCGGCACTCGCTCGAAGCATTCTGCACATCGGCGGACGTGCCGTAAATGTAGAGACTCGACTCGCAATCTTCGAAGTCCGACGAGCATGCGTATGCAACCGATTCGTGCATCCGCCACTCGAACACGAAGCAGGCCGCCTTGACTTGGCGCTCACACTTCGTCACGCGATATCCTCTTGAATTCTTCGAGTCTCGGTGTGCGTCGGATTTGAGCCAGCTCTTCCGGTGATCGACGCAATCGCCTTCACGTCGTGCACAGTTGCTAAAGCGGTCGGCTTCCTGCGTCCCCGCAGGAAGCCCAGCCGAATAGCAGAACCACTCGTCTCCATCCGGGATAACGTCCCATCGCCGCTCGAGAGCCGCCTGGCGGCTATTACTCTCTCGCTGCGCCTGTTCGAGCCGCCGCGTTCTGTCTTCTTGTTGCGCTTCTCGCTCTCGTCTTGCTGCCTCGAGCTCTCGTGCGGTCTCGTCGCGTTGGATAGTAATGCAAGCAGAGCTGCTGCCTCGGTCGCATGCGATACGCAACCGTTGGTCACCGAGCTGGGAATCACGTTCCCCACCCTTGCCTTCTCGCATCAGCAGAGCGGCGTGGTAGCAGCCGTCGACATGATCAAGTCTGCAGGCCCGCTCGTAGAACTGGCGAGCTCTCGCAAAGTTCTGAGCTACATATCCGCCGGCTGGGTACATGCTCCCGCCCTCGTAGGAGCGGCCCAGCCACGTGCAGGCCTCGCCGTCCCGGCGTTCGCATTTCCACACGAGATTGGCATGCGGGTCGGAAAGATAGGAAGGCTCAGTAGAGGTCACCGGCGAGGGCTGCGGCACATAAGCCGGCTGAGTGGGCGTCGATAAGGTGCATGCAGCCACCGTGAGTAGCGCACTCAATGTCACGTTGGGGAATCCCGAGAGTCCTGACATCCGCAAATGGTACAGCAACCGCTGCACAACCTTGGTTCGCGCCTTTGGCTGCGTCAGCGCAGGCCGTGGCGGCGCAGGAGGCGATGGAGGTACGCGCGGTTCACGCCGGCATCGCGGGCAGCGGCGGCCACGTTGTCGCCGGTGCGGGCGAGGAGCGCGGTGACGTAGTCGCGCTCGAAGGAGTCGATGGCCTGACGGCGGGCGACTTCGTAGGGGAGGGTGGCGTCGACCTGCGCGGCGGGGTGCGGGGCGCCGGGGATGCCGGGGATGCGACGCTCGCCGAAGACGGCGCACTGCTCGAGGTGGTTGCGGAGCTCGCGGACGTTGCCCGGCCACGGGGCGGCGGCGAGGGCGGTGAGGTACGTCGGATCGGTGAGCTGCGCGATGGTGGTCGCGGGCGCGCCCATGCGGCGGAGGAGGTGATCGACGAGGAGGGGCATGTCGCCGGTGCGCTCGCGGAGGGCGGGCAGCGGGATACGGACGACGGCGAGGCGGTAGTAGAGGTCCGCGCGGAAGGTGCCCTTGTTGACCTCGGCGCGGAGGTCACGGTTCGTGGCGGCGACGATGCGGAGGTCGCACTTGATCGGGTGGTTGCCGCCGACGCGGCGGATCTCGCGCGACTCGAGGGCGCGGAGGAGCTTGGGCTGGAGCTCGGGAGGGAGCTCGCCGATCTCGTCGAGGAAGAGGGTGCCGCCGTGGGCCTGCTCGAAGACGCCGATGCGGCGCTGCGAGGCGCCGGTGAAAGCGCCGGCCTCGTGACCGAAGAGCTCGCTCTCGAGGAGGTTCTCGGGGATGGCGGAGCAGTCGACCACGACGAAGGGGCGGCCGGCGCGCGGGGAGGCGTCGTGGATGGCTTCGGCGGTGCCTTCCTTGCCGGTGCCCGTCTCGCCTTCGATGAGGACGGTGGCCTCGCTCGGCGCGATGCGCTCGAGCATGGAGAAGACCTCTCGCATGGCGGGGCTGGCCCCGACGACGCCGCCGAAGTGATTGGCGGCGGAGGTCGCGAGCTCGGCGAGGTCCTCGTCGACGTCGATGCGGAGCTGGGAGTGGCCGAGCTGGAGGACGGCGCCGCCGCCGACCGAGCCATCGGTGATGTTGACGCCGCTGACGATGACCGCGTTGCGGCTACCGAGGTCGCGGATGCGGACGCGGGTGCCGGCGATGGAGACCTCGCAGTGGAAGCGCGAGACCGTCGGATCATCGATGACGAGGTTGTTCGAAGGGTGCGAGCCGATCGCGCAGCGCTCGATGGGGTCGGCCCAGCTCGTCCCGAGGGCGGGACCGCCGGTGACACTGACCCGGAAGCGTCGGATCTCGCGACCCTTGGCGCCGTGGGTCGGGCGCGTGTTCACCGGGTCGAGGCGGTCGCTCATCGTGCGCGACGGTATCAACGTTCCACCAGGTCGTCACGTTGCGCCCCGCCTCACCGGCACGGCTCGCCTCCGGAGAGGCTGCCGAGCGAAATCGCAGCAGGATGTCTCGTGCTCGTGCTCGTGCACGCGGAACACGAGCACGAGCACGATGCGCCACCGCTAACGGAGCGGCATGGCCGCTAGCCGTCGCGCTTCACGAGGAAGATGGCGTGCGCGGAGGCGATCGGCGCCGCGCGGTCGGCCTGCCAGGCTTCCATCGAGACGTTGGTGACGCGGCGGCCGCGGCGGGTGATGACACCGCGCGCGTGGGTGTCGTGGGGACCGCCCGAGCGGAGGTAGTCGACGGTGATGGTGATGGTCTTGGGGAGGACGATCGTCTCGGCGGACCAGATGAGCTGGAAGATGGCGGCGGACTCGAGGAGCGCGCCGAGGGTTCCGCCGTGGAGGGCGGGGAGATGCGGGTTGCCGATGAGATGAGGGGCGAAGCGCATCGTCGTGATGACGGAGTCGCCATCGAGGCTGGCGGAGAAGCCCAGGAACTGGGCGTACGGGATCGCGCCGAGGACGTCGGCGAGGTTGCCGGCGGCCTTGGCGGTGGCGAGTCGTTCGGTCAGCGTCACGTCGCCTTGCCTGGCTTGGTCGAGACCATGAAGGTGCCGACGGCCTGCGCGATCGGGTCGGCTTCGTCGGCGTGGTAGGCGACGGCGCGGGTGAAGGCGACGTTGGTGGTGACCTTGTAGCAGGTGGCCTTGCAGCGGACGGCGTGGTGCGGCTCGGCGGGGCGGAGGTAGTCGATGCGTAGATCCAGGGTCGCGATCGGGACAGGGGATGTCAGGGCGGCCATGACGGCAGCGCCGGAGGTCGCGTCGAGGAGGGCGGTGATGGCTCCGCCGTGGAGGACGCCGGTGTCGGGGTTGCCGACGAGCTTGGCGTCGTACGGCAGCTCGGTGATGGCTTCACCGTTGCGTACCGAATGAAACTGGATACCTAGCGCGTGGTTATGGGGCACGTGCATGGGCGGGGCGAAACCTAACAGGAACCGGCCGGGAACCGGAATGAGGGTGGCCTTCGGACGGTTCGCGAGTTACAAGGAGCCCCATGCGTACGCTTTGCCTGTCCCTTGCTCTGCTCGCTGTCGCCTGCCAGAAGGCGCCGTCGAAGCTCGATGATGTGCCGAAGACCGCGGAGGCGGGTGCCGCTGGTGGTGCGGTGTCTGGCGACGTCGAGGCTCGCCTGGCCAAGGTCGAGCGCAAGCTCGGCAAGGTCATCGAGGTGCTCGATCAGGCGATGGGCGGCGGCGAGCCGGACCCGAGCGCGACGTACTCGGTCGCCGTGGATCCGATCGACCCGGTCGAGGGCCCGGCGGATGCGAAGGTCACGATCATCGAGGGCTTCGAGTTCCTCTGCCCGTACTGCGCGATGGTCAACCCGACGATGGAAGCCATCCGCGAGAAGTATCCGAACGACGTGCGCATCGTGAGCAAGTACCTCGTCATCCACGGCCAGCCGGCGCTGCCGCCCGCGATGATGGCGTGCGCGGCCGCGAAGCAGGGCAAGTACAGCGCGGTGAAGAACGCGTTCTGGAATGCCTTCTTCCGGATCGAGAACGGTCGTCCGGTGATGAACCAGGACCAGATGAACCCGGAGAACATGAAGACGCTGGTGCAGAACGCCGGCGTGGACATGGGCAAGCTCGAGGGCGACATGAAGGAGTGCCAGAAGTGGATCTCCTCGAGCCAGCAGGCGCTCCAGCCGGTCGGCGCGAACGGTACGCCCGCGTTCTTCGTGAACGGTCGCTTCGTCAACGGCGCGCAGCCCCTGCCCGCCTTCGAGAAGCTCATCCAGGAGGAGATCGCGAAGGCCGACAAGGCGATCGCGGACGGCGTGCCGAAGGCTGACTTCTACAACCGCGAGATCGTCGCCAAGGGCGAGCGCCGCGTGAAGTCGAAGTTCGAGGACTAGTCTGGATCGCGTTCGCATCGCCGCGGAACATCGCGGCGCGTATCACGCGCTGGGGCCTGACGGCGCTGTCGCCTGGGCCGAGCTGACGGGCAAGGCCTACAACGAGGCCGCCGACAAGCGAGCGCTCCCCACCGTGGGCGACTGGGTGGTCGTCGAGCGGTGGAGCGAAGCGGTCGCCGGCAATGGCGCCGCGATCATTCGCGAGATCGAGCCGCGCACGACGTTTCTCGTGCGCAAGGCCGCGGGCGAGGCCGTCGTGCCGCAGCCGCTCGCGGCGAACGTCGACGTCGGCATCATCATGACGTCGGCGAACACGGACCTCGTGCTCGCGCGCCTCGACCGGTACCTCGGACTCCTGCGCGACGGGGGCATCGAGCCGGTCATCGCCGTCTCCAAGCTCGATCTCGTGGCCGACCCCGCCGTGGCCATCGCCCGGGCCGAGGCGGTCGGCCCGCGCGTCATCGGCGTCTCGACCCATACGGGCGTCGGGCTCGACGAGGTCCGGTCGCTGGGGGGGCCCGGCCGGACCGCGGTCCTCCTCGGCAGCTCCGGCGTCGGCAAGTCGTCGCTCCTGAACGCGATGATCGGGACGCAGCAGGTCACCCGCGAGATTCGCGCCGACGAACGCGGCCGACACACCACCACGCGCCGCGAGCTGTTCGTGGCGCGTGACGGCGGCATCTGGATCGACACGCCCGGCATGCGCGAGCTGGCGCAGTGGCTCGACGAGGACGATCCTGACCAGGAGCAGGCCTTCGACGACATCGCCGAGCTCGCCGCGCAGTGCCGCTTCAACGACTGCCAGCACGTGAAGGAGCCGGGGTGCGCGGTGCGGGATGCGATTTCTCCCGAGCGCCTCGCCAGCTTCCACAAGCTCGCCGCGGAGCGCTCGCTGGCCGCCCAGCGCCAGGCCCAGAAGACCCGTCAGCTCGCCGCCCGCGCCGCCGTGAAGGCCAAGGCCAAGCGCCGCAGCGATTGATGCTATAGACCCCGGCCGTGATCGCGTTCTCCGGGGTGACCAAGCAGTACGGCGGGCAGATCCTGTTCGTCGACGCCTCCTTTCAGATCAACCCCGGCGAGAAGGTCGGGCTCGTGGGGCCGAACGGCGCAGGCAAGACGACCATCTTCCGCCTCGTCGCCGGTGAGGAGCAGCCCGACGACGGCGCCGTCGAACGGCCACGCAAGATGACCCTCGGCTACTTCCGCCAGGACGTGGGCGATCTCAAGGGGCGCACGATCCTCGCGGAGACCTGCGCGGGGGCGGGCGAGGTGGCGGTCCTCGCCGACGAGCTCGCGAAGCTGACGGTGCGCCTCGAGGCCGCCGGCGATGATCTCGACGAGGTGGTCGCGCGCTTCGGCGAGGTGCAGGCGCGCTATCAGGACCTCGGCGGCTACGAGCTCGAGGCGCGCGCGCAGACCATCCTGCACGGCCTCGGCTTCTCCGACGAGCAGATGGGCAACGATGTCGGCACGCTCTCGGGCGGCTGGAAGATGCGCGTGGCGCTCGCCCAGATCCTCCTCGCGAAGCCCGACCTGCTCCTCCTCGACGAGCCGACCAACTACCTCGACATCGAGTCGATCCTCTGGCTGGAGACGTTCCTCCGCGACTACGAGGGCAGCGTCGTCATGACGTGCCACGACCGCGAGATCATGAACCGCGTCGTCGCGAAGATCGTCGAGATCGATGGCGGCCAGGTCCGCGCGTACACCGGCAACTACGACTTCTACGAGAAGATGCGCGTGCTGGAGACGGAGCGTCGCGAGGCCGAATACGCCCGCCAGCAGGCTCGCCTCGCGAAGGAGAACCGCTTCATCGAGCGCTTCAAGACCCACGTCGCGAAGGCGGCCCAGGTGCAGAGCCGCCTGAAGAAGCTCGAGAAGGTCGAGAAGATCGAGGAGCCGAAGCGGATCGTCGAGAAGACGTTCGACTTCAAGGCGCCCGCGCGCTCCGGCGACGATGTCATTCGCCTCGACAAGCTCGCGAAGTCGTATGGCGCTCGCACGGTCCACGCCGACCTCTCGATGACCGTTCGCCGCAAGGAGCGGTGGGCCGTCATGGGGGAGAACGGCGCGGGCAAGTCGACACTCCTCAAGATGATCGCGGGGGCGCTGACGCCGGACCAGGGCGTCGTCACGATCGGGGCGTCCGTGCAGATGGGCTACTACGCCCAGCACGTGATGGACGGCCTCACCGGGGATCACAGCATCCTCGACGAGCTGATGCAGCATGCGCCCAACGCGAACCAGGGCACGCTGCGCGGCCTCGCCGGTGCCTTCGGCTTCCACGACGAGGACGTCTTCAAGCAGATCCGCGTCCTGTCCGGGGGCGAGCGTGCTCGCCTCGCGCTCGCGAAGCTCCTCTACGACGCGCCCAACCTGCTCGTCCTCGACGAGCCCACCAACCACCTCGACATCGCCACCAAGCGCGCCCTCGTGAAGTCGCTCGCCGACTACGACGGCACGCTCATCTTCGTCTCCCACGATCGCCAGTTCCTGCGCGCCCTTGCGAGCCGCGTCCTCGAGCTCTCGGCGGCCGGCCCGCGCTTCTACGGCGGCTCGTACGAGGAGTACGTGGCCTCGACGGGCCGCGAGGCGCCCGGCATGCGCGAGCAGTAGCCTACGGGCAGTCGGCCGGGCAGAGCCGGCGATGCTCGATCGGATCGCACGTGCCGTCTCCGCACGTCACGCACCGGAGCGTGCAGTCGGGATCCGCGCAGCCCACGAGCGCGTCCCCGTCCGTATCGCTATCGGTGCAGACGTCACGCGGCGAGAGTGCCGACGTGTACGCCAGCGCGTGGGTCCCCGCCATATCGATCACGAGAATGCGGGCGTTCAGCTCGTCGTAGCCGCTGATCGGTTGCGCGCTGTCATCGAGCACCGGAACGACCGTCGGCGAATCGACGCGCGTCCAGACCTCGCCATTCCACTCCCAGGAGTCGCGCAGCGAGCCGCTCTCGTTCCTGCCGCCGGCCACGACGAAGCGCCCGCGCAGCGAGTCGTAGCCCCCGAGCGCCATCGCGCGCGCCGACGGACCGCCGCTCTCCGCACGCAGCATCCACTCCGTGCCGTCCCACTCCCACAGGTTGGCGTCGCTGATGCCGGTGTCGCGCGCCGAGCCTCCGAAGATCATCATGCGATCGCGCACGCGGTCGTAGGCGTACAGCGCGCCGTCGCGATACGGCGGCTTGACCGCCGAGACTCGCTCCACCCAGCCGTCCGGACCGAGCTCCCACGTGTCGTCGCGCGGTCCGACGCCGCCTTCATACCCGCCCTGCATCACGACGGTGTCCGTCGCCTGGCGGTAGACAAGCATCGGTTCGATGCGCGCGGGTGGCGCGGGGCCGGTCACCTGGGTGAAGACGCCCTCGGCCAGGATCCACGTCTCTGCCTGGGCGCCGAAGCCCCCCACGAGCACGATGCCGCGCGGCGTCGCGACGGCGCTGGCGATTCCGGAGACCGACGGGGACGTGAGGCCTGGCACCACCGACCACGCTCCGTCACTCCACACGCGGACCTGGTCGGTGCTCACCGCGGCCGACGGACCGCCATCGTAGCCCCCAAACGTGAAGACATTGCA
>JALHPV010000113.1 GCA_022842285.1 Kofleriaceae bacterium
CTCCCCCCGGAGCAGATCCGCCCCACGTGCGACGAGGCCTTCGCCGCCGTCCTCGCGCTCGCGGCGTCACCTGCGCTCTAGTCCTAAACACCGCTCACGTACGCGCACCTGAGTGAAATCACGGCAGGACTCGCGATCAAGTTACGCCGAAACATCAGCTGCCAGTTGACCCGCTCGAGGTCACGCATCCACTCTCCGCCGCATGCGGTGCATGTCATGGCTCGTCATGCTGGTGATGTTGGTGGCAAGTGGTCAGGCTCTCGCCGAGGATCAAGCAGATAGCGATCCTGCCGGTGAGCCCTCCGAGCCTGCGCCCGAGCCCTCCGAGCCTGCGCCCGAGCCCTCCGAGCCTGCGCCCGAGCCTGCGCCCGAGGGCGATGCGGATCCGGCGGGAAGCGGTGATGGAGACAGCGGCTCGGCGGACCCAGACCCCGGCAGCGCGGAGCCCGCCGGCGGCGACGATGCCGGCAGCGCCGAGCCCGCCGGCAGCGGAGCCGGCGCTGACTCGCCCACCGCCACCGAAGACACGGGTCCGGGCGAGGCGCCGCCCCCAGCGGATCCGAATGATGTGGATGGCGACGGACGTCCGGATGGATCCACGGACACGGACGGCGACGGCGTCAGTGACGCGCAGGAGCTCGCGGCGTACGCCGATGTCGATCCGAACGCGCAGGACAGTGACGGCGACGGCACGCCGGATGCGCTCGACGACGGCGACATCGACAACGATGGAGTCCCCGACGCGCAGGAAGAGGATCCGCCGACGGACCCCTTCGACCAGGACGGCGATGGCAAGATCGAGCCCGACGAGATCGCCGACCGCCAGGAGTTCGCCGCGTTCTTCGACGACATCCCGAACTTCCCGAACGATGACGCGCTCGACGCGCGACCGGACGCGACCGAGCTCTTGCCGTCGATCGACGCGGAGACGTTCCGCACGGGTGTCCGCCTCGTGAAGAAGATCGTGCTGGAGAAGATGTCCACGAAGATCGCCAAGAAGGCGGACCAGCGGATGGCCACCTTCTCGAAGATCGTCGTCGGGATCTCGCTGACGGGCTTCCTCCTGCTGCTCATGCCGTTCGTGCTGAAGAAGAAGTACCCGGGTCAGATGGGCATGCTGATGAAGTACTCGGCCCTCGCGGCCGCGACCTTCGTCGTGACCGTGAACCTGTTCGGGGCGGTGCTGTTCGGCCTCCGGACCGTGCAGGGGGCTCTGTCCAAGTTCACGAATCCAAGCATCGCCATCGCGGGTGGAACCTTCGACACGCTCGACGAGCACGCCGACAAGTTCATCGTGATGGGCAAGGAGCTGTTCCTGCCGACCCTCGAGCAAGTGCGCAACCAGCCCGAGGAGCAGCCGAGCGTGACGCTCCTCGAGAACGGCGTGAAGATCGTCGAGGACGCGAAGGTCTTCATGACCGTCGCCAGGATGTTCAAGAAGGTCGACTTCATCTTCAGCGCCCTACCGATCGTGCTGACGATCGTCACGCTGCTGCTCTTCGTGCTCGCGATCCGGCCGACGCTGGTGGAGATCATCAAGCTGCCCGCCACGGCGGCGGCGGGCAACGATCATGCGGGCAAGGATGTGGTCGCCGGCGCCATGCGCCGCGTGAAGGGCGAGCTGCTCGCGTCGATCTGCACCGTCGGTGTACTGGCCGTCCTGACGATGATCTCGTCGTGGGTGCTCGGTCAGATCGTCAAGCCAGCTCTCGATGCGCTGCTCACGTACTTCAGCCTCACCGTCACCTACCTGCAATTCGCGAAGGGCGCGTCATCCGGTCTCGTCTTCGTGACGCTCTTCGCCGTGATCTTCTTCCTCGTTCTGAACCTGGCCGCGCTGATCCTCTCGATGTCGTTCTTCCTCGGGAAGAGCCAGAAGATCTTCCAGCAGAAGTTCAATGAAGGGTCGCCGGTGAGCAAGCACACGCACTTCTTCAAGTGGGGTACGGCGGCCGTCCTGCTCGTCCAGATCTTCCCGCTGCTGTTCGCGCTCGTGGCGGCGAAGATCCTCGACGCCATCAACGACTCGGTGATGAGTGGAGCCTCGACGGCCGAGAGCATCTCGTGGGGCAAGCTCCTGCTCTCCGGGCCCGCGTTCCTCGTCGCCGCCTTCCTCGTTCTCTTCTGGGCGATCCGCGGCGTGAAGGCGATGAAGTTCCTCGCGACCTACAAGGTGAAGCCGCCGGTGCCGAAGGACGCCCCACCGGCATCCGCGGAACCCGCCACTTGATGGTTCGGCCGTCGTCGTGGTGACGCCACTGCGGCGAGAAGGCGGGTGGCCCGAGTCGCTCAGACCGGGGCGACGGGCAGCTCGAGCGTCAGGGTCGTGCCGCGGCCCGGCTGCGACGCGAGGGTGACGGAGCCCCCCTGCTCTTCGGCGAGGGAGCGAATCACGTCCATACCGACACCGCGGCCCGAGACGGCGGTCACGACCGAGCTCGTCGAGAATCCGGGGGCGAACAGGACATCGATGGCTTCCTCGTCGGAGACGGCCGTCGAGTCGAGGAGCCCCTTCGCGGCCGCCACGCGGCGAATCTTGTCGAGGTCCAGGCCCCGGCCGTCGTCGCGGACCGTGAGCACGACGCGGTCGCCGCGCTCCTGGGCCGTCACCCAGATGGTCCCCGCTGGCTCCTTGCCGGCCGCGGTGCGCTCACCGGCGGCCTCGATGCCGTGGTCGGCGGCGTTGCGGACGGCGTGGACCAGGATCTCGCCGACGACGCGCCCGATCTCGGGGGCGACCAGGATGTCACCGACGTCGATCTCCGCGGATACCGTCTTGCCGAGCTCGGCCCCCAGCGTGCGGGTCATGCGCGAGAGCCGGCGACCGACCACGGAGAGCGGCGTCCAGACGAGCCGCTGCACGATCGCGCGCGCATCGGAGAGTTGCGCCGGGGGGACGTCGCGCGCCAGCGCGTCGAGGGCATCGAGCAGGTCGCGCTGCGCGCGCTCGAACCGGAGCGATGCATCGTCGCGTGGACGAGCGGGCTCGAACATGGCCTGCGCGTCGGCAAGGAGTCCGAGCGCACGGCGCGAGGCATAGGCGTCGCTCGCCGTGAAGGCGTCGACCAGCGAGGGCACGCCGGCCTTCGTCAGCATGTCGAGGAGCGTATCGTGCGAGGTGGCGTCGCCGTCGGCTTCCGGCGCATCCATCCACGAGGACAGCGTGACGAGCAGCGACGGTCCGGCGTCAGAAGCCGATAGCTCGCGGTAGACCTCCCCGTACAGGTCCACGTGGTCGAGGAGCGCCCAGACCTCGGCGACCAGGTCCTTCTCCATGGAATCGTCGCCGAGCATCATCAGGGTGTTGTGAGCGGCCGTGCACTGGATCCGCAGGGCGCGGAGCTTGGCGCGGTCCGCGGCGCGACCGATCCGATCGACGGCCCGCGTCGCGGCCGGAATCGCTCCCGCATCTCCGTCGGCGAGACGGGCCACGGCGACGCGCAGATCCAGGATGGCCGACCGACACTCGGCCAGGAGCTCCGTCATCGCATCGTCGGTCTCGCCTCGCGGGCGAGCCTGCACGACGGCCGTCCGGAGGCGGCGCAGATCCGCCTCGAGCTGAGAGAGCTCCTCGAGCGAGGCCGGCTCGTCCTTGCGGCGCAGGATCTCCAGCGACTCTTCGGCGGCGTGTGCGAGCTCGCAGATCGAGCGCAGCTGGGTGCCGCGCGTCGAGCCCTTGATCGTGTGCACGGCGCGGAACATCCTGTGCACCGCGTGGCGCGCCGTGCCGTCGGCCCGCAGGTGCCGCACACAGGCATCGCATTCATCGAGTAGACCGAGCGCGTCGACGCAGATTCGATTGCGCTCGACGGGGTCATCGGCTTCGAGACGCGGCGGAGCTCCGGCCACCACGAACCCCGCCACGGCCACGATCCAGCCGCGACGAACCACGGGCTGCCAGAATGACGTCAGCACCGAGTTGTCGCGCTTGACGAGCATGGTCGGGGCGTCGGCGGCGAACACGGACCATGCTCCCGCCATCCCACCGATCGCACTGGCGAGCACGAGCTGCACGCGGGCTGCTTCGGGAGATGTGTCATCGAGGTCCAGCGCACCGAAGATCGTGCCCTCGCATGACGCGACCGGCGAGGCGGGGCCCAGCCATGAGCGAATCACGCGGCCATCCGCGTCGAGGACGATCGTCGCGCCCGGGAAGGTGGGCGCTTGCGTCGGATCGTTCAGCTCGGCAACGGGTGACAAAGCAACGGCGGCGTTCACGTGGACCTCCCGAGGCCATGAAAGACGACTTCGACTGCACCGAGCTCGGTGCGGAGCTCCCCCGAAATCCCGGGGGCGCAGGCCACAGCGATCTGTGGCGGTTCGATCTCGATCCTCACGCCACATCCCGCCAGGGCCTCGAGACCACGGCCCGTCAACATGTTCGCTAGCTCGCCGGCCGCCAGCACGCAGAGCGCATGGTCAGGGACCATGTCGGGCGCCATCTTCCAGGCGGCGCGCGCCGCGAGCGCGACCGGAAAGCGCCAGGTCACGCCCGAGAGCGAGCCGCGGGCATGGATGATCACGGAGATGGCCTCGTCGCTGCGGCCGTGGGGCGGATCGTCGATGCCGACGCCCGTCGCCTCGTGGAGCGTGGACGCGACCGTCTGGAGGAACGCATCGAGGGCGAGCATGGTCACGTCGGTGGTAGCTCTAGCCGCGAGTGACACGAATCAGCTCCCTCGTCGTGGTGATGCCCGCAAGCCAGAGGCGGAGGGCGTGGAACCGCATCGTGCGAAACCCGGTGGCGGTGGCGCAGGCGCGCATCTCTTCCATCGTGGCGCGACGGGCGATCAGGGCGCGCAGGGTCTCGTCGACCGTGAGCATCTCGCGAACGGCGGTCCGGCCGCTGTACCCGGTGCGGTGACAAGCACTGCAGCCGCGGGCGCGGGCGACGCGCGTGCCCTCCGGGACACTCGGTAGGTTGAGAGCGCTCAGCTCGGCGGCGTCAGGAACGTAGAGCTCGCGGCACGCCTTGCATGCCACGCGGACGAGGCGCTGCGACACGACGCCGAGGATCGACGGCGCCACGAGGTGGGGCTCGACACCGAGCTCGAGGAGACGCGTGATCGAGGTGATCGCGTCGTTGGTGTGTAGTGACGTCATCACGAGGTGGCCGGTGAGCGCGGCCTCGGCCGCGAGCACGGCGGTCTCGTTGTCGCGAACCTCGCCGACGAGGATCACGTCGGGATCCTGGCGAAGGATGGACCGCAGCGCCGTCGCGAAGGTCAGGCCGCGCTTGGGAGCGACCTGCACCTGGTTGATGCCGCCGATCTGATACTCGACCGGATCCTCGACGGTGACGACGTTCACTTCGGGGTCACGCACCGCGTTGAGAGCCCCGTACAACGTCGTGCTCTTGCCGGAGCCCGTGGGACCGGTGACGAGCACCAGGCCATACGGCTGCTTGACCATGTGGAGCAGCTGCTCCTTCTGCTGCAGATCGAAGCCGAGCGCGTCGAGCGACTGGACGGCCCGCTTGTTGTCGAGGAGACGGCAGACCACCTTCTCGCCCCAGTACGTCGGCAAGACGCTGACGCGAAGATCGACATCACCGGCCGCCGAGGGCAGCTTGATGCGGCCATCCTGGGGCGCGTGCTTGATGGCGATGTCGAGGTTCGCGATCACCTTGATACGCGAGATGATCGCGGGGTGGAGCTCGATCTTGCGGGTGTCGACCTGGCGCAGCGCGCCGTCGACGCGGTAGCGCACCACGGTCTCGCGCTCGGTGGCCTCGACGTGGATATCGCTCGCCTTCTGATCGATGGCGCCCGCGATGATCGCGTTCACGATGCGGGTGGCGGCCTGGAGGTCCTCGATCGTCGGATCGCCCGACTCCTCGACGACCGGGGCGCGCCGCACTTCATAGAGACGCTGCTGACCGCGCTCGATCTCCTGGGGAGTGGCGACGACCACCGTCACCGTGCGGCGCTGCTCGCGGGCGAGCCAGTCGAACAGGGATAGCTGCGACGGATCGGTGGTGGCGATCGTCAGCTCGTCGTTCGAGGCGAAGACGGGCACGATGCCGTGCTTGATCGCGACGGCGCCGGGGATGAGGTTCATCAGATCGAGCGAGAGCTCGACGTCGTCGAGTACGAGCCGCGGCACGCGAAACTGGCGCGCCACGTTGTCGTAGAGCTCGTCGATGGTTGTCACCCCGCACGCGGCAAGCTCGGTCTGCGACGGATTTCGCTTCCGCAGCAACTCGAGGGGAATTCGGGGACGCGGCGGTGCGGTCACGCGATGACTCCGAACAGCCGATCGACGTCGGCCTGAACGATGCCGGACTCCGGCAGCTGGGTTTCGAGCTCGACAGGGGGCGATGAGAACAGGGCGGCCATCTCGTCCGAGGCGGGCGCCTCGACGGGCTTCGAGGCCGGGGGCACGGTGCCGACGACCGGCGGTAGCGTCTGGCTGATCGGGACGATGTGCACCCGCGTCGTCGTGTTCGGGCCGGGCTTGGCCCGGGCGGGCGCGTCGCCGAAGCCGACCCCACAGCCACCGCAATAGCGGTCATCGGCGGTGTTCTGAAAGGCGCAGGCGGCGCACACGCACGTGAGGTCGTTGCCACACCCACCGCAGTACCGGCGGTGCCCTGCATTCACGCGGTCGCACGCCGAACAGATCACAGCGCACTCCTCAACACGGCTGTGTCGGGCCGGTCGAGCGCCATCTGGAAGACCTGAGCGGCCCGCGCGGGGTCGAACGGCTTCAAGAGGTAGTGACAGACGCCCGCGCGCTGGCACGCGAGGATCTTGTCGCGGGTGGTGAGCGACGTGCACATCACGATGCGCGCGCCGGGATAGACCGCGAGCAGCTCGGTGGCTGCCGTGACGCCATCCTTGCCCGGCATCACGATGTCGAGAGTGATGAGGTCGGGGCGGTGCTGTTCGTACAGCGCCCGCACCTCGTCGCCGGTCACGGCCTCGGCCACCACGGTGCAGCCGATGCGAGTCAGGATCTGGCGAATCTGGATTCTGACGAGCGGAGAGTCATCGACGACGATGGCGGTGGGCATCTCAATCTCCAATCGGTGGCGGCGCGGGACGGGCCGTGCGGGGGACGCAGACCGTGAAGCAAGCCCCCCGGTCGGGGTCCTTGCGGTAGCTGATCGTGCCGCCGAGCATCTGCATCACGTACGCGGAGATCGCGAGACCCAGTCCCGTGCCTTCGTGTGACGTGCTGGCGAATGGCTCGAACATCGTGCTGGCGATTTCCTTGGCGACACCGGGGCCATCGTCGACTACGGAGAACATGATCTCGTCGTCTGTGACCTTGGCCTTTAGGTCGACCACTCCGTGCTTCGGTGAAGCGTTCGCCGCATTTCGCAACAGGTTTGCGAGGACCTGGAGGAACAGCGACTCGCCGACGACCATCTCGACGGTGGGGAGCTCTCCCACTCGCAGCTGCGCCCGCTCGCGGACGTAGCCGCCCGCCAGCTTCACGACCCGCTCGACCAGCCTGTCGACGCGCACCGGCTTGATGGTCACGTCTCCGTCGCGGATGAACTTGCGCATCTGGACGAAGAGCTGGACTGCTTCGTCGCCGGCCGCGTTCGCATCGGCGACGGCCTCCGCGAGCTCGGGTGAGGCGCCCGTCTCGGCGTGGAGCGTGATCTCGTTGAGCGCCGCCGACAGGGCCTGCATCGTCGACGCGAGGTCGTGGAGGAGCGACGACGACAGCGCGCCCACCGTGGCCTGGCGCATGAGCTGATTGGTGCGGGCCCCGCCCGCGCCCACGACGGAGCTCACCGACGACACGCGGGCCTCGAGGATGCCGCAGGCCCGCTGGGCCCGATGCGCCATGTACTGCACGAGCTGGCGCGCACTATCGGTGACGCCGCGAGCGCGGAGGCGGAGGTCACCTTCGATGTCGAGGGGCAGGTCCACGTACCAGCCGGGTCCGGTCTTGGAGACCGAGCCGCCGGTGAACAGCTGCTCGCCGGCGTCGGTGCGCACGATCGTCGAGCACCCGATAACCCCCTCGACCGTGAGCGCGCGGCGAACGATCGACTCGGACAGCTCGAGCGGCGTGCGGGTGGAGGCGAGCTCCTCGTCGAAGTTGTTCAGCGAGAGGGCGTCTTCCACCGACGCGAACAGGCGACGAGCCAGCTCGCGCTGCTCCAGGCCGCGGCGCACCACGACCTCGATCTCGTCGTGCCAGGGCTTCCCTACCTTGTAGGGAGCATCGGGTGTCATCAGCGCGCGGTGGGCCCGCTCGTCCAGGTACCCCGTCAGCAGCACCCGTACGACATCGCGCTGGTGCTTGCGGGCGAACTCCAGGACTTCCAGCCCATCGAGGTCCGGCATCTTGAGATCCGAGATCACGACGTCGTACTGACGGTGGGCGAGCACGTCGATCGCCTCGGTCCCGGAGGCCACGGCCTCGACGCGGTAGCTCTCGGAGAGCTCGTCGACGAGGGCTTCTCTGACGTGGTCGTCGTCATCAACAACGAGGATGCGGGCTGTCTTCATGACTGTTCCTTCGTCGGGATGTCGTCGAGTCGTTCGGCAAACGTGGACAGGACTTGCTCGAGCTCGGGAGGCAGCTCGGGGCGGTGAGCCACGTCGTCGATGGCATTCGCCCGCGAAGCGCGGACGATCGCAGCGACGTTCGACTCGATACGGCGGGAGATCTGGGAGACGCGTGCGAGCAGGCGTTCGAGCTCGCTGCGGTGCTCGGGGGGGAGCTTGCTGACGAGGACGACGAGGCGGGTCGTCGTACTCGACAGGGCGCCCACGGGATTGTTGAGGTGGTGAGCGATGCCCGCGACGAGCTCTCCCATCGCGGCCCGCCAGGCGAGCAAGGCGATCTCGGCGTTGCGAGTCTCGAGCTCTTGCTTGGTCTCGCCGAGCTGGGCGTGGGCCTTCTCTAGATCCGCGTAGGCCGTGAAGAGCGCCGTGTGGTTTGCGACCAGCTCGCGTTCGAGGCCGCGGCGCTCCGTCTTGTCGCGCGCCATGTATGCGGCCAAGGCGCCGTACTCGGGATCCTCGACGTGAGCGATCTGGAGCTCGACATAGATCGGATAGTCGTCGCCGCGGCGAAGTCCGACATCCTCATAGCGTCCGGGGGCGGCGAGATCGCGTTCCTCGAAGGCGAGGTCCGCGAGCGTCAGACCAATGAGGGAGTCCCGCTCGCGAGCGAGTAGGTCCGCGGCGCGCACGTTTGCCGACACCACCCGACCGGTCGACCGATCGACGATGAACGCCGCATCTGTGCTGGTCTCGAAGAGGAGACCGAAGACGGCGTGGGCGATCCTGTCGGGCACAGATCCGTCTTCGGCCGGATCCGGACCCCGTCAAGCTCGCCGACGGATCGACCATCCCCGCCGGTATTCGATCGCGATCACTGCGGAATGTCAGGGCCCGTCGGCCGGCACCGCAATTGCTGTGAAGCCCCGCGTGCCCATCGACCTCGGATCCATCGACGCCCTGCAAGGCGCGTTGACGTTCCACCGGGAACGGCACTCGGTTCTCGCCGGCAACGTCGCGAACCTCGATACCCCCGGGTTCCGTCCGCAGGACCTCCGCCGTCCCAGCCTCGAGACGAGCGGCGTCAATGCGATGGACACGACCAGCGCTGGCCACCTCGGCGGCGCGAATTCTCCGGAGCGCCTCGAGTCGTTCGACGACGGCGGCACGCTCCAGGGCCCTGACGGTAACGCAGTCGCGCTCGAGCGCGAGCTCGCAAAGATCGACGCCAACCGCACTCGCTACTCGACGTCCGCCGAGCTCGTCTCGCGCCGTCTCGCGATGCTCCGCTACGCCGCGGGGGATGGACAGTAATGCCAACGCTCGATTTCTTCACCGCCATGGAAGTGTCTGCGTCGGGCCTCACCGCCCAGCGCACCCGCATGAACATCGCCTCGTCGAACCTGGCGAACGCGCAGACCACGCAGGCCGAAGGTGGTGGTCCGTACCAGCGCAAGGATGCGGTGATGTCCGCCCAGGATGTGCCCGCCGCCGCGAACACCGCCTACGCGCGGGCCGTGAAGGGCGTCGCGATCACCGAGATCCAGCAGGACACCGCGCCCCCGCGCCTCGAGTACGACCCCGGTCACCCGGATGCGAACCCCGAGGGCTACGTCGCGTATCCGAACATCAACCCCGTCGAAGAGATGGTGGACATGATCACCGCGTCGCGTGCGTACGAGGCCGGCATCACGACGATGTCGACCGCCGTCAACATGGCCGAGCGCGCTCTCGGGATCGGTCGCTGATGTCTACGATCACGAGCATCGACCCGGGCTCCATTGCCTCCATCCAGATGGAAGCGCGCCCCCGCACGGCCCAGCCCGAGCTCGGCGAGGCGTTCGCGACGGCGCTCACGCAGGCTCGCGACAACGAGCACCTCTCGGAGCACATGGCCGAGCGCTTCGCTCACGGCGACCCGAACGTCGGCATCCACGAAGTCATGATCGCGGCGGAGAAGGCGAACATCTCCCTGCGCTACGCGACGACGCTGAAGAACAAGGCTGTCGAAGCTTACAAAGAGCTGATGGCGACCCAGGTGTAATGCATGTCTGACGGATCTTCGAACACGGGCCCCGCGGCCGTCCTCCAGCAGGCCAAGGCGCTGTGGGGCAAGACCTCGCGCGGCAAGAAGCTGGTCGCGGTCGGTGTCATCGTCGTGATCGCGGCCGTCCTCGGCATCACGATGTCTCGCAAGACTGGCCCGACGTGGACGGTCGTCACCGAGACCCAGTCGCCCGACGACGCGCAGGAGCTGCTGACGAACTTGAACGCACGCGGCGTCGAGTCGCGCATCACCGGCGGCAAGGTCGAGGTCCACGCAGACAAGGCGGCGGAGGCGCGCGCGATCGCCGCTGCCGCTGGCCTGCCGCGGACGGGCAAAGGCTTCGAGCTGTTCGACGGGGCGAGCCTCGGTCAGTCGAGCTTCGCCGAACAGGTGAACTACCGCCGCGCGCTGCAGGGCGAGCTCGCCCGCAGCATCATGGCCCTCGGTCAGGTCGAGGGCGCCCGCGTCCACATCGCGCTCGGCAAGCGGTCGGTGTTCAAGGATCAGCAGGAGCCGCCGTCGGCGTCGGTCGCGCTGCACCTCCATGCAGGTCAGTCGCTGTCCAACGAGCAGGTGCGTGGCATCCGTCAGATGGTGGCGGCGAGCGTCGAGGGCATGGCCCCCGACGCGGTGGTCGTCGTCGACAACCACGGCAACCTCCTCGACGGTGGCGAGGCCGGTGGTGGTGACAAGACGGCGTCACTCGAGTCGACCCTCTCCACCCGCGTGCGCCTCATGCTCGAGCGCGTGGTCGGTGAAGGCAAGGTCTCGGTCGTGACGACGGCGGTCGTCGACGCGAGCAAGATCAGCGAGACCTCCGAGACCTACGACCAGACGAATCCCGTGCTGCGTAGCGAGTCCCGCACCGTCGACGGGGGCGACGCCAGCTCGTTCCAGAACGGCGCACCGCCCATCGCGAGCGGCATCGCCGGCACGATCGGCACCATGCAGGGCCCCGGCAACAACGCCGCTGCCGACGCGAACGCGAAGCACCTCCAGGAGACGAAGAACTACGAGGTGAACCGCGTGGTTCGCCAAACGACGAAGCCCGACGCGCAGCTCCAGCGGCTGCATCTCGCGATCGTCGTCGACTGGAAGCAGGGCGCCGACGGTAAGCCGGTCGCACGCACCGCCGAGGAGCTCGCCGAGCTGACCGCGCTCGCGCGCCAGGCCGCTGGCATCGACGACACGCGCGGCGACAAGATCGAGCTGCGGTCCATCCAGTTCGCGGCGCAGCCGGACTCCGACGCCGTCATCGCACCGCCCACGGTCGCCGCTCCGCTCCTCCCCGTCCCGCTGTGGATGGTCGGCGCGGCTGCGGGTGGCCTGGTCTTCCTCATCGTGGCCGTCGTGATGCTGCGCAAGCGCAGCAAGAAGAAGAAGGTCGCCAAGACCCCGCTTGCGATTGCAGCGCCGGTCTCGGTCCGCGAGCTCGAACGTGCACTGGAAGTGCGTGACGCCGGCGGTGATGCCGAGAAGGCGCTCGCCGAGGGCGCGCCGGGTGCGGCGGCCCTGCCCGCTGGCAAACCGCTCCGGGAGCGCGTCCTCGACGCCGTCCGCTCTGATGTCGACCGCACCGCCGAGCTGCTGACCTCCTGGTTGTCGGAAGTCCCCGGCAACCCCGTCGCCAAGGGAGCCAAGTCGTGAGTCCAGCCATGCCCGCCCCGAACACCCTCCACGGTCCGCAGCGTGCGGCCATTGCCCTGCTCTCGCTGGACGAGGAAGTCGCCTCGCAGGTGCTCGCCCGCATGGCCGACAGCGACGTGCGTCGGCTCGTCGATGCCGTCGAGGAGCTCGATGCCATCGGCGGCGACATGATCCAGCAGGTGCTCGAGGAGCTCGAGAAGAACCTGACCGATCCGCTCTCCGTGGTGCGGAGCGGCGGCACGAAGTACGTCCGCAAGCTCGCGGACCGCGCGTTCGGTACCGAGAAGGCGCAGCGCCTGTTCGGCGTCGCGCCGCCCCCGTCCGAGCCGCTCCAGCTCCTGCGCTCCGCGCGCGTGAGCTCGCTCGCCCAGCTCCTCGCCGAGGAGCACCCACAGATCGCCGCCGTCGTCCTGACGCAGCTCGCGCCCGGCGTCGCCGCCAAGGTCCTGTCGTTGATGCCGAAGGAGCTCGGAGCCGAGCTCGCGACGCGCATCTCCGAGCTCGAAGAAGTTCCCGAGCACGCGGTCGCCGAGGCATCGGAGTCACTCGTGCGCGCCCTCGAGGCCGCCGGTGGGCTCTCGAACTCCGACCCGCGCGCCGAGTTCGATGGCCTCGCCTTCAGCGCCTCGATCGTCAACGAGATGTCGAGCGAGCAGGGTGACGAGCTCCTCGAGCGCGTCGCCGAGCAGAACGAGACGGCGGCCAGCCGCATCCGCGAAGCGATGTTCGTCTTCGAGGACCTCGAGCGCATCGCCTCTCGCGAGATGGGTCACCTGCTCCGCTCCGTCCAGAGCGAGGTGCTCGTCACGGCCCTCCAGACCGCCACCCCCGAGCTGCGCGAGCACTTCCTCGGCTCGCTCTCCTCGCGCGCCTCGGCGACGTTGCGCGACGACCTCTCGGCGGCGTCGCCGAAGCGCCTCGCGGATGTCGAGGCCGCGCAGCGCGAGATCGTGGAGGCCGCCATGAAGCTGGCCGCCGAAGGCAAGCTCACGATGCCGGCTCGCGGCGGCGAGTAAGTCATGAGCGACGTCGTACCGTTCCTCTCCGCGATCGCCGCGCACGCCGCGCCCACTTCGTTCACGTCGACGCTGCCCGTCGCCCAGGTTCCCGTGGGCACGTCGCCGTGGTCCCCGCAGCCGCCGTCGCCCCCGCCGCCCCCCGTCGTCCCCGTCCCCGACATCGACGTCGAAGCGATCACGAGCGAGGCTCGCGAGGCGGGTCGGCGCGAAGGCCTCGCCGAGACGGACGTCCTGCGGGCGAGGCTGGTCGCGCTGTGCGAGCAGCTCGAGACCAAGCGCGCGGCCGTGATTGCAGACACCGTCGCGGTCGTCGCCGAGACCGCTGCCACCGTCGTCGAGGCGTTCGTCGGCGCGACGGACCAGAAACTGCTCTTCGCACCCGTCGTCTCCCAATGGCTCGCGGCGGCGCGCGGCCCGGCAACGGTGTGCGTGCATCCGTCGGATGTCGCGGCCATGACCGAGACGATCGGCGCGGCGCCCCTGACCATCGTCGGTGATGCCTCGATCGCTCGCGGAGACGTCGTCATTCGTGGCGCCGCGTTCGAAGTCGAGCACCGGTGGGACGAGCACTTTCGCGCACTTCGCCATGGCATCGCGGCTGCACTCGCCACGGGTGCGTGAAGGCTCTCTCCGTCGGTACTCGTCAGCGCCTGACCAGCTTGGTCCACACGTGGGCCTCGCCGCAGCCCATCGGCTCGGTGGTCGAGATCGCCGGCACGATCATCCAGATCTCCATGACGGGCGCGTCCCTGGGCGACACCGTCGAGATCGAGTCCGAAGCGGGCAACGTCGACTGCGAGGTCGTCGGCTTCCGCCACCAGACGCTGCTCGCGATCCCTCTCGCGCCGACGCGCCGGGTGACGCCGGGCGCGCGCGTGCGCCTCCGGGGGGCGGCCGCGAAGCTCCCCGTGGGAGATGCGCTGATCGGCCGCCTGATCGATCCCGCGGGCCTCCCGCTCGACGGTCTGCCCGCCCCGCTCTGCCCGGACCGCATCGCCCTCGACATCGGCGCCCTGCCGATCGAGCAACGCGGGGAGGTCGAGCATCGCTTCGAGACCGGCGTCCGCGCGATCGATGGCCTGCTCACCTGTGGGCGTGGTCAGCGCATCGGCATCTTCGCCGGCGCCGGCTGCGGCAAGAGCGTCCTCGTCGAGCAGATTGGCGCCCAGGCCGAAGCCGACGTCATCGTCGTCGGGCTCGTCGGTGAGCGTGGTCGCGAGGTCGTCGAGCTGATGGGCAGCCCCCGCCGCAACAAGATGGTGATGGTCGCGGCCACGGCGGATCGCTCGCCCCTCGAACGCATCCGCGGCGCGCTCGCCGCCACCGCCATCGCCGAGTACTTCCGCGATCGGGGCAAGAACGTCCTCCTCATCATCGATTCGCTGACACGCTACGCGATGGCCCTCCGCGAGCTCGGTCTCGCCCTCGGTGAGCCGCCGGCCACGAAGGGCTATCCCCCGAGCGTGTTCGCGACGCTGCCGCGCCTGCTCGAGCGCGTCTGTCCGCGGGCCAACAGCGGCTCGATCACCGCCTTCTACACCGTACTCGTCGAGGGTGATGATCTATCCGACCCCGTCGCCGACTCGGCGCGCTCTCTCCTCGACGCCCACATCGTCCTCTCACGCGAGCTCGCCGGCCGCGGTCACTTTCCCGCCATCGACATCATCGCGAGCGCCTCGCGTGTCGCCCGTCGCGTGACGCCGCCGGCCGTTTTGACGCTCGCCTCACGGTGTCGCGAGCAGTTAGCGCGTCGGCGCCAGGCCCAGGAGCTGCAAGCGCTCGGGGCATATCAGCCAGGCGTCAATCCCGCCCTCGACCAGGCTCTCGCGATCGGCGAGCGCATCGATAGCTGGGCCAAGCAAGCGCCCACCGAACCCTCTCACTTCGACGCCACCGTCACCGCCCTCCAGACCGCACTCGGCAACTAGGACCCGCCATGACCCTCCGCCCTCGCGCCGTAAAAGCTCTCAAAGACGCCCGCACGAAGTTGCGTGACATCGCCGCGGCCGCGCACGCCAACGATGCGGCCATTCGCGACCGCGCGCAGCTCCACGTCCTCGCCGCCGAGGACACGCTCGACGAGTACCTCGACGAAGCGACCGAGGTCCTCGCCGCGGCGAGCTCCGTGTGGGACCTCGACGAGGTCACGGAGATCACGGGCGTCCACAAGCTCGCCATCGTCGACGCCCAGACCGAGGCCGCCAAGGCCCAAGCCGTGAGCGATGCCTCGGCCGAGCGCCTCCGCGATAGCGCGCGCAAGCTGAAGGTGGCCGAGGAGCTCCTCGACCGCTGCCACACCGAGCAGCGCCACGCGGTCGCCAAGGCCGAGCAGCGCAGCAATGACGACCTCGCCGCCCTGGTGCGCAAGTGAGCGCGCTCGCGATCACGCGGGGCACGACGCTCCGCATCGACTCCCGGCTCGACCGTCCCGACGTCACGCGGGGCCGGACGCCGTTCCAGAAGGACCTGGCGAAAGCCGACGAGCGCGCCGAGTCGTTGTCGGAGGATCGCAAGGCGGCGCCCAGGAAGATTCCGACGAAGGCCGCGAAGAAGGTCGAGCCGACGGTGCCGACTCCCGAGGCCGCGCCGCAGGCCGTGGCCCCCGAGCAGCCCACGCTCGCCGCCGGCACGGGCCCGATCGAGACCGTGACCGCGTCCGACGTGACGCCCACCCTGACCGCCGCCGCGACCGCGCAGCCGGCCGTGATCGGGCCGCCGCCGACGAAGGTCGCCGCGAACACCAATGCCCCCGAGCTCGCGATCCCGCTGTCCCCCCTCGAGCAAGCGCTGCAGGATCTCGTCGACCGGATCCAGCCCGTCGAGCCCGACGCGGACGAGCTCGAGGAGCCCGAGGCGCTGCCCACGATGCCCGAGGGCTCGTCGCCCACGATCCACATGCCCGTCGCTGCGGAGATGGACCTGCCCTCCGCGCGCCCGACGCCCCCCACCGACGCCCCCACGCCGGTGACCGACCTCGAGAAGCTCGCCGAGCTGCAGGCCACGCAGGCCGAAACCGCGAGCCACGTGAACCTCGTCATCGACGACGGCGATGCGCGCATCGTCCTGGCCGTCGCGGTCCATGGGCAGGACGTGCGCGTGGCGATGCGAGCCGGTGATGACCACCTCGCCGCGTCGCTCGCTCGCAACGCCGCCTCCCTCGACCATGCCCTTCACGCGCGCGGCCTCGATCTCGCCGAGCTCGCGAACGAATCGAACCAGCAGCGCGACCCGCGCGAAGGCCGTTCGCAGCAGCAGCCGCAGCGCGAGCGCCCCGAACAACCCCAGGCAACGACGCAGTTCCGCATCGAGGAGTACGTATGAGCATCTCCGGCATCTCCGGTGCCACCGGACAGGCGCAGCCCTCGAGCGGGCCCGGCCTCCAGGGCACCAAGGACGAGTTCCTGAAGCTCTTCATGGCGCAGCTCCAGCACCAGGATCCGTTCGCTCCAACGAGCGGCTCGGACATGGTCGCGCAGCTCGCCCAGCTCTCCAGCGTCGAGCAGGCCACCCAGACCAATCAGCAGCTCGCGGACCTCGCCGCTGCCCAGGCCTCGCAGGCGAGCGCCGGGCTCTCGAGCCTCGTCGGCCGCAACTGCACTGCTGCGGCGAGCAACTTCGAGTGGCAGGGCAAGGGCTCCGCACCACCGCTGACCATCGAATCGTCCTCCCCCCTGAAAGGCGCGAGCGTGAAGATCACGAACGCGAACGGCGACGTCATCCGCACCATTCCCGTCCCCGACGGCACGAAGTCGACGTCGGTGACGTGGGACGGTAAGGACGACAAGGGCAACACCGTCAACGCCGGCGCCTACTCCATCTCCGTCGACAGCGGCACCGGCGGTTCGTCGGCCACGGCCACCTGGGCCGGAGCAGTCGATGCGGTCGAGCTCACCGCGGGCGGCGCCCGTCTTCGCATGGGTGGCGTCCTCCTGCTTCCCGCTGACGTCCGCTCGATCGGCGGCTCGATCGACGGCTCGATCGGCGGCTCGACGGCTTCTGGTTCTCCCATCATCCCCACCCCTGGAGCACTCTGATGAGCATCAGCAACTCTCTCTACATCGGCGTCAGCGGCATGCGCGCCCACGGCGATGCGATCAGCGTCGTCGGTGACAACATCGCGAACGCGTCCACGATTGGCTACAAACGATCGCGCGCGAGCTTCTCGGATCTGCTCGGCGGTGAGATGGGCTCGAGCCGCCTGGGTGGTGGCGTCTACCTCGGTGGAACGCAGACCATGTACAACCAGGGCTCGATCCAGCAGACGGGCAATCCGCTCGACATGGCGCTCTCCGGCGGCGGCATGTTCGTCGTGAAGGGCAACCACGGCGGCCGCGACGGGCAGTTCTACTCGCGCGACGGCCGCATGCAGCTCGACGCGTCGGGCTACGTGGTGAACCAGAGCGGCCTGCGTCTCCAGGGCTATCCGATCAACGCGGAGGGCGTGCGAGGCACGGGCGTTGGCGACATGCAGCTCGGTGGCCGGACGAGCGAGGCGATCGCGTCGACGGTCGCGAAGCTCCAGATGAACCTCGACTCGCGTGACGTCCCGACGCCGCCCGTCGCATTCGATCCGACGGACCCCGCCGGCACGTCGCAGTACGCGACCTCGTTCACCGTGAAGGACTCCCTCGGCGCCGATCACAAGATCGAGATCTACATGACCGCCGACGGCAGTGGTGGATGGTCGTGGAACGCCTTCGCCGACGGCGGCGAGATGGGCGGCACCGCGGGCACGCCGATGCCGGTCGGTACGGGCTCGCTGACATTCGACACCAACGGTGTGCTGACGGCCCAGACCGGCTCGCTCGCGATGACGTTCACCGGAGCCTCCGCCCAGACGATCGAGATGGATTTCGGGCTCGGCGGGGATCGACCGACGACGCAGCTGGCGGCGGAGAGCGTCCGCAATGCGACCGACATCGATGGCCGGAGCGCCGGCAACCTGCAGGACCTCATCGTGAACGCCGACGGCTCGATCGAGGGCGTGTACGACAACGGTGATCGCATCAAGATCGCGCAGGTCGCGATCGCGGACTTCGCCAGCAACGAAGGCCTCGAGCGCCAGGGCGATGGCCTGTACATGGCGACGGCCGCATCAGGCCAGGCCCTCATCGACGCGGCCGGCACCGGCGCGCGCGGCTCGATCGTCGCGGGCGCTCTCGAGGCCAGCAACGTCGATCTCGGCGAGGAGCTCGTGACGCTGATCGCGTACCAGCGCGCCTTCCAGGCGAACTCGAAGACGGTCACCACCGCCGACGAGATGATGTCCGACGTGAACAACCTGAAGCGCTAAGCACCGCCGCGCGTTCACCGCTGCCCGATGTAGGTGCAGGGGTCAGGCTTACCCGAGCCTGGCCCCTTTTCGCTTTTGACAGTCGGCCGCCATTCTCGACGACGCGGCCGCTGACGGCTCCATGATCTCGATGACTTGGCGTCGGCAAGGCGGTTGCACTAGGGGTGGGCCGTGAGTGACGCGCTCCTCGACCCGCAGGAGATGGAGGCCATCCAGGCTGCCATCCGCGAGACCGCCCCGGCCCGTCGTGGCGGGGGCGCGGTCGATGCCGAGCCGCGCCACTTCGCGCTGATCGTCGACGACCGCACGGCGGAGTCTGCTCGCCCCGTCCTCCTCTCGCTCGCGAACCGGTCCGCCAAGCAGCTCGCCAGGGGCCTGAAGCCGCACCTCCCCGGTGTGTGGCAGCTCGATGTCGTCGGCGGCGAGGTCATCGACGGCACGGTCGCGAAAGAAGAGCTGCGGGGCGGATGGGTCGCGGGCCTCGTCGGCAAGGACACCGAGCTCATCGTCGCGGCGCAGGGCAGCGTGATCGAGCTCGCGGTCGCCAAGCGCTGCGGCGCGGCCATGCCGACGAGCGACGCGAACCGTACGCCCTCCTCGGTCTCGCTGCGTCTGTTCCAGCCCGCGGGGCGCACGCTGCTCGACGGCATTCGCGCCGCCTACGCCGAGCTGTTCGACACCGACCTGAACGCGTCCTCCGACCTCGGCGTCGTGTCGCGCCTCATCGAACCGCGCCCCGTCGTTCGCGTGACGCTCGCGTTCTCCGGCTCCGTCACGGGGCGCATCCAGATCTACGCTCGGCCCGACGTTCTCGTCGCGCGCCCCGCTGCTCTCGCCGCCTTCAAGGCGAATGCGCTGCGGGTGGCCCAGGCGCTCGCGAACGTTCCGGTCGAGATCGTCGTCGAGCTCGGGACGCTGCGCATGCGGCTCCGCGAGCTCCGGAATCTTCAGCCTGGCGCGTCCTACACGCTCCAGGGGTTTGTCGACTCGCGCGTCCCCGTCTACTGCGAGGGCGTGCTCAAGGCATGGGCTCGTCCCGTGGTGTGCCGCGGCGTGCTCGCGGTGCAGATCGAATCGGTCGTTCACGGCCAAGGAAGCAAGTCATGAGCTCTGTTCTCGACGGAAACCCCGATGGTAGTACTGGCTTCGATCCGCAGGGTCTAGAGAACCTGCTCCACGATGTCCCGCTCGAGGTCACGGTCGAGCTCGGCCGGATCCGCATGAACATCTCCGAGCTGGCGTCGCGTCTCGGCCCCGGCTCGATCATCACGCTCGACACGCCCACGGGTGCGCCGCTCGACGTACGCGTCAATAGCCGCCTGGTCGCCCGCGCCGAGGCCATCGCCGTCGGCGAGAAGTGCGGCATTCGCATCGTCGAGCTCGTCGCAGGAAAGGACGCCTAGTCATGAAGACCGCCGTGATCGTTTCCCTCACGCTCGTCGCCTCCGCCGCGCAGGCCGCTCCAGGCTTCAAGGTTATCGATCGCGGCGATGCGATCGAAGTCGTCGCGAAGGACACGCGGGCCACATCGACGACGGTCACCACGACGCGCGAGCGGATCGAGGTGAGCGTGGCGGGTTACCCGCGGGCGCCGAAGATCGCGCCGCACGATCAGTTCGTGAAGGAAGTCGAGTTCGAGGGCGGCAAGAGCCGCCGCTTCTCGGTGAAGCTCACGATGGATCGTCCGACGGTACAGGCGCTCGCCAGGCACGCGCAGGCCGTCCAGGTCGGCAACGACCTCCACCTCATCTTCCCGAAGCTCATCCCGGCCGCCGGCAAGAAGGCCGTGCTCCCCGAGCCCACGCTGCCGCCCGAGCTCGCCGCCAAGGCCGCCAAGGCCGCGCCCACGATCCAGTCCGAAGGGGAGCCGCTGGTGAACTCGCCCGACGAGATTCCTCGCCCCGGCACACCGGTGCACGCCGCCCCCGCTCACGCCGACGCGCACGCCGACGCTCACGCCGCCCCCGCTCACGCCGACGCGCACGCTGCCCCCGCTCACGCCGACGAAGCCGCGGCCCACACCGATACGCACGCCGCGGCCGAGCACCACACGCCGGCGGCCGCGAAGACCGCGCACGCCGAGAAGGCCGACGCCAAGCACGACGATGCGCCCGCCAAGATCGGCAAGGCGAAGGAGCCCGGCGGCAGCAACATGATGATGTACGGCATCGTCGGCCTCGCGCTCGTCGGCATCGGCAGCTTCGCCCTCAAGAAGAAGAAGGGCACCGCGGCGCCGAACCTGGGCATCGAAGTCATCGCGCAGAAGGTCATCGGCCCCAAGGCGAAGATCGTGTGGCTCTCCGCTGGTCAGCGCGAGATGATCGTCTCCGTCACCGCGCAGCAGGTCCGGATGCTCGGCGCCTGGAAGAAGGGCGAGGCGCCCAGCGTGTCGATCCCCTCCGCGCACGCTCTGTCCGACGGGCGCGTCGATGAGAAGCACGACCTCGCACGTGGCTCGAGGCCGACCTTCGCGCGCCCGGCAGACGCGCCGGCGAGCCCCGCCATCGCGGGTCTCCTCAAGCTCCGCAAGCAGGGTCCCGAGCCGCTCGTCGACGAGGAAGTCGCGACGGGTGACATCGACCAGGACGCCGCCTGGGCCAAGGAGATCATTGCCGCCACCGCCGGGATGCGCCGCTAGTCATGTCGGTCCTCTCGCTCATCCAGACCGCTGGTATCGCTGTCGACCCGATCGCCGTCGTCCAGAGCGCCGCGCAGCAAGCGCAGCA
>JALHPV010000114.1 GCA_022842285.1 Kofleriaceae bacterium
CACCGGCAGGCACTGCTGCGGGCCGATCCGGCGGCGTGGCCCACGGCGTCCCGACGGCTCGCCCCGATGCGGTCGCCGTGCTCGCAGACGCAGCGTTTGCCGTCGACGACACCGTGGCCGCCTGGAGCTTTGCCGCGGTCGGCTTCGCCGTCGGCTTGGTGGCGGCGGGCGGCTGTTCCGGCGTGGTTGGCTTCGCGGCGGCGGTCGGCTTCGCGGCCGTCGGCTTCGCGGCGGCGGCGGTCGGCTTCGTGGCGGCGCTACTCGTTGGCGCTGTGCCGGCCGCGAGCGCCTCGAGGAGCTCCACGTCGTCGTCGGTCAGCGCCCGCGGCGTCTGGAGCGACATGGCGAGCTTGCCGGGCTCGGCGCTCATGCCCTTGCCGCTCACGAAGCGGAGCTTGCCGATCAGCGGTCGCGCGTCGGCGACGGGCACGGTGTTCGCCGCCGCCGTCCAGACGCCCTTGATATGCCGGGGCCCGCGCAGCACGGCCACGAGCCAGAGCGCCTCGCCGGGGCGCACGGTCACGAGGTACAGGTCACCGCCCGCGGCGAGCGGCTCGAGCGCCTTGTTCGTGCTCGTGTACGACTTGAATGGGCAGGTCGTCCCCGCCGCTGCGGAGCCGTGGTCGCGCTCGAACTCGCCCTTGCTCACCAGGGCCATCACCGATGCCATGGCGCGGAGTGTTTCCTGCCTTGCCTCCCCGTTGCTACTCCCCTGGCGGCCCCGCCAAGGGGCCGAACTCGTTGCGGATTGCCGCTATGTCCGGGGCATGCTCCGGGCCGTCACCCACGGTCGAGGAGCATGGCGGCGCCAAGGCCTGCTGCCCCGGAGACAGCGGCGGCGGCGTAGCGACCGAGCGCGAGGTTGTCGACCGCGTTGGCGACGAGGATCGCGCCCGTCGCTCCGAAGGCATGGCCGAGCGCGATCGTCCCGCCGCGGGGATTCAAGCGCTCGTGGGAGAGGTCGTGCGTGCGCATGAGGCGGAGGCAGAGGGCGGCGAAGGCCTCCGCGAACTCGACGGATCCGAGGTCACGCATGGTGAGCCCGGCGCGGGCGACGACGGCCTCGAGGGCGGACTGACCGGCCGTGAGCAAGGCGATCGGATCCGCAGACGCCGTCGCGGACGCCACGATGCGCGCGAGGACGGGGAGGCCGAGGCGATCGGCCGTCGCGCGATCGGCGAGGACGGTGAGCGCCGCCGCGTCGGCGAGCTGCGGGCTGTTCGCGCGCGTGTGCAGGTGCCGGATCGCGGCGAGCTGCGGGTAGTGCGGCAGTACGAGGTGATCCTGCGCGCTGTCGAACGCCGGGACCTGCGACGCCGTGTCCGGCGCGAAGGGACGCAGCTCGTCGTCGGCGAGGCCGGCGAGGGGCACGAGCGCGGGTGAGGGCGGAGCGGCGCGGGCCTTCGCGCGCGTGGTGTCGGCGTACGCGTCGAGCTGCTCTCTCGTGGTGCCGTCGAGCGTCGCCGCGAGGTCGGCCGCGATGCCCATGTGGAGCGGGTGGCTCGCGTGGAGCGGGCCACCGTCGGCGTACATGGCGACGCGCGAGACCGACTCGACGCCTCCGGCGACGACGACGTCGGCATCCCCGGCGCGGATCTTCGCAGCGCCGAACGCGACCGCTTCCATCCCGGACGCGCAGAAGCGATTGATCGTCAGCGCGGGTGTGGTCCACCCCGCGGCGAGGACGGCGGCCCGGGCGAGGTTGCCGCCCTGATCGCCGGTTTGCGTCGCGCAGCCGAGGATGACGTCGTCGGCGGGCACGGGGCCGAGGTGCGCGACCAGGTGCTCGAGAAGATGCGTGACGAGCTCGACGGGCGCGAGGCGATGCAGTGCCCCCTTCGGCGAGCCCTTGCCTCGCGGCGTGCGGACCGCGCGACAGATGACGACCTCTCTCACAGCGCGCTGGCCGGCGCCCAGCACGCGTGCGTGCCGCTGGAGATACGAGCGGGCAGGGCGAGGCGACAGATCGGACCGGCATCGATGTGCGCGGCGTCGAAGATGTGGCACTCGGAGGTATCGCGGGGAACGTCGCTGACGAGCGTGAGCACGTAGCCCTCGTCCTCTTCGGTTCCTGTCGGCGCCATCGGCGATTCACTCGCGTAGACGCCGGTGGGGTACTTGAAGCGCTGCTCCGTGCCGGTCTCGAGATCGAGGCGCACGAGGCCGTCGAAGAGGAACCAGCCGGGCGGTGACGTCATCGACCACGCGTAGCGGTACGGCTTGCCGGGCCGCGTGTAATTCAGCGACGGGAACTCGGAGATGGCATCGAACAGGCGCTCCTCGGTGCAGGCGCCGGTCTTCAGGTTCAACCGCCAGCGATGCGGTCGCGCCTGCAGCGCGTGCACGTCGACGAGCTTCTTCAGAGGACCCCACACGCCGTCGGCCGCATCGGGGCGCGGCAGCGGATCGCCCTGGAAGTAGCCATCGAGGACGATCTCGTCACCCTGCTCGACGGCATTGATCCAGTGCAGCACGAAGGTCGGCGCGGCCTCGAACCAGAGCGCCTCGCCCTTGCCATCGCGCGGCACGACCGCGAAGCGCGAGGGCAGATCGGCCCGGAACTTCGCGCGGTGCACGCCCTTCGCGAGCCCGCCTGCATCCCAGAACAGCGGGAGGTCGTTGAGGATGACGTAGTGCTCGGTGAACGCGATGTCGTGCGGCAGGCGCGGACCGGGCAGGGGGACCGCCGTCTCGTGGACGCGCTGACCGTGCTTGTCGACGAGGCCGTACCAGAGATACGGCGCCTCGGTCGAGTACCGGAACGTGATCAGCTCGCCCGTCGCCGGATCGAGCTTCGGATGGGCGGAGATGCCGGGCCCGCTCCACGCGGCGACACCCTGCTGCTCGAGGGACGCGGGATCCATCGCGTACGCATCGCCGCATTGATAGAACGTCGTGATCGCGCGCCCGCCGTGCACGATGACGTCCGTCGACGACGCATCCTTCATGCGGCCGCGCGCGCCCCACCCGTCACGCTTCGAGGCGCTCTGGGGCTCGATGATGCCGGCCCACAGTGGTTCGCCCGCTTCGAGCTCCGCCGCGAGCCCCTGGGTGCGGACGAAGCGATTGCGATAGCTCGCGCGGCCGCCGCCGAACCGCACGGCGTGGACCATGCCGTCGCCGTCGAAGGGGTGATAGCGACCGAGCGCGGGCAGTACCGGGTTCTCGGTGTTGCGGAGGTACACGCCGTCGAGATCCGCGGGGAGGGTGCCCTCGAGGACATCGAGGTCATCGGCGTCGAACTCCGCGAGCTGCGGCTGCCACGCGCCGGTGCGATACGGATGATCGTCGTCGGCGGGCAGGCGATTGGGCTGGCGCGAGACCTCGGTGACTTTCATGGTCAGGGTGCTCCGATCACGAAGCTGATGGCGGTCGTCGCACTCCCGCCGATGTTGAGCGTCTGCATCGTATGCGCGTCGGGGAGCTGGCAGGCCCCGGCGCGATTGCTCACCTGCAGGGACGCATCGAGCACCATGCGTACGCCGGTGGCGCCGACGGGATGACCGCCGCCGATGAGCCCACCACTCGGATTGATGCGCTTGATGGTGCCGTCCTCGACGGCGCGGAAACACTGGCCGGGCTCGGTCAGCCCGAGGTGATCGATGGCGAGGTACTCGGTGATGGCGAAGCAGTCATGCACCTCGAAGCCATCGATGGTCGCGAGCTCCGTGTTCGCGCGCCGGCGGGCGTCGGCGATCGCGGCCGCGACATGGGGCATGAGGAGCTGGCCGCGCTGATGGCGCGCGAGCTTGGCGTCGAGGCCCAGCGAGGCGGTGCGATGACCCCAGCCGCGCACGCGCGCCCGCGGCTTGCGACGCCGCGCCTCGATCCACCGCGCACTCGCGAGGACGATCGCCGCGCCCCCGTCGGTGACCTGGCTGCACTCGAGGCGGCGCAGCTTGCCTTCGATGGCCGGGTTCTTCGCATCGTCGTCCCACGCCACCGGGCTCCACGCCCGGGTCTGCGCGAAGGGATTGCCGCGCGCCGCGAACAGGTTCCGCTCGGCGATCTCCCGGAGGTGCGCGCGGTCGAGGCCCCAGCGCTCGTGGTAGGCGACCGCGATCTGCTCAAACATGTGCGGCCACAGAAACGTCGCCGTTGCGCCCTCGTGGCCGGTCCACGCCGCGGTGCCCATGATGCGGGCCGCCTCGTCACCCGGGACGCTGCGCTCTTGCTCGATCCCGACGACGAGAGCGAGGTCGTAGCGCCGCGCCTCGAGGTCCGCCATCGCCGCCAGCAGCGCCGCCGAGCCCGACGCACACGCTGCCTCGTGCCGCGTGGCGGGCACGCCGTACAGCCCCTCGCGCGCGGTCGCGGGCAACGCGCCCATCTGGGCCTGCCGGGCGAACAGCTCGCCGAACGCGTTGCCGACGTGGATCACCTCGATGTCGGCGAGGTCGACCTTCGCATCGAAGACGGCCGCATCGACGAGGTCACCGCACAGGGCCGTCAGGTCACGGCCCTCGCGAGCGAGATTCCGAGCGAAGTCGCTCTGCGCGCCGCCGAGAATGTGCATGGGTCTAGAAGGTCAGAACCACGATGCCGCCGACGGCGAGTCCGACGCCCGCTCCGGCCGCACCGAGGGCCGCCGGGGGCTCGCTGTCGACGAGGAAATAGGCGGCGGTGCCCGCCGCGGCCGCGACCAGGCCCGTCACCAGCAGGGCAAGGCCACGCGTCTTCTTCGCACGCGTGTGGTGGGCGAGACTCTGCTCGGCCTTGAGGGCATCCGCACGCGCCGTCTTCACCGAGGCCAGCGCCGCCTGGGTCGCGTCATCGCCCTGGGGCAGCTCCTCGGGGACCGCGACCAGCTGGCGAATCACGGCGAGGATCGCCTGGTTCATCGCCTCGTCGAGCGTGCATACCTCGCATCGCTCGCCCTCTTGCGAGAGGACGGCGCCGGTGTCGGTGCGCAGGAGCGTCACGACGAACCCGAAGCTCGTACCGGACCCCGTGAGCGCGGCGAGGAGCACGATGTCCGCGCCGCTCTGCACCTTGATCTCCGAGAGGCACGGCCCGGTGAGGCAGCCCTCGGTCCACTTCGTCGAGTTCTCGAGCCGCTCGCGCAGCCGGGCCCGTGGCACGAGCCAGTACTGCTTCGTGTCGATCTGCGATTCGAGGTGCGTCTCGAAGCTCGTCGTCACCTCGCTGGTCGGGCCGCGCACGTCGAGGATGCCGACGATCCGGCGGCGCTCCGTGGGCGCACTCGGGCTGTCATCTGCGGTCGCCGTGGACGTTGCCGCCACGAGCATCAACACGACGAGGGCGCGGATCACGCTTCGTCGATCTGCGTGACGAGCTGCTTCATGAGCCCGTCGATCATGAGGTTACGGTCCACGACGGGGTACTTCCCATCGCGCCATCCGCTCTGGATCTCCGTGTACCGCTTCTCGATATCCACGATGACGCCCTTGTAGATGCCGACCTTGCGAATGATGTCCTTCTGGTTGCGCACCAGATAGGCGAGCATCGAGGCGCCCGCTGCCACCGACAGGATCAGGCCCAGCGGCCCGCCCAGGGCGTACTTGAGGCCGATCCGGAGCGCGATGGCCAAGCCCGCCCCCACCGCGACCTTCTTCGTTCCCGACCCGTCGACGACCGAGTCCTTGGCGAGGCCAAGGCTCTTGCTCCCCGACGCGATCAGGAGGGCGATGAAGTTGCCCTTCCGGGTCGTCCATCCGCGGTCGTAATACTCGCGGATCGCCTGCTTCAGGAACGCATCGTACTCGTTGTAGAGCCCCTGCGTGCCCGCTGACGTGTCCTTGGACGGCTCAGCCACCCGCCCAGCTTAGCACCGTTTGACACGGGTACCTGGGCAGCACATCGTTCGAACGATGCACGGGATGAGGATGGCCTTCGTGGCCTGTGTCGTCGTCGTAACTGCCACGGCGTCGCCTGCTTTCGCCGATCTGGCGTCAGGACGCGACATGCTGATCGCAGGCAAATACAAGGACGCCATCACCGAGCTGGGCAAGGTCTCGGGCGGCGACCGCACCAGTGCGCGGGTGCTCATGGCCGAGGCGCAGGCCGTCATGGGCGACTACGTGGCGGCCGAGAAGACCCTGTCGTCGCTGCCGCAGGGCAAGGACGCTGCCGGCGCCGAGGTGCGCCTCATGCTCGACGAGGTCCGCGTGGCCACCGGCCGCTCCGCCGAGGCCCGCAAGGATCTCGAGGCGCTCTACAAGGATCGCCCCGACGACCGCAACGTCCGCACGGCCCTCGGCCTCGTGCGCCGCGCGCAGGGCGACATCCTCGGGGGCAAGGCCCTCTTCGATCTCACCATCGCCGAGTCCGACAACAACAAGCTCGACGTCGACAACAGCGAGCAGATGTTCCAGCTCGCCGTCGCCGCACGGAACACCGAGAATTACCACCTCTCCAACGACGCCTTCCGCGAGGCCGTCCGCAACGGTCCGCAGCTCACCGACGTCGGCGTGCAGTGGGCCGACCTGTTCATCCAGAAATACTCGAACGAGCTCGCCGCCCAGACGCTCGAGGACGTCTTCAAGGTGAACCCGTACCACCCCGACGCGCACGCCGCGATGGCCGAGGTGATCCTCGACACGCGCTACGACCTCGCGGCGGTCCGCCATCACCTCGACGCGGCCTTCGAGGTCGATCCGAAGAATGCGCGGGCACTCCGGGCGCGCGCCTCCATCGAGATCGATCGCAACGAGTGGGACGCCGCGCTCGCCACACTCGACATCGTCCTCGGGGTGAACAAGGAAGACGTCGAGGCCCTCGCGATGAAGGCCACCGTCGCGTGGCTCCGCGACGACAAGAAGACCTACGACGACCTCCGGGCGAAGACCTTCGCGGTGAACCCGAAGTACGCCCAGCTCTATCGCATCGTCGCGAAGTCCGCCGTGCGCGAGCACCGCTACGTCGAGGCCGTCGAGCTCGAGAAGGAAGCGGTCAAGCTCAAGCCCGACTACTGGGAAGCCATGGCCGGCATCGGCCTCGGCTACCTCCGCCTCGGCATGGAGAAGGAGGGGGTCGAGTGGATCGACAAGTCCTGGGTCGGCGATCAGTACAACGTCCGCGCCGCCAACACGCGGGACCTCTTCAAGCAGACCATCCCGAAGGAGTACTCGGTCCAGACGACCAAGTCCTTCCGCATCCGCTACGCGAACGAAGAGAAGGCCGTCCTCTCCCGCTACCTCGAGCCGACGATGGAGCGCGCCTTCGCCGAGATGTCGAAGCGCTACAAGTTCACCCCGAAGACCCCCATCACCCTCGAGCTCTACGCCGACCGCAGCGATTACGGCGTCCGCACCGTCGGCCTCCCCGACATCTCCGCCCTCGGCGTCTGCTTCGGCCAGGTCATCACCGCCATGTCCCCCGCCACCGGCGACATCAACTGGGGCATGGTCATGTGGCACGAGCTGGCGCACGTCTTCGCCATCCAGCTCTCCAACTCGCGCGTCCCGCGCTGGTTCACCGAGGGCCTCTCCGAGTACGAGACCCTCATCGCTCGCCCCGAATGGCGCCGCGAGAACGAGTCCGACATCTACGGCGCGATGGCCAACGACGTCCTCCCCTCCATCGGCGACCTCAACGCCGAGTTCATGCAGCCCGACCAGTCCGCCGTCGTGGTCGCCTACTTCCAGTCGGCCGTCACCATCGAGTTCCTCGTCAACGCCTACGGCTTCGACATCATCGTCGAGGCCCTCAAGCTCTACGGCAAGGGCAAGGAGACCCCCGAGGTCCTGAAGACCGTCACTGGCAAGACCATCGCGCAGCTCGACGCCGAGCTTCGCAAGTACCTCGAGGTTCGCCTCGCCGCCTACAAGGGCACCTTCCGCCTCCCCACCCGCGGCCTCGACGATCCCACTCCCCTCGAGATCAAGGCCGACGCCGCCCCGCGTGATGCCAAGGCCCGCGCCCTCGTCGCACTCTCCTACTTCTACAACGCCGACGGCGAGAAGGCTGGTGACAACGCTCGCGCCGCCCTCGCCATCGATCCCAAGCAGCCCATCGCCCGCTACATCCTCGCGGAGATCGCCGTTCACGAGGAGAAGCTCGACGAGGCCAAGCAGCTCTACTCGGCCCTCGCCGCCGAAGGCTTCGACTCCTCCGACGTCCGCGCCCGCCTCGCGCAGCTCGCCGAGAATGCCAACGACCAGGCCGCCATGGAGCGCCACCTCTGCGCCGCCAAGAAGCTCGACCCGGGCCGCGCCTTCGCCTACGAGGAGCTCGCCAAGCTCTACGAATCCAAGGGCGAGCACGCCAAGGCCATCGCCGAGCTCGAGCACTACGCCTTCCTCGAGCAGATGGAGCTCGCGCCCCTGAAGAAGCTCATGTCCGAGTTCACCAAGACCACCAACTGGCCCAAGGTCCGCACGTACGGCGAGATGGCGACCTACATCGCCCCGGGCGACCCCGATGTCCTCGGCGGCCTCGCGAAGGCGTACGTCGAGCTCGGGGACTCGAAGCTCGCCCTCTTCACCTACGACACGATGCTGCTCATGCAGCCGCCCGTGCGCCGGCCGGCCCTCGTGCACATCGGCCGCGCCCGCGCGTACCTCGCCACCGGCGACAAGGGCAACGCGAAGAAGGCGCTCGATCTCGCCGCGAAGTCCGAGCCCGAGCACCCCGACGTCGTCGACCTGCGCGCGAAGCTGAAGTAGCGAGCGCGTTCGCGTTGGCTCCCGGGCAGCGGTGCCCTCTGGCTCTCGGGCATCGTGGGCCCGGGCGGGCTGCGACGCGCAGGTACCTCCTCGGTCTCGCGCCGCGTGAACGCGTGCACGCTTTTGGCTCCCGGGCATCGCAGGCCAGGGAGGTCACCGCCGGAACCAAGGCCACGTACTCATCGATGCCGATGCTAACGATCGGCATCGCGCGTCCTGGCGTGCGAGGCATGCTTGCTCGCGGCACTAGCGGCGCGACGAGCCTGTCGCGACCAGTGTCGGCCAAGTCAGCCTGGAGAATCATGACGAGCGGGTAGGCCTTCCGGGCACTCGCGATCGGATTCTCGAAGACGTCGAACTGCGTCATTGTTCATCGGCGCTGTAGTGCGCGCGTACGTGCTCGGCGAACGAGCCGTGCTCGTCAGAGTAGGCATCGAGGGCGGCCAGGTCCTGCTGGATCTCGCCCTCGATCTGCTCCTTACGGCGGCGGTCGATCTCCTTGGTCAACGCCGCTTCGGCGATACGCGACGCGTCGAGGCCGAGCCGCTCGGCCTGCTCGTAGAGCGACGAGTTCACCTCGAGTGGCCTGCGCGGCGCCGACCTCTGCATCCAGTTTACGCGCTAACTTGGCCTTGGCCTACGACGTCTTCTTCTTCGCCTTGGCCGTGACGGCGGCGATCTTGCCGGAGGCGAGGAGCTTGCGGAGGGCGGTCTCCATGGTGTGGGCGAAGAGGATGCGGACGGAGTCGACGCCGACGGAGCGGAAGGTCTCGAAGAGCTTCTTCGACTGGCTGATGGAGACGTGGCCGGCCTTGACCTGATCGAGGAAGAGGTCGACGAGCTCGTCGACGGCGCGGCCGAGGTGCTTGCGGAGGATCGCCGAGGCCGACGCCGCGGTGGCGAGGTCGATGCCGGCGCCCTCGAGCTTCATGGCGATGGCGAGGAGGGCGGGGGAGTGGACGAGGTAGACGTCGCCCTTGCGCTCGACGATGGCGGACTTGGTGAGGTCGGCGAGGAGGCCGGGGCGGCGGGAGGCGGCGAGGTCGTAGAGCTCGGCCTCGGTGACAGTGCGGGCCTGGTCGGGAGCCCACGGGGTCTGCATCTGCTCCTCGACGCCGAGCCACTCGGCGAGGTCGACCTCGCCGCGGTCGATGCGCTTCATGAGATCGCCGATGGCGTCGATGCGGAGGCCGCGATCCTGGAGCTGGGCGATGAGCTTCAGGCGCTCGAGGTGCGGCTTGCCGTAGTAGGCGACGCGGCCGCGGATCTCGGGGGCCATGAGGGCGGACCGAGATTGATAGAAGCGGATCGTGCGGCTCGGCACCTTGGAGGCGGCGGCGAGCTCGTCGATGGTGAGAGTGGACTCGTCGGTCATGCAGCGAGGGCGCGGCGCGTGGGCAGGGCGAGGCGGAAGATGGTGCGCAGGGTGGTGCCGAGCTGGCGCGTAAACGTTCCCTTGTTGTACGGGATGCCGTACTTGCCGCACAACGCTTCGACCCGCGGGGCGATCGCGGGGTAGCGATTGCTGGGGAGGTCGGGGAAGAGGTGGTGCTCGATCTGGTGGGAGAGATTGCCGGTGAGGACGTGGAAGAGGGGGCCGCCGGTGATGTTGCAGGAGCCGAGGATCTGGCGCAGGTACCAGCGGGCGCGGGTCTCGCCGGCGATCTGCGCCTCGGTGAAGACGTGGGCCCCGTCGGGGAAGTGGCCGCAGAAGATGACGGCGTAGGTCCAGAGGTTGCGGGCGAGGTTCGCGGTGAGGTTCGCGAGGAGCACCGGCAGGAAGAAGGGGCCGGCGAGGAGGGGCCAGAGGACGTAGTCCTTCGCGAGCTGGCGGGCCGCCTTGCGACCGATGCCAAAGAGCTTGGCCCGGGTCTCGGCGCGCGGGGCTCGGAGGTCGACGTCGTGCATGGCGACGCCCCACTGGAAGAGCGTCGCGAGGAGGGCGTTGTAGAGCGGTTGCGCGAGGTGGGCGGGCTTCCAGCGTTGCTGGTCGCTGACGCGCAGGATCTCGTAGCCGACGTCGCGGTCCTTACCCATCACGTTGGTCCACGTGTGGTGGACGACGTTGTGCGAGTGCTTCCATTGATCGGCGGGACAGACGTTGTCCCACTCCCATGTCGACGAGTGGATCTCGGGATCGTTCATCCAGTCCCACTGGCCGTGGATGACGTTGTGTCCGATCTCCATGTTCTCGAGGATCTTCGCGAGGGCGAGGGAGGCGGTGCCGGCGCCGATGACGCCGAGGAAGAGGGGCGCAGCGGGCAGGAGCGGGAGGCTCGCGTAGATGAGGAGGCGGCCGCCGAGGGCGAGGCTGCGCTGGACGGTGATCGCACGCTTGATGTACGCGCGGTCGGAGGCGCCCAAGGACGCTCGGACCTCGCGCTGGATGGCGTCGAGCTCGGCGCCGAAGGCTTCGATCTCGGCATCGGTGAGAGAGACAGGGAGGGAGTGCATCGGGAGTCCTTTCAAAGAGCGAGCTCGACGTCGCCGGCGGCCGCGCAGACGCAGGTCTGGATGCGAGCCCCGGGCTCGTCGATCCGGACACCCGTGCGCAGGTCGCGGACGCAGCCCGCGGTGAGCGTGACGTCGCAAGTGTGGCAGATGCCCATGCGGCAGCCGTGAGGAGCGGCGACGCCGGCGTCCTCGGCGAGGCGGAGGAGGGGCGTGCGGCCATCGGAGAGGGCAGAGACGCGGCTGGTGCCGAAGCGGACGCGGCCCCCGACGGCATCCGCGGGCGCGGTCAACGCGGCCGTGAAGCGCTCGACCTGCGGGTTCGTGAAGGCGGCGGCGTCGAGTAGCGAGGTCGGGCCGCACGCCAGGGTGGTGCGCGTGGCCCAGTCGGGCACGAGCCCGGCGAGGAGGTCGGGGCTCAGGCGCCGGCGATCCACGATCACGTGCACGCGGTAGCGCGGATGCGCGGCGGCCAGAGCCACGATCTCGCCGCCGAAGATGACGTCCTGGGGCGACCGGGCGAAGTGCACGTGCACGAGGTCCGGCATCGCGCGCCGCGCCGCGTACGTGCGCACCATGCTCATGAGCGGGGTGACGCCGCTGCCGCCGGAGATGAACAGCACCTGGCGCGCCGCGGGCAGCACGAAGTCACCCGTCGGCTCGCTCAGCGTCACGTGCGACCCGACCGGCGCGGCCGTGAGCGCGTTCGACACGCGGCCCTGCGCCTTCACCGTGATCGTGATGACGCCGTCGCGACGGTCGGCCGAGGACGAGATCGAGTACGTGCGGGTCGCGATGCGCCCATCGAGCTCGAGCCCCACCCGCACGTGCTGGCCCGCGACGTGTCCCGGCCAGGAGCGGGGCCGCAGCGTGAGGGTCGTGGTGTCAGCCGTCTCGCGCGTCACTGCTTCCACGCGGGCCTGGCTGCGAGCGAGGGGCCGGAACAGCTCGAGGTAGTGGGACGGCGTCAGGGGGGTGGCGACGAGGCCCGCGAGGCTTGACCAGAGCGATGAGGCACTCTTCATTGGGTCAACTATGACTGTTACAGTAGTAACTGTCAAGGTCGATGGGCACGCGGGGCACGATCTGGCCCCATGGGCGCGCGATCACGACTTGGAGGGGAGCTCGACGAGTCGCTTCACGGTCGCGAGGTCGATGGGCTTGACGACGTGGTGATCGAAGCCCGCCTCGTGCGATCGACGCTTGTCGTCGTCATGCCCCCATCCGGTCAGGGCGACCACGATGGTGTCACGGCCGCCGGGCTGGTCACGGATGCGACGGCAGGCGTCATAGCCGTTCATCGTCGGCATCCCGATGTCGAGCAGGATCAGGTCGGGGCGAAACGAGGCTGCGACCTCCACGGCCGCCCGTCCATCGTGCGCGGTGCGCACCTCGTGGCCCATGAGCTCGAGCACCATCGCCAGGCTATCGGCCGCGTCCACGTTGTCATCTGCGATGAGGATTCGACGCTGACCCGACGCGGGAGGCGGTGAAGCAATGGCCGGAGGCGCCGCAGCGGACTCGGCGGACTCCAGCACCGGAAGCCGGACGACGAACTCGCTGCCCTTGCCGCGGCCTTCACTTCGCGCCTCGACGCTCCCCCCGTGCAGCTCGACCAGTTGCTTCACCAGGCTAAGGCCGATGCCCAGGCCGCTCGTGGATCGCTCGAGCAGATCGATCCACCTGCGTGAAGAGGTCGAAGATCTCGGGGAGCGCCTCGGGCGGGATCCCGATCCCGGAGTCGCGCACGCTCACGACCGCGAGGGGACCCTCCCGCTCGACGGAGACCTGAATCCGGCCGCCCTCCGGCGTGAACTTCGCGGCGTTGTTGAGGAGGTTCGCGAAGGACTGGACGAGCCGGGTCATGTCGGCCTCCACGTCGATCGGCTGGGCAGGGAGGTTCATCACGAGCTCGTGACGGTTGGCCTCGATGAGCGGACGGCTCGTCTCCACCGCACTCGTGACTGCGACCGCCAGCCCGATCCGATGCTTGCGGAGCTCGAGCTTGCCCCGGCTGATCCGGCTCACATCCAGCAGGTCGTCAACGAGGTGCACCATGTGACCGAGCTGCCGCTCCATCATTGAACAGACACGCTCGAAGTCCTCGTCACGCTGGCTCGACGCGCGGAGCAGCTGCAGGCCCGTGCGGAGCGGGGCCAGCGGGTTGCGGAGCTCGTGCGCGAGCGTCGCGAGGAACTCGTCCTTGCGGCGACTCGACTCCGCCAGCTCGGCGGTCAACCGGCGGGCCTCCGCCTCGGCACGCGTGCGTTCGGTGATGTCGAGGTTGGTCCCTACCACCCACTCGGCGTGCCCCTGGCTACTCGTACGCACCGTCTCGACGGCCTCGATGTCACGACACTCCCCATCGTCGCGCCGCCGGATCCGGAACGTTCGCCGGCTGTGTCCGCAGCGCTCCACGGTGTCCCGCAGGACGGCCTCGTTCACGGCCAGGTCCTCGGCGACCACCGCGCCGCTCCAGTCGGTGTACTCGACGACGCCGCCGGGCGTGGGAGTGATTCCGTAGATCCGAAACATCTCCGCGTCCCACCGGATCTGGTTCGTGGCGATGTTCCATTCCCAGATCCCGACGCGGGTGGCCTCGGTGGCCAAGCGCATCCGCTGCTCACTCGCGCGGAGCGCGGCCATGGCCTGCATGCCACGCGTGGTGTCGTGGAAGTAGCAGACCACGCCATGTTCGCCATCGGGCAGCGTCACGCGCTGGGCTTCCCACTCGTAGGCTTGCACGGTGCCAAGGTCGTGACGCGTCTCGGTGAACGCCGAGGAGACGTAGCGCTCGCCGGTCGCGAGCGTGGCCCGGACGATCTCCACGCAGCGCCGGCCGACCTCAGGCCCCCACAAGATCTCCATCACCTCGCCGAGCTCGCGACCGATGACCGGCTGCACGGAGGCGAACACGGGCCACGCATGGGCGTTGACCTGGCGCACGCGAAGCTGCCCGTCCACGACGTAGGTCCCTAGCGGGGCCTGGGCGATCAACGAGGAGAACAGCGTCGCCTTCTGGACCACGTCGTCTTCTCGAGGTGACTCAGGCCCGGCCTGATCACTAGGACCGTTGCCGCCCCCGGCGTCCGCACCGTCCTCCACGCTCTTCGGGATAGCCCCTTGCCCGCTCGAAGTACAGAGCGACGCGCGGGTTTGGCCTGCGCGTTACTGGCGTAGGCCGAGCTTGGCGGCGTACTGGACCATCATCTCGAGGTCGCGACGGATCTCGGAGCGGACCTTCGCCTCGATGATCGACGACGGGCGGCGCTCGGCGAGCTCGTCGATCAACCCGCTCCGCCCCTCGGCGGTATTCCCGCCGTCGATGGTCGGATCGAACCGCTTCGTGGTGGCTGGAGACTTCATGCGAGCTCCTCTTCGTCGATGAGAACGATCTCGTTGGAGTAGTCGGGCAGGGGCGGGAGGGCCTGCACCGGGATGGGCGGCGTCCAGCGTGGGCGACGGATGCGCGCGTGGAGGGGCGTCGTGTCGGTCGGCATGGGCGTCGGCGCCGTGGCGACGGGCTCGATGGCGGCCACGGCCTCGGTGACATCCATGTGCTCGGTGATCTCCGCGCAGACCTCGGCGGCCGATGGCCGATCGAAGCGGTCGGGCGCGAGCATCTGCCGGATGGTGCGCGTGACGAGCGGGGACAGCTCGGTGCCGTGGCCCATGAGCAGGCGCGCGGCGAGCACGCCGAGGGCATACACGTCGGCGCGATCATCGGGAACTTCGCCGCGCCGCACCTCGGGCGCGATGTGCCGGCCCTGTGCGCTGGAGGGGCGCGCAGCGTCGTGGGTCATCGCATCCGACCAGTCGATGATGGAGATGCCGAACGCGCGGTTCGGCGTCACGAGCACGGCCTCGGCGCGCAGGTCGCCATGGATGATGCCGCGGTGGTGAACGTACGCGAGCGTATCGGCGAGATCGCGAATGATGGACAGCGCGGAATACGCCGTCACGGCCGTGCGGGCGATCAGCGCCGCGGCCGTCTCGCCGACGAGCCACTCGCGCGCGAACCACGGGCGCTTGAACGCCAGCGAGTCAGCGTCGTAGACGCGAGGGACGCCTGGGTGCTGGAGGGCGTCGAGGATGCAGACCTCGCGGAGCAGCTCGAGGGCCGTTCCGCCGTGCTCGGGGGCGTGGGCCACCTTGATGAGGGCCGCGCGCGGGAGCACGGCGTGGGTGGCCTCGTAGCAGTCCCCCGACCGGGTCGAAGGCAGGGTCCGCGCGATCCGGTAGGTGTGGAGCCGATCCCCTGGGGTAAGCACGGTGAGCTGCATTGCAGTTGGTGGGCCGCCGGTTCGTTCACAGGTATGGGGCGTAAGCATCGGATCACTCGATCGCCGCGCTAGGGACAACAGTCCCGACGGGGACCGCAGGCCCGGGCGGTCTCCGGTCAGCAGTCCTTCATCGGCCCGAGGTGGGCCTTGCACGCGGCCGTGGTGCAGCAGTCCATCGCTCTATTCCACTTCCAGTAGAAGGCATCGCGGGGCGCGTTGTCCCAGCACGCCTTGGCCTCGGCGTAGCTCGGGTCCTTCCAGATCGCTCCCTGATTCATCTGGCAACTCTTCGTCTGATCGCGCATGCGGCAGGCCGCGTCGGCATCGATCGCGAAGGTGCCATTCTCGATCGCATCCATCACGTCACGATCCTTGTCGGCGAGCGTGCCCGCGCCGCCCTTCAGCACGCTCGCGCCCTTCAGCGCATCGACCAGCGCCTGGAGCAATGCGGGGTACGCGTCCTCGGTGCTGCAGCTCGCCTTCAGGTTGGCTCCGAAGATGGCCTTCGGGCACGCCGCGAGCGCATCGGTGCAGGTGCTGGTGGTCGGCTGCTGACGCAGGCACGCGATGCCCTGTGCATGTTCGAGGAATCGATCGCCACAGTCCTTCTGGCGGACGCCCATCTGATTCGCGGCCGGGCCGAGCGCGACCTCCATCCCTGCATACGAGAGCTCCGCGAGCAGCAGGAGCGCGCCCACCGGCCCGAAGCACTTGGCGAAGTTCCAGACGACCTTGGCGCCACGCGTGGCGGCTCCAACGGCGGCCGCGGTGCGCGTCCCGAGCACCCAGCCTCGTCCCGACTTCGTCGCGACGCCCACCACCGTGCGGGCACCATTCTCGATGATCGTCACCGTACCGTTGGCCGCCACTTCGACGGTGACGGTCGCGCCCGACGATGCGATCGGCGCCTTCGCTTCCTCGTCCGTGCTCGGCGTCGGGCTCGGGCCGTCACCGGGCTCGGGCGAGGGCTCGGGCGTGGGTTCGGGCGTGGGTTCGGGCGTGGGCGCAGGCGAGCTCTCGTCTCCGAACACGTAGTAGCCGGGCTCGCACTCGGTGCATTCGTCGGCGAGGCACTCGGTGGTGTCGATCGCGCGTTCGCTTTCGGAGCTGGCAGGATCGAGGCAGGCGGATGCAAGCACGCTCGCGAGGAGGGCCAAGAGGGGTGTCTTCATCGTCGCCGCCCTCGTGCAGGAGGTACGCCCGGCTCCGACCTCGCGAGGAGGGCGATCTTGCGGGTGTTACCGCAGGCGCAGGCCATCGGTGCAGGCTGGCGCCTGCGGCACCGAGCCGGGCCGAGGGGGCCTCCGCGCACCCGGGCGCATCGTGGTACGCATCCCCCCACGATGGCGCGCGAGACCGACGAGGACAGCCCTTCGGGGGAGCTCGCGGACGTCCAGATCACGGATCTGCCCAAGGCCGCGGGAGGGTGGGGCGCCATGTGGGCCACGGCGCGGCACCTGCAGCGGGACTCGGGGCTCGTACGCGGGACCAAGGCGCTCCTGGCGATGAACCAGCCGGACGGCTTCGACTGCCCGGGATGCGCGTGGCCCGAGGCGACCTCGACCGTGCGGCATCGGATCGAGTTCTGCGAGAACGGCGCGAAGGCCGTCGCCGAGGAGGCCACGAAGGCCCGCGCGACGCCCGAGCGGTTCGGCAAGGCGACCGTCGACGAGCTGCGCGCGCTGAGCGACTTCGAGCTCGGGCAGCTCGGCCGTATCACGCATCCGATGGTGCTGGAAGGCGGGCGGACCTATCGCCCGATCTCGTGGGAGCGCGCCATCGGGATGATGGCGGAGCAGATGCGGGCCGCAGGGCCGGAGCGAGTCGCGCTCTACACGTCGGGGCGTGCGAGCAACGAGGCGGCGTTCCTGTACCAGCTCGTCGGGCGGCTGCTCGGGACGAACCACTTTCCCGACTGCTCGAACATGTGCCACGAGTCGAGCGGGCACGCGCTCGGCGCGGTGGTAGGCACGCGCAAGGGCACCGTCTCGCTCGAGGACTTCGATCACGCGGACCTGATCCTGGTCATCGGGCAGAACCCAGGGACGAATCATCCGCGCATGCTGTCCACGTTGCGCGACGTGGCGCGGCGCGGGGCGCGGATCGTCAGTATCAATCCGTTGAAGGAAGTCGGGCTGACGAAGTTCAGCCACCCGCAGAAGCCGCTCGATCTGCTCGCGGGCGGAACGGCCCTGGCGCAGGACCACGTGCAGATTCCGATCGGCGGAGACCAGGCCTTCTTCCAGGGCCTCGCGAAGTGCGTGTTCGAGGCAGATGCGCTCGACCACACGTTCCTGGACGAATTCGTCGGCGGAGTGGCCGCGTACCGCGCGCACGTGGAGGCGCTCTCGTGGGCCTTCATCGAGGAGCGCAGCGGCATCGCCGAGGCCGAGATCCGGCGCATCGCTGGCATCTACATGCAGTCGAAGGCGGTCATCGCGTGCTGGGCGATGGGACTCACCCAGCACAAACACAGCGTCGCGACGATCCAGGAAGTCAGCAACGTGATGCTCCTGCGCGGCAATCTGGGCAAGCCGGGCGCCGGCCTCTGTCCGGTACGCGGACACAGCAACGTCCAGGGCGATCGCACGATGGGCATCGACCACACGCCCGCGCCCGGCTTTCTCGACGCGCTGGGCGAGGCCGTGGGCTTCGATCCGCCGCGGCAGCACGGCTACGACACGGTGCAGGCCATCCAGGCAATGGAGCAGGGCAAGGTCTCCGTGCTCGTGTCACTCGGCGGGAACTTGCTCTCTGCGAGCCCCGACACCGCGCGCACGGGGGCGGCCATGGAGCGGTGCGACCTGACGGTGAGCATCTCGACGAAGGTGAACCGCACGCACCTCTATCCGGGGCAGCGCGCGTTGATCCTGCCGTGCCTGGGCCGCACCGAGATCGACCTGCAGGCGAGCGGGCCCCAGTTCGTGACCGTCGAGGACTCGATGAGCATGGTGCATCGCTCGCAAGGCGTGCTGGCCCCGGCGAGCCCGGAGCTGAAGAGCGAGGTCGCGATCATCGCGGCGCTGGGCGACGCGCTCTTCCCGGGCAAGGTCGCGTGGCGGGACCTTGCGGCGAACTACGACCTGATCCGCGACCTGATCGCGCGTGTCGTGACGGGCTTCGACGACTTCAACACCCGCGTCCGGACGCCCGACGGCTTCCGCCTCCCGAACGCCGCCCGCGCCCGGAGCTTCCAGCACATCGGCGGACGGGCAAGCCTGGCCATCAGCATGCCGCCCGATCTCGGCCTGCCGCCGGGCCGGCTGCGCATGATGACCATCCGCAGCCACGACCAGTACAACACGACGATCTACGGCCTCGACGATCGCTACCGCGGCATCCGCGGCGAGCGCCGGGTGGTGTTCATGCACGCGGCCGACATGGTCGAGCGCCACATCGTCGAGCGCGAGGTCGTGGACCTCGTCTCCGAGTGGGAGGACGGCGAGCGCCGGGGCGAGGCCTTCATCGCCATCGCCTTCGACCTGCCCCGCGGCAACGCCGCCACCTACTTCCCGGAGGCCAACGTCCTCGTGCCGCTGACGAGCACGGCCGATGGCTCGAACACGCCGACGTCGAAGTCGGTCGTGATTCGCGTCGAGAAGCGCTAAATCAAGTCCGACATGATTTCTGCGCAGTTCGCGCAAACATCATGTCGGACGTGATTTCGTGCATACTCGACGTGATGATCGCGCGCGTGGTGCGGGTGGCGCGTAGCTTTCGCGCTGCGGCGAAGTACGACCGGGACGACGTCGCGGCGATGACATTCGAGGAGCGGATCTCGGGCGTCGAACGCCTGCGGAGGGCTTGGTTCGGTGAAGATCGAGGTCAATCACGACTGGAGCGTGTTCTTGTCCGCGCTCCTCGACCGACGAGTGAGGTTCCTGCTGATCGGGGGACACGCGGTCGCGGGCCACGGCGAACCACGCCTGACCGAGGACCTCGACGTGTTCGTGCAGCCGACGCCCGCAAACGCTCGACGAATCCGTGACGCGCTGGTCGACTTCGGCTTCGCCGCCGTCGCGCCTACAATCGAGGCGCTCGCCGAGCCCGACGTCGTGTTCATGCTCGGCCGCAAGCCATGGCGCATTGACATCCTAACGGGCATCGACGGCGTCAGCTTCGCCGCCGCGTGGAACAGCCGCGTCCGCGCTCGATTCGGACGCCGTTCGATCTGGGTGATCGGTCGGACGATGCTGATCAAGAACAAGCGCGCAGCAGCTCGCCCCAAGGACCTCGCCGACGTCGCGATGCTCGAGGCGCATGCTCCGCGCACGGTGGTGAATCGCACGCGACGCGCGGTCGGGGGGCGCTCCCCCGCTCGGAAGCGCTAGAAGGCGCTTGAACGGGCTTGAACGGGTTAGAAGTCGATGCGGAAGTTCGCGCCGCCAGAGGTGGGCGAGACGATCGGCGTGATCGCGATGGCCGGCTTCTTCTTCTTGCGGATGCCGGCGGTCTTCGTCGAAGACTCGGTGTCGTCCGTGCCCGTGACCGCCATGTAGATCAAGGTGCCGATACCAATCGCGCCGGCGGCAATCGTGATGGGGACCGCGATCTTTTGGTTGTCATAAGCGGCACACGCATCAGCGTAGAGGTCTCGTTGCCCTTGGGGGGTAGTTTGGGGGATCTGGTCTTGGTCGCCGCACTTGGCTTGCGTCCACTCTTCCCCAAGCGTGCCGTCATTTTCGTATTTGCGTTGCGGCCCCAGAACCGAGTAGCCCCAGTACGCGCCGGCGGCGGCCGCAACCGCGAGCGAGGCGCCCGCGAGGACCTTGAGGCCGGTACGCGAGTTGTGCTGGCTCTCCGTACCGCCGCGCTCGTGGCCGAGCTCGAGGTTGATGAGCTCGGCTTCGACCGTCTCCGTCTGGCCGCCGCGGATCGTGACCGTGTCCGACTCCCAGCGGCGGAAGCCCGTGGACTCGATGGCGACGGTGTAGCGGTTCTCGGGGAGGGTCAGGACGAAGGTGCCGTCCTTGATTTTGCCCTTCTCCTCGTCGCCGATGTAGACGGTGCCCGTCGGGACGTTGGACTTCAGCACCAGCGTGCCGCCGGCGTTCATGCCGGTCAGGGTGTCGTAGGCGTTGTGCGCGAGGTCGGCGAGGGCCGAGGTCTTCGCCGCCTTGGCGCTGATCGTCTTGGGGCCCCACGTGTCCGCGTTCTTGCGGTTCGTGTTGATGATCTTGATCGTGATCTTGTAGTCACCGCCCGACTTCTCGACCTTGCCCCACATGAGCTGGTCGGCGCGGAGGCCCGAGCCGATCTTGGCCATGCAGTCGGCGCCCTCGTTGTCGCAGTCGCCGGTCAGCTTCTCGTCGATGAGCTCGCGCTCGGCCCCGGGGGCGAGGGTGTACGGGCTGGCGGCGAGCTTGGCGCGGGCCCGGAGCTCGTTCGTAAATGCGCCAGCGACCTCACTATCTTGCGGATCGACGCTGGTGGTCACGACCTCGAGGCCGAGGACGGCGATCTTCTGCTTCGGAGCTGCCAGAGCGGCGCTGCTGGTGACAAGGAGTCCAAGCAGAGCAACGGCAGCCAGAAGGAGGCTTCTGCGTCGAGCACGGGTCATAGTTCCCTCGACCCGAGAATATACACTGGGTCGACCGCATGTTGCGAACGCTCTCGGCCCGCATCCTCCTCGGATTTGCCGTCCTGACCATCACGTTCGGGGTGATCACGGCCACGGTCGTCCGGAATATGCGGCAGGTCGAGGACCACGTCCTGCTCATCGGGACCGGGT
>JALHPV010000115.1 GCA_022842285.1 Kofleriaceae bacterium
GTGTCGCTGGGGCCGCCCCCCTGCCCCACCACGGACCGCGTGCCCACGAGACTGCTGCTAGTTGGCCGAACCGGAACCGACCGCCGAGCCCGGCGCCGCCGAGCCCCCGTCGTCGTGAGGCTCGTCGTGGTCGTGATCGTGCCGCTCGGACGCGTCGATCTCCTCCTGCTCCGAGCGGTACAGCTTCGCGAGGCAGTCGAGCATCTCGTTCGCGAGCTTCTGCGTCTTTGGCGTCGACTTCACGTCCTGCTGCGGGACGGTCGCGATGGCCTTCTCCGCGCACTCCGCGCTCTTGCAGGCGCATACCTGGTCGCGGATGCCGGCGAGCTGCACGGTGCGCGCGTCGGTGCATGCGGCCAGGAGCGCGACGGCGAGGACGAACCGCATGACCACTACGGGTTGGTGGCGCGCCGGTCGGTCGAGCGGAGGGCAGCGGCGGCAGCTTTGACCTGCTTGAGCGCCTCGGCGGGGCTCACCTCGGCGTTGATCGCGCCGACGTGGTTGCCGTTCGCATCGAGGAACCGGACCGCGGGGAGGTTCTTCGCGAGGAACCGGGCCTTCAGGGCCTCGTTGGCGTCGTTGTCGTCGGAGACATCGAACTTGAGGGGGACGAAGTTCTCGACGATGGCGGAGTGCACGTCGACGTCACTGAGCGAGACCTCGAGGCGCGTGCAGGGCTCGCACCACGAGGCGGCGAAGTCGACGACGACGCCCTTGCCCTCGGCCTTGGCCTTGGCGAACGCGGCCGCCTCGTCGCCGTAGATCCACGGGATGTGCGTGGCGGGGGCGAGCTTCCAGCTGTAGGCAGCGAAGCTGCCACCGACGAGGAGCGCGACGCCGAGCCCCTTGCGGAGCTTCTCCTTCAGCGGGCCGTGGAACGACAGCTTGATGGCGCCGATGAGGATGCCGACGACGGCGAGCGCGATCGCCACGCCGACGAACCAGAGCTCGGGCGACGCGAAGGTGCGAAGTGGCCTGATGAGCGGACGGAGGAAGTAGAGGGCGGCGAAGAGCAGGGCGGCTCCGCCGACGGACTTCACGCTCTCCATCCAGGCGCCGCTCTTGGGCAGCGAGAGGGCGAACGCCGCGAGGACCCAGAACAGGACGCCCATCCCGAGCGCGTAGACGAAGAGGAGCGAGCCACCACCCACGACGCTGCCGGTCGTCGACACGTAGGTGAGGAGGCCGGCGAGGAACGGACCCGTACACGGGGCGGCGATGAGGCCACCGACGAGCCCCATCGCGAAGGCACCGCTGAAGCCCTTGCCACCGATCTGGTTGAGGCGGGTCTGGACCGAGGCAGGGAGGTTCAGCTCGAAGGCGCCGAACATCGACGCCGAGAGGGCGAGGAAGAGGATGACGAGCGGGATGACGACGACCGGGCTCGCGAGCTGGGTGCCGAAGTTGGCCCCGCCGCCGATGAGCGCCGACGCAATGCCGAGGGCCGCGTACGTGATGCCCATGCCGAAGACGTAGACGGTGGCGAGGGCGACCGCGCGGCCCTTGCTGACGTCCTTCCCGCGCGCGCCGAAGATCGACAGCGTGATCGGAATCATCGGGTAGACGCAGGGGGTCAGCGACGTCAGGAAGCCGAAGCCGAACGAGGCCAGGAACATCCAGGTCCAGCCGCGGGCCTGGTAGGTCTCGAAGTTGCCGTCGCCGCCCGCCAGCGCCATCCCGGGGAAGGCCACCAGGATGAGGAGGGCCAGGGCGAGGGGACGAATACGACGGGTCACGGAGCCTCTGTGTAGCACTGAATCGGGGTGGCCCACGACGGCATTCCCCACACGGCCCGGCCGCGGTAGGTTGCCCGCGCCGTGACCGCCGCCTTCGTCCCGAACCACGTCAAATCGCTCGACGTCTACCAGCCCGGCAAGCCGATCGAGGAGCTCGAACGCGAGCTCGGGATCACCGGGGCCATCAAGGTCGCCTCGAACGAGAACCCACTCGGGCCCTCACCGAAAGCACTGGCTGCGCTCCCGGGCGCCCTCTCGCAGCTTCACCTCTACCCGGACGCGGGTGGGTTCGCGCTGCGCCGGGCCATCGCCAAGAAGCTCGGGGTGGCGCTCGGCGAGATCACGCTTGGCAACGGCTCCAACGATCTCCTCTACCAGCTCGTTCTCGCGACCTGCGAGCCGACGGACGAGGTGCTCTCGCACAAGTTCGGCTTCCTCAGCTACCGGCTGTCGGCTCAGGTCGCAGGTCGGCCCTGGGCGGCGGCGGCGGTCACGGCGGATCTCGCCTGTGACCCCGACGCGCTCATCGCCGCGATCACGGAGCAGACGAAGCTCGTGGTCATTGGCTCGCCGAACAACCCCACGGGCTCGGTGGTCACGCAGGCGGGGGCGGCGAAGATCCTCGCCGCGCTGCCGAAGCGAGCGCTGCTCGTCGTCGACGAGGCGTACGCGGAGTACGCCGATGCGTGGCCCGAGGTCGATCACGTCGACGGCCTCGCCCTGTTCCGCACCGACCCGCGCGTGGTCGTGCTGCGCACGTTCTCGAAGATCTACGGGCTCGCCGGCCTGCGCGTCGGCTACGCGGTCGCGTCGCCCGAGGTGGTCGACGTGCTGAATCGCGTCGGTCGCACGTTCCACGTGTCATCGCTCGCGCAGATCGCGGCCATCGCCGCCCTCGAAGATGACGAGCACGTGCGGGCCAGCGCCCAGCTCGCCCGCGCGCAGATCGAGCGCTTCCGCGCCGAGGTGACGGGCCCAGGCGTGCGCGTGTATCCGTCGCTCACGAACTTCGTCCTCATCGATACCGGCCGCCCCGCGGGCCCGATCTATGACGCGCTCCTCCGCAAGGGCGTCATCGTGCGGCCGATGGCGATGTGGGGGCTGCCGAACTGCATTCGCGTGTCGATCGCCCGCGAGCAGGATCTGCCCCGCGTGATCGCGACGCTCAACGAGACGCTCGGGGCATGAAGCTCGCGCTCTACGCGCTGGTGGTCGTCGCCTGCGGCGGGGGCAGCGCGCAGACGCCGACGAGCACGCCCGGACCGGCGCCAACGACGGACGCGGAGCGCATGCTTGCGCTCCTGCCGAGTGGTCCGCAGGTGGTGCTCGAGATCGACCTCGCGCGGCTGCGGGCGAATCCGGTCGTCGGCGAGCTCGTCGCGAAGACCCTCACCGCGGACCTCGTCGGCGAGATCGATCCACCCGCGTCGCCATTTGGCGCCGCTGACCGCGCCCGTTCGCCCGCGCTCGGCGCGCTCGCGACGGCGGACCTGATCGTCCTCGCCGCGTACGGCGTCGGGACCTCGGAGGCCGCCACCATCACGCTCGTGTCGTCGTCGACCGAGGTGACGAACGGCGTCCCCGTTGGCTCGACCTTCTATGCCCTTGGCCCGCCCGAATGGACGCGGCAGGTGGAGGCGCGCGCGGGCCTCGTCGCGGCCGCGACCCCCCTCTCTGCCGACGCCGACCTCCTGCGCCTCCGCGACCACGCGTTCCCCGACGGCGCCCCGGGCGCGTCACTGCGCGTGACGGCTCGTCTGCCCGCCGATGCCCGGAAGGAGCTCGCCATCCAGGCCGGCCTGACGGTCGCGCCCGCGCAGATCTCGATCTGGGGCGATGTCGTGGATGACCTGGCCATCATCGTCGACGCCGAGATCGGCGAGTCGAAGGACGGCGAAGCCAAGGCCGTCGCGCGCCTCGAGGCCGCGGTGAAGCGGGCCCTCGGTGACCTCGCCGAGTTGCCGGCGGTCAAGGTCCTCGGCATCCCCAACAGCCTGACCACCGCGCGCATGGCCGTGCGCGGTACCTGGGTGCGAACGATCGTTGCGATCGGCCCCTCGCACCTCGCTCGTGTGGTCGAGCGCGCCACGGCGTTGCTCGAGAAAGGTCCGTCGTGAGATTCCACGTCCAGCCTGCGTCCGACCTCCTCTCTGGCGAGGTCGTCATCCCCGGCGACAAGTCGATTGGCCATCGGGCGCTGCTCTTCTCGTTGCTCTCCGCCACGCCGGTCCACGTGCGTGGCCTCGGTGACGGCGCCGACAATGGACGGTCGGCGAAGGCCATCACCGCCCTCGGCGCAGCGATCGCGAAGGCCCCCGATGGCTTCGTGATCACCGGCACCGGCCTCGACGGCATGCGCGCTCCCACCAGTCCGCTCGACTGCGGCAACTCCGGCACGACGATCCGCCTCCTGTGCGGCCTGCTCGCCGGCCAGCGCTTCGCGACAACGCTCGTCGGCGACGAGTCCCTCTCGAAGCGCCCGATGAAGCGCGTCATCGAGCCGCTCGCCAGCATGGGCGCCCGCATCACCGGGCAGGGCGTCGGTCACGACATCACCCCGCCCCTCACCGTCGGCCCTGCGGCCAAGCCCCTGACCGCCATCGACTACACGCTCCCGATGGCGTCCGCGCAGGTGAAGACCGCCCTCCTGCTGGCCGGCCTGTTCGCCGACGGTGCCACTAGCACCACCGAGCCCGGCCCCAGCCGTGACCACTCGGAGCGCATGCTGCGCTACCTCGGCGCGCCTCTCACGGTGTCCGGTCGCCGGACGACCATCGAGACGCGCCACTGGGACCGCCGCCTCGCTGGTGACGGCTTCACGGTGCCCGCCGATCCGTCCTCGTCGGCGTTCCTCGTCGCCGCCGCCCTCGTCGCGGGCGCCCGTCGCGTGCGCCTCCCCGGCGTGTGCGTGAACCCCACGCGCACGGGCTTCCTCGACGCGATCGCCGCCATGGGCGGCACCGTCATCCTCGAGAACCCGCGCGACGCTGGCCCCGAGCCCATCGCCGACCTCGTGATCCAGGGGCGCCCCGCCGAGCTGCGCGGCACCGAGATCGCGGGCGACCTCGCGGTGCGCTCGATCGACGAGCTCCCCATCCTCGCCGTCCTCGCCGCGCGCGCCCACGGCACCACCACCGTCCGTGACGCCGAGGAGCTCCGCGTCAAGGAGTCCGATCGCATCGCGACGACGTGCGCCATGCTGCGGTCGTTCGGGATCGAGTGTGAGGTGCGCCCCGATGGCTTCGTCGTGCAGGGCCAGCCGGATCGGCCGCTGTCTCCGGGCCGCGTCCACGCCGACGGCGACCATCGCATCGCCATGGCGGGAGCCATCGCCGGCCTCGTGGCCACCGGCGAATCGACCATCGACGACGCCGACAACGTCGCGACGTCCTACCCGGGCTTCGTCGACGCGATGACGACCCTGGGTGCATCGATCCGGATCGAGCGCTAAGCCTCGGGGAGTCATGTCGGGCGCCCGCATCGACCTCGTCGCGACGCCGCATGGTCGGTGCGTGCTCGTATCGGCGGCGGACGACCTCGCACCGGTCGAGAGCGTGCTCCATCCCGACGAGGTCGCGGCCGCGCTCACGATGTCGCCCGTGCGCCGTCGGAACTTCATCCTCGGTCGCCATGCCCTGCACCTGGCGCTCCGCGATCCGGACCTGGCCCATGGCCCCGTCCTGACCGACGAGCGAGGGGCCCCCATCCTGCCGGTGGGCAGAACGGGATCCATCTCGCACAAGGGCGATGTGGCGGCGGCGATCGGCGGCCCGGCGGAGCGCGGCTTCCTCGGCATCGACATCGAGCGGGCGGCGGCGCCGCGCCTCGACATCGCGCCGCGCATCCTCACCGAGCGCGAGCGGCGTAGCTTGCCGGCCAACGCCGAGGAGCGTGGGCGTGCCGTCACGCTCCGCTTCGCGGTGAAAGAGGCGATCTACAAGGCGGTGCACCCCGTGCTGCGCCGCTACGTGGGCTTCACCGAGGTCGAGCTCGACGCGGCGGGCGATACCTTCACCGTGTCATCGGCGCTGCCGCTCGTGATCGATGTCGCATGGACCGAGCATCAGGGGCTGTGGCTCGCCACCGCGCGCGCCATCCCTCGCTAAGAACCGATCCGAAGCATCGCACCGCGCCGTTCTCCTTCTCGGTTCCGCTCCCCTGTTCGGTCGCCGGAGATTGCTGGGCCAGATCTCGAACAACGCCGCCCCGAACCCGAGCAAGCGCGTCGCGCTGTTCTCGCCCTTCAGCGCAAGCTACGCGCCGCTCTGACGAATAGGGACCAGGGAAGCGGAACCGGGAATCTGAATTCAGGATCCGTTCTGACCAGCGGTGTCCGCCGGGCGGACGTCAATGGGGCCGACCCCTGGCCCCGAATTCGTGCGAGCATCGGCGGGCGATGGGCTGCTCTCGACTCGCCGCAGTGCTCCTCGGGAGCCTGGCCGCGGGATGCGTCGAGCCGGGCGCGGAGCTGGCCGCGCGGGAGGCGGAGATCCTCGGCGGGCAGCCGGCGCCCGCGGGTAGGTGGCCCGACCTCGCGGCTGTGAATCGCGGGGGCGAGCAGTTCTGCACCGGCACGCTTGTCGCCCCGACCGTCGTCATCACCGCGGCGCACTGCATCCTGTCGAGCCTGGACGGCGTGATGCTCGACGCGACGTCGCTCGACCGGCCCGAGGACGGCGAGGTGATCGCAGCGGCGCGGATCGTCGAGTCGGAGCGCGCGGACATCGGCCTCGTCGTGCTGGAGTGGGCGGCGGTCACGCCGCCACGCGCGCTGGCCACGGGCTGGGCGGCGGCCGACGTGCAGAACGGCGACGAGGTCACCATCGCGGGCTACGGGGCGCAGGACGAGTCCGGCACCGTGTATGGGCCCGAGCTGCGCGAGGCCGTGACGACGGTGACCGATGCGGACTGCCTCGAGAAGGAGGGCTGCGAGCCGGAGCTGGCGCCAGGGGGCGAGCTCGGGGCCGGCGGGATGGGCGTCGACACGTGTTACGGCGACTCCGGGGGCCCGCTGTACCGCGACACGGGGTACGGGACGTTCCTCGCCGGCGTGACCTCGCGGTCGTATGACGACGCGACGATCGACTGCTCGCAGGGCGGCATCTACGTGCGCCCGCACAAGTTCGCCGCCTGGATCGAAGAGACCGCCGGCGTGCCGGTGCTGCGGGGGCCGGAGCCGACGGCCGCGGCGATCGTCGCGATGCGCGGGGCCGGCGGCGAGACGCAGGTGGAGCCCAACGACCCGCGGGGGGGCGACCACACGTACGCGATCGCCGAGCAGCCGAAACATGGCCAGGCGGCCGTGCGGGATGACGGTCGGGTGCGCGTCTGCCCCGATCCGACATTCGCGGGGAATGACGTGGTTGTCGTGGCGATCGGCGATGCCGACGACGCACGGCGCGTCGTGCAGCTCACCGTGCCGATCACCGCCCAGGACGGTGGGAGCGGGGAGTGCGACGTCGACGACTTCGAGGGCGGCGGCTGCTGCGGCGCGGCGCGGGGCGATGCGTCGTGGCTAGTGTTCGGTGTGCTCGCCCTGCTGCGCCGCCTCCGAACCAGGTAGCCTGGGCGCATGAGCGATGTCTGGTACCGATGCAGTGAGTGCAGGACGGAGATTCCGTTCGGCGGGATGCACTACGTCTGCAGCGTGTCGACGTGCAATCGCGCGCGCATGAAGCTCGTATTCTGTTCGGTCGTCTGCTGGGACAGCCACCTCTCGTCGGTACGCCATCGCGATGCGGGGGCCATCGAGGCCCGCGCGCCGAGCAAGGAGCAGTGGCAACGCGAGCAGGCCGCAGAGGCGGCGGCGAGTGCGCCAGCGGCCCCCACGCCGAGCACCAGCTCCGCGCCGGTCGTGCGCCGCATGGTGGGCGACGCCGCCAGCAATCCCGTGGCGCCGACGGGCAATTCACCGGGACAGGTCACGCTCGCGACGGTCACGGACAAGGACGTCCTGATCGTCGTCAGCAAGCTGAAGAAGTACATCAAGGACCGCTCGGGCTTTAACTGCTCCGATGCGGTCGCCGAGCACCTCTCGGAGCACGTCCGGGCGGTCGCCGACGAGGCCATCCGCAACGCCGCGCGGGACGAGCGCAAGACGGTCCTCGATCGCGACGTGCCCCGCCGCCGGTAGGGAGGGGTCAGACACAAGTTGCACAAGTTGCACAAGTTGCGGCGTCCGAGCCGAAGTTGTGTAACTTGTGCAACTTGTGTCTGACCCCGTCCGCGCCCTCGCTCTCGTTCTGCTCGCCGCATGCGGCGGCTCGACGTCCACGACCAAGCCGGTGGGCCCCGAGAAGGGGCCGGATCCCGATGGCCCGCACAAGGCCGCCGTCGCCGCGCAGGTGAAGCCGTACATCGAGGGCAAGATCCTCACGTCGGTCGTCGTCGGTCTCATCGAGGACGGCAAGCGCGAGGTGTATGGCTTCGCCGCGACGGGCGCGCCGCCGACGGGACACTCCCTGTTCGAGCTCGGATCCGCGACGAAGGTCTACACGGGCCTCCTGCTGGCCGATGCGGTGCAGCGCAAGGAGGTCGACCTCGACCAGCCGGTCAGCGACCTCCTGCCGGCGGGCGTGACGGTGCCGACGGCGGGCAAGGACGTCATCACTCTTCGGCACCTGGCGCTGCACGCGTCAGGCTTGCCGCGCATCCCGAAGACGCTGTTCGCGCGCGGCGACGCGAAGAATCCCTACGCCAACTTCTCCGAGGACGATCTGTATCTCGAGCTCGCGACGGTGAAGCTCGACAGCGCGCCGGGGGAGAAGATCGTCTACTCGAACTTCGGCGTCGGGCTGCTCGGGTTCGCGCTCGGTCGCAAGGCCGGCCCCGGCTACAAGGCGGCACTCGCGGAGCGGATCCTCGGGCCGCTCGATCTCGACGAGACCTTCGCGGGGACGGTCCCGCCCGAGGCGGCGAAGCGCATCGTGCCCGGCACGACCGTGGCGCTCGAGCCCACGCCGCGGTGGACCTTCGAGGACACGCTCGCGGGGGCGGGCAGCATCGTCTCGTCCGCCGACGACCAGCTCGCGTTCCTCGCGGCGCAGCTCGATGCCGCCACGGGCGGCAAGGGCACGCTGCGTCCGCAGATGCGGCTCGCGCAGGAAGCGCAGCTCCAGAACGACGGCGACAACGAGGGGCTCGGCTGGCAGATCGACGCCGAGGGCCGCTTCTGGCACAACGGCGCCACCGCCGGCTACCACTCGTACATCGGCTTCGATCCGAAGAATCGCCGCGCCGTCGTCGTGCTCGCCGCCACCAGCACCACCCTCGCCGAGTGGCTCGCGGCGGCGATGTTCTCGGTGCTCGAGGGCTCGCCGAAGCCACCCATCGTCCTGCCCACCGAGGCGCAGCTCGCCTCGTACGTCGGCAAGTACAACGCGTCGGGCGGCGTGCTCGAGTTCGGGATCGACGCGGGCCGCCTCACCGTGCAGGTGCCGAACTCTCCGCCGTTCGTGTTCGCCCCCATCGGGCCGCGCGCGTTCTGGGGCGACGATCTGCAGATGGTCGTCGAGTTCGCCGTCGACGAGAAGGGTGTCGTCAGCGGCGTCGCGATGCGCTCGGGCAAGGAGCAGGTCTACGCCGAGCGCCAGGCGGCGCCCTGACTACGGGCAGGGACCGGGCGTCGGCTTCGTCGTCGAGAGCAGCCAGGTCTGGGCGCAGGCCGTCGGGTCGTAACCCGTCTTCGACTGGATGAGCGCGAGCATGTCGCTCATGCGGGCGGCCTTGCCGGCGTGCGCCATGTAGAAGTCGTGCAGGATGTCGTCGACGACGGTGGCGCCGAGCTTCAGCGCGAGGGCGCGGTAGAAGAACGCCCCGCGCATGTAAGGCGCATTCGTGAACAGGTTGTCGCCGATGATGTCGATCTCGTTACACGTCTGCGGCCACACCTTGAGGTTGCCGGGGATGGCGTCGAGCGTGGCCGCGTAGCTCTGCCAGACCTGGGCGCCGACGGGTGGGTTCACCACGTCGAGGATACGGCCCGCGAGATAGGACGTCGTGCCCTCGGACAGCACGAAGTCTTCCCAGCACGCGTAGCGGATGCCGTCGCCGTACCAGCCGTGGACGGCTTCGTGGACGTTCACCTCGTCGGATGACAGCGCGCCATCGGCGAGGTGCCAGAACGGGTGGTGCTCCATGCCGCCGAAGGCCCCGGGGCCCCAGCCGACCGACACGGTGCCGGCCTTCGGGCCGAAGCGATACGGACCGAGCGTCGTCTCGAGCCAGTTGAACGCGGCGACGAGGTTGTCGGTGCCGGCGTTCGCATCCGCTTCCTCGCCCGGGCGGTGCCACACCACGATCTCGGTGCCGGCGTCGGTCGTCCCGAGCGACACCTCGGTGTACTCGTCGACGGACCAGGCGATCTGGTAGGAGGGCGCCTCGCTGACCGTCGTCGGGTAGACCGCGGTCATGCCGGCGGGAACGCCCTCGAGCGCGAGCGTGAACTCCGTGCCGTCGGCGGGCGCGGAGTGACATGGGAACAGGTTGCCGCAGTGATACGGCCACAGGAGGGTGTAGCCGTCGGCCGACTGGCCGTTGAAGTCCTCGTGCAGCTTGTACTGGTACTCGACGACGAACGTCAGGTTCTCCGACGAGGCCGGCAGCGCGAGGTTCATGCGCCGGTTGATGACGTTGAACGCGACGCTGTCCGCGAGGGACTGCTGCACGCCCTGGATCGTCAGGTCGCCGACCTCGAGCGTCATCCCCGGCTCGGCGCTCGGGCCGACCGTGATGCGGGCCGTCGCCATCCGCGTCGTGACGTCGAACATCAGCTCCGTGCGGATGACCTCGCGCGCGAGGTTCGCCGTCGGGACGAGTGGCTCGTCCGCAGCGTCGGGGGCCGATGCATCCGGCCCGTCGGCCGACGCATCGGGGGTGGTCTGGGCATCATCGCCGCCGCAGGCAGCGAGGAGGATCACTGCGAGCAGCGGGGCGCGCATCGGGCTAGTACCTCGGGATCGACGAGTCGATGTCCTTGGACCAGGCCTCGATACCGCCGGCGAGGTTGTAGACGTTGGTGAACCCTTCCTTCAAGAAGTGCTCGGCGGCGGCGCGGCTCCGGCCACCGTGGTGGCAGTGGAACGCGATCGGCGTCGACTTCGGCAGCTGCTCGACGGCGGCCATCTGGGCGTCATCGAGGTGCACCGCACCAGCGATCTTCGCGATGGCGCGCTCCTTCTCGGTGCGCACGTCGTAGAAGTGCTTCACGGTGCCGGCTTCGAGGAGGGCCTTCAGGGCCTTCGGCTCGATCTGCTTCACCGCGGCGGGGCGGTTCGGGTTGTCGATCTTGAAGCCGGCGCCGTCCGCGGCCTCGACGAAGTCGATGGACACGCCCTCGGCGCGGCTGGCGCTCGTGCGGTCGAGCTGGAGAGTGACTCCGTTGGTCTCGATGGTGACGTGGTTCGCGTCCTTGGCCCCGATGTCGAGCTGGTGCTCCCAGCCGGCGGTGATCGTCAGGTGGATGACGTCGCCCGGGCTGCCATCCTTCAGGGCCGCGGTCAGCTCGGTGGCCGCGCGCGGGGTCACGGTCACGGCCGGCGGCTTCGCCGGGGCCACGAGGCTCCCCAGCTTCTTGGCCAGGTCACCGGACTCGTGCATCTGGCGGACGATGTCGGCGCCACCCACGAACTCACCCTTGATGAAGAGCTGCGGGAACGTGGGCCAGTCCGAGTACTCCTTCATCCCGGTACGAACATCGTTGTCCGCGAGGATGTTGACGGTCGTGTACTTGGGTACCAAGGTGTTCAAGATGTTCACGACGGAGGCCGAGAATCCGCACTGCGGAAAGCTGCGGCTGCCCTTCATGAACAACACGACAGAATCACTGTTCACGATCGAATCGATCTTGGTCTTGAGCGAAGTGTCCATGGTGCCTACCCGTGGCTGATCTGGCTCCTTCTAGCACGAAGATCACGGTCCGCGCGGTGGGATCCGTCCGCGAGCTGGACCGCACGGCTTGGGATGCCCTGGACCACGGTCCATCGCCCTTTTTGCGGTACGGCTTCCTGGAGGCCCTGGAGGACTCCGGCAGCATCGCCAAGCGGAGCGGCTGGAACCCGGTGTTCCTGCTTGCGGATATCGGCGGCATGCTGTGCGGCGCGGTCGCGGCCTTCATCAAGACCCATAGCTTCGGCGAGTACATCTTCGACTGGGGCTGGGCCCAGGCCGCGCATCGGGCCGGGATCGACTACTACCCCAAGCTCGTCATCGCCGCGCCGCAGACGCCGGCGACCGGGCCCCGCATCCTGCTCGCCCCGACCCTCGATCCCGACGTGGCGAATGCCGTTCGCACGGGCCTCATCGCCGCCGTGAAGCAGGTGGCCGACGACACCGAGTGCTCGTCGATCCACTGGCTGTTTTGCACCGAGGCGGAGCAGCGCGCGCTCACCGCCGCCGGCTTCTTCCCGCGCGCGAGCATGCAGTTTCACTGGCGGAACCGTGGCTACGAGTCGTTCGATGGCTTCCTCGGGGCCCTGAAGTCGCGCAAGCGCAAGCAGCTCCGCAAGGAGCACGAGCGCGCCCAGGCCGCCATCGAGCGCCTCACCTGGGTCGGCGGCGCGGAGCTCGCCCACGATCAGGCTCGCCTCGACGATCTCGATCGGTTCTACCGCGCCACCACCGACAACCACGGCGGGCGCGACTATCTCCGCCCCGGCTTCTTCCACAAGCTCGCCGAGACTCTTCCCGACGCGATGCAGATGGTCGAGGTCGTGCGTGGCGGCAAGCGGATGGCGGGGGCCCTGTTCCTCGAGACCTCGCAGGCGCTTTACGGGCGCTACTGGGGCTGCGACGAGAACGTGGAGTTCCTCCACTTCGAGACCGCGTACTACGCCGGGATCGAGCGGGCGATCGGCAAGCGCCTGCCGCTCTTCGAGGCCGGCGCGCAGGGCGAGCACAAGCTGGTGCGCGGGTTCGAGCCCGCGCGGACCTACTCGGCACACTGGATCCGTCACGCCGGACTGGCGCTGGGCATCGAGGACTACGTGAAGCGCGAAGCCGCGGGCGTCGCCCACGAGATCGCGGAGCTCGCGCAGTTCGGTCCGTACCGCGGGCAGGGCGCTGACGACTGACGTCCAGCCCGTTCGCCGAGATGTTCCGGTGTCGCCGCGCGCACGCAGACGGCGGCGTGTCGGTCTGTCACGTGCGTGGGCAGGGCGGGGAAGCGGTCTAGAACGTCCACAGGGCGATCCCTCCGCTGGCGATGACGCCGCCACCGACGGCGAGGTAGGCCGCGTCGCCGTCGTTGTCGCTCAGCGCATACGACGCCGCGAGGAGCAGCACGACCCCGCCCGCGACGGTCATGCCGATGCCGGCGTTCCGGCGGGCCCTGGAGCTTGGCGGGGTCGGCACCGTGTCCATCGGCACCGTCGTGATGCTCGGCTCGGGGGGCATCCCGAGTGTGACCGCCGTGTCCTTCTCGGGGATGCCCAGCCCGCGCTTGTAGATGCAGCGCTCCATCGCGGGGAGCTGCGCTTGCGAGATCGCGCGGGCCTCGTTGCGCGGAGCCTGGGCCAGGAACCGCCGGTACATGTACGCCGCATCCTCACAGTTTCCGTCGAGGCGGTAGGCCTGAGCGAGGTTGAAGAGCAGGGCGGGCGAGGGCGCGAGGACGTACGCCTCCTGGAACGCGATGATCGCCTTTCCGTATTCGCCCTGCTCGTGGAGCGAACGGCCGGCGGTCGCGAGGCGCTTGGCCTTGTGCGGCACCGGATCATCGGCGCGGGCCGAGGACGCTGTCACGAGGACGGCAGCGAGGGTCGCGGCGAGGAGCGGAGAGCGCATCGGTCAGTACGCGTCGAGCGTGCCGTTGGGATCGACGGCATCGTGGTGGGTCGCGCGGCGTGCCTTGGTGGGCTTCGCACGATGCTTGGTGGTCATACGAGGGGGCGGGGCGGCAGAAGCCGGCATCGCCGCGGGCGCGGTGACGGCCGGCACGGTGGCGACAGGTGCGATGACGGCGGCCGCGGAGGTGACGGAGTCGACGCGGACCGACTCCGCGGGAGGTGGCGCGGCGATCGCGGCCGCGGGTGCGGGCGAGTCGCCGGTGGCGAAGCCGAAGGCGAGGGCCACGACAACGGCGGCCGCGACGCCGGCCAGCACACGCCAGCGCCGGCGCGGGGGCGCGACGACGACCTCGTCGGGATGGGGCGTCGCCCGGGTGATGTGGTGGCCACCGCTCGCGGAGCGCGCGCGGAAGCCGACGAGGGGGACGCTGATCTCGGCGCCCGGCTGCGTCGTCGAGCGCGGGCGCTGGGCGGCGAGCGCCTCGCCGCGGATCGCCTCGAGCTCGGCCATGACAGCCCGTGCGCTCGGACGAGCGTCGGGCGCCTTCTGGAGCATCGCGAGGATGAGCGCTTCGAGGCGCGACGGGATCTCGGGCGAGAGCTCGCGCGGCGGTTGCGGCGTCGCCCGGAGGTGCATCGTCATGAGCTCGGCCGCGGTCTCGGCCTCGAAGGGCAGGACATCGGTGAAGAGCTCGTAGGCCATGACCCCCAGCGAGTAGACGTCCGTCTTCGGCGAAACGGTCTGGCCGCGCGCCTGCTCGGGCGCGAGGTATTGCGGCGTCCCGACGAGCTGGCCGTCGATGGTGTGCTTGACGTCGGTATTGATGACCTTCGCGATGCCCCAGTCGAGCAGCTTCACCTTCGGCTGCGTCGGGTCGTCGGGGTGGTCGACGAGAAACACGTTGTCGAGCTTCAGATCGCGGTGGACGATGCCCGCCGCGTGCGCGGCGATGAGCGCGTCGCAGACCTGGATGAGGATGCCGAGCGCGAGGGCGTGCGGGAGCACGCCTTCGTCAGCGCGAGCACTGAGGGCGCGCCCCTCGAGGCGCTCCATGACGATGTAGGGACGGCCATCGTCGAGCGACCCCGTCTCGAAGATGTCGACGATACCGGGATGGCCGACCTGGTTGACGACCTTCGCCTCGAGCAGCATGCGGTCGGGGTTGAACCCGGGCACGAGCAGCCGGCGGTGCACGATCTTCAGCGCGGCGCGCTTCCCGATGCTCTCGTGCACGACGGCGTACACCGCCCCCATGCCGCCGCGCCCCAGCTCGCGCTCGACGATCCATGGGCCGGCCTGCGCACCGGGCCCTAGCTCGTCGGGGCACGTCGGCCCCAGACCGCCGCCCGCTGTGCTGACCATGGTGCGCATGACTCTCAGTCGTGGTGCAGCGCGTGTGCCCGGGGCCCCCCCGATTCACGGGGAGACCGGGCGTCTGATCCCGCGGGCTTCGACGACCCGGGCGGAGCGGTCTCGCGCAATGTGGCGCGCCCGCACGTTCGGCGAATGTAGGTGTGCAAGCATCGGTAGCGATGGAGGTGGTGACGCGGGAGCAGCTGGACGCGGCCCTGGACGAGCTCCGTGCCCAGGTGGTCGACCCCCGCGAGGGGATCCTCGGCCCGCGGTCGGTCGCGTGGGCGCTCGGCGGCGAGATCGGCATCTTCCTCGGGGGCGGTCGGGCCGCCTTGCTCCAGCTCGCGCATCCGATGGTCGCCCACGCGGTCGAGCACCACTCGCAGACTCGCAGCGATGTTGCCGGACGCTTCCACCGCACGTTCGTGAACGTGTTCGCGATGGTGTTCGGCGAGCTCGATGCGGCCTTCCGCGCGGCGCGGCGCGTCCACGCGGTCCACGCGCGGATTCACGGCACGATGGCGGCCGTCGGCGGCTGGCCCGCCGGCGCGCCCTATCACGCGAATGACGTGGATGCCTTGCGATGGGTACACGCGACGCTCGTCGATTCGACGCTCGCCGCGCACGAGCTGCTCTACGGCCCGCTCGAACGCGCGCGCGCCGATGCGTACGTGACGGAGATGAACCGCTTCGCGCGCTTGTTCGGCATCCCGCACGACCGGCTGCCGCGGGGCCGCGGCGATCACGACGCGTACATGCGCGCGATGCTCGCCAGCGATCGCATCGCGGTCGCCCCCTGCGCGCGCGAGATGGCGGCGTTCCTCGTGGGGCGCACCGCGCCGAGACAGCCCGTGTTCGGCCGCATCGGCGAGGCGGTCACGCACGCCCTGCTGCCGGGGTCGCTCGCCGCCGCGTTCGGTCTCCGCGCCACGCCGCGTCGCACGCGCGCCGGCCTCGCCAGCTTCGGTACGCTCTACCGGCGACTCCCGCGCGCGGTGATCGAGCTCCCGGCAGCGACGGAGGCCCGGCATCGCCTCGGCGGTGCGCCCCCAACGGCCATCGCGCGCTGGACCGAGCGCCAGCTGGGCGCCCTCGCGCGGCGCACGAGCGGCCGCTAGCTGGTGCCTACGGCATCGCCTCGAACGTGAAATAGGCGAAGCCCGGGAGCGGGGTGCGGGCGAGGTCAGGGTGGCTCGCGAGTCCGTCGCGAAACGCGGCCTCGGTGGCCACGATGCCCTTCGCGCGAAGGGTTGTTTGCATGTCGACCTCACCCGTCGAGTAGAAGATGGGCCAGATGGGGACGCCCAGGCGCGCGAACGTCTCGAAGCGGCGCCGCAGCGAGACCATGCGGCGCGATCCGGACGACCAGGGATCCGTGGGCGACCGCACGCTGTAGTTGAGCAGGACCCGATCGACGCGCCCCGCCAGCTGGGCGGCTTCGTCCGCGCTGGGATAGCCGAGGTAGGCGGTGATGATCAGCGGCTTCCGCGGGGCGGCCCAGTCGGTCGTGTGCGCGCGCATCGCATCCAGGAGCGCGAGCATCTCGGCGAACGCGACCGCGCGATCATCGCGATTCCAGAATTCGAGCTCGGTGATCAGGCCATCGAGGTGCACGGACTGCTCGGCCACGAGCTTGGCGATGGCCTCGATCCGGTCGGTGCCAGCGATGGGAGCGGTGACCGCGCCACCCGCGCCCTGGATCTCCATGATCCATCCCGCGAGGGCCGCCCGCGACGTCACGGACCCGAGCAGCGGGCCCAGCTTGTAGGGAATCACCTCGGTGTAGGTGTTGGTCGCTATGGCGGCGGTGAGGCGGGCCCGGGCCGCCGGATCCGCAATCAGCGTCGGGGTATCAGCCACATAGACCGCGCGGGGCGTCTGCGCGCGTGCACTCGCCACGTCGCCCATCCCGGGCGAGCACGCCGCAGCGGCGATGGCCCACACAAGCACCAGCTCCCTCATGGTGGCGTCTTCGACCCAAAAACGATCTCGTACAGCTCTTTCACGGCTAGGGGTTTGGACGAGTCAGTAGGGGCATGTCGACGCGCCTGGTGCTGTGCACGGTACTTGCTCCCCTGCTGGCCACGGCGGGGCCAGCCACGGCTGACGACCGCGACGCCACCTGCGAGCGGCTCCGGGCCGAAGGCCGCGCCGAAGCCCTCACGCTCTACGCTCCGCGCATCCAGGTCGAGGGCGCCCGCGTCCCCGGCGTGCTCCAGATCCAGGACCCGTCCGCGGTCGTGACCGAGGGCTACCAGGTCCGCGCCGCGATCACGTTCTCCCCCGTCGATGCGCTCAAGGGACGCGCCATCGAGCGCATCGCCGAGGCCGAGTGTACGCGCGAGCAGCTCGCGGGTGAGCTCGCCGACGTGATCGCGGTGGGCTCCGGGCTCGGGATCACGGAGGCGACGCGCGCCGAGCTCGCGTATCTCGAGGAGCATCTCGCCGATATCGACGCCATCGTCGCCGAGGTTTCCGCCCGCTTCGCGGCCCAGCGCGCCACCGCCGTCGAGGTCGACGATGTGCGTGGACGCCGGTCGTCGATCGTCGTGCGCATGGCCGAGCTGCGGGCCTCGCTCGCCACGCTGGAGGTCGTCGAGGTCGAGCCCGAGATGGCGGCCTCGCTCTCGTCGCTCGCGGGTAAATATCGCGATGCCTCGATCGCCGTGCAGGAGCGCCGCGGTGACCTCCGGGCGCTCTCCCCCTGGCGCGTCGAGATCCGCGGTGGTCTCGCGGCCGCCGATGGAGCCGATTGGTTCGCGGTGGTCGAGCTCGGCTACTCGTTCGGCGGCCTGTTTCAAGGGAGTGCGAATCGGCGTGCCGCTGCGGCCCGCGCGAAGGAGCTCGATCAAGATGACCGCGAGGTCGGGACGCGCCTGCAGCAGCTGCAGACGGTGATGCGTCGCTCGTTGGAGGCGCTCGAGCCGGCGCAGGCCGCGCTGGAGGACGAGGTGGCGAGCCTGCGGGCCGAGCGCGACCGTGTCCGCACTCTCGAAAGTGACTCCGCGCGCCACCTGCTCGCACGCCTGGAGATCGATGTCGTGGTTCTCGAAGCGCGTCGCGTCTACACGGCCGCGCTTCTCACTGCTCGCCGCCCGTATGCCGGAGACGTCAAATGAAAACGGAAAACCTTGCCCTTCGCATCGTTCGCGACGACGAGATCCTCGAGCAGCAGATCACGACGGCGATCCGTCGCCTCGAGATCGTGCCGCCCGCTCCGGAGCCCGAGGCCGTCGTGGTGGCGCCGCCGGTCGTCGAGAGCACGCCGGTCGTCGAGACGCCGCCGGAGGCAGTGCCGGGCAAGTCGATCACGGGACGCCTCGCGGCGTGGGGGGCGCTGATCGGCACGCTCGTCGGCATGGGCTGGCTCGGCGTGCAGATCTACCTCGTCCTCACCGACTCGTGGGTCGCGCCGCTGCATCTGTCTCCGAACAACGATGCGATCGTCGGGCTGCGCCTCCAGCACACGCGCAACCAGGCCGAGCTCGCGCGCCTCGATGCCGAGGTCGCCCGGGCGGATAGCGCGATCGCCGCCGTCGAGACCGCCACGCAGCGCCTCGTCGCGCTCCGCGGTACCGCGACCGACACGCTCCACTGGCGGGCCGACGAGAGCCGCGTCGAAGCGGGTGGCCTCGCGACGACGACCGCGCTCATGCAGAAGCAACGCGCCATCCTCGAAGACCTGCGCACCAGGCAGACGCGCATCGTCGAGCGCACTCGCGATGACCTGAAGGCCGGCATCGTCGATCGCACCGCCCTCGATCGCGACGAGCAGACGCTCGACCAGCTCGCCCTGCAGATCGCGGAGGTCGAGCGCGAGATCGCGGAGGCCGAGCTGCGCCGCAAGCAAGCCCGCACCGTGATCCGCGCCCTCGATGGCGGGAAGACCGCCAGCGGCTCGCGCATGCCCGAGGTGGCCGCGGGTGACGAGCACTCGGCCCGGATCGAGATCGAGATCGAGCGCCTCGCCGCCGAGGGCCGCGGTCACCGGGCGAATCGCCAGGCCGCCGCCGCCAGCGCCGCCGCGCAGCGGTCGCTCCTCGCCGAGCTCGAGGCCCGTCCGCTGTACCGCGCGATGAAGGCCGAGACCGATGTCGCCTTCGTTCCATACGACCAGCTCGACGGGGTGAAGCCGGGCGCCGTGATCGTCTCGTGCACCTGGGCCGTCTTCGCCTGCGAGGAGGTCGGGCGGATCAAGGAGGTGATGGGCGGCGAGGTGGTGACGCAGGATCCGTGGGGCGAGATGGCGCGCGGCCAGTATGCCGTGCTCGAGCTGACCGACCGCGAGGCCATTCGCGAGCGCGTCCTCCGGGTCCGCAAGTAGATGGACACGCTTGTCTGGGCGATCACGAACGCCGACGGCGTCGCGGTCCTGGGCTCGCTGTGGCGGCCGCTCCTCGTCAGCATCTGCCTCTACTACTCGGGCTACCCGTATGTGTGGCTCGCGACCCTCGCTCGCGCCACGCGGCTCGCGCCGCCGTTCCGCCCGTTCGCGAAGGGCGAGGCCCCCGCGATCCTGATCGTGATCCCGACCCTGTTGCGCAAGCGCGAGGACCTCGCGGATCTGCGAGATGCGGCCGCCACCGTCATCGGGAACCAGTACCCGGGCGACGTGGTGGTGGTGCTGGCGCTCGATGGTAGCGGTGGTCAGCCGAAGCTCGTCGCGGAGCTCGAAGCGTGGGCGGCCCAGCCGCGCGAGCACATCACCATCCTCGTCGCGGGCGTGCCCGAGCGGAGCGGGAAGGGCGTGGCGGTCGCGGCCGGACTCGTGCGGTGTGAGCGCGCGGTCGCAGAAGGCAAGCTCGCCGCGGTGCCGCCGGTGTTCTTCAACATGGACGCCGATGGCGTGCTCGGAGCGCGAGCCCTCGAGCGGATGACGGCCAAGCTCGTTCGCAAGAGCCCGATCCTGCGCCAGCGGCCGATGATCGTGGCGTCCAACGTGATGGTGCGGAAGCAGCACTACTGGACGGGGTGGCGCGGCTACTTCACGGTGCGCGGCCAGCTCGCGCTGCAGGTGGCGCGCGAATACATGACGGCGATCAGCATCTCGCGGAACAACCGCGGCCTGTTGCCGGTCACGGGAGTCTCGGGCGCGCTGTATGCGACCTGGACCGAGCTCCACCACCACCAGCCTCGCTTCGCGGCCTACCTGCAGTCGCTCGGCGCGGGGACGGTCGCGCGCTGGTGGCTCGGCACGGCGCCCCCGCGCTTCGCCGACTTCCGGGGCGAGCCGAACGTGCGTGCGGTCGCCGGTCCCGGCGACGACACGTGGATGGCGTGGCTCGCGATGGTCGCGCGCTGGAAGCGCGGCCGCATCTGCATCGAGCTGCCGCGCTCGCCGCTGCACGCCTTCGGGCGCCTCCTGCGCTCGTTCGTCGATCGGCGCGTGGGCTACGACCCGCTGGCTCGGGTGTACACGGCGACACCAACGACGGTGCGCGCGCTCTTCAAGCAACGCATTCGCTGGAACACGTCCCGGCAATGGCTCGTGCGTCGCTTCGGTGCGGTGCCGTGGATGAGCTGGGAGCTCGGGGCCTGGATCTTCCTCGACGCGGTGCTCACCTTCGCGATCCACGGCGTCCTGCTGATCATGCTGATCGGCTGGCCGTTCGCCGACCGCCCGGCGGTATGGCTCTCCATGGTCGCGCTCGGCTTCGCGTTCGAGACGCTGATGCGCGGGGGAGCGACCTTCCTCGCGATGGCGCAGGACCACGACCTCCGCGGGCACTGGCACAAGCTGCTCGCGCTCCCGCTCGCCGGCTGGTTCCACCTGATCTTCAACATCATCCCGACCCTCGTCGGCCTGATCCAGGACGTGTTCCTGTTCGGCGTGAACACGCACTTCGCCCCCGAGGAGACGCTCGAGGCCTCGAAGACCGGGCGTATCGCGATCGCGTACCGGGTGCGGCGCTGCTACCAGCTGGCGTGGCGCGCCGTCCGTCACGGCGATGTTCCCCTCGGCTGGTTCTGGCTCGGCTTTCACGAGACGCCGTGGACGACCAGCGGCTATGCCGGTTGGACGAATCCCGCGCGACCGACCCGCAAGATGTGCGGTGGGAGGCTCGAAGGCCGATCGCGCGGTTCCCTACAGACCTGACGCCCGCGCAGACGGTTGCCTGCGTTCACGCGCCGATGACCGGCCGGCTGGTCGGGGCCCTAGCGATACGTCGCGGGGTCGAGTGCGAAGCGC
>JALHPV010000116.1 GCA_022842285.1 Kofleriaceae bacterium
GCCCGCCGGCATGACAGCTGGCTTCGGCGCGCCCGCCTTCGGCGACGGTGGCACCATGCGCGTCGGCGGCGACGCGTCGTAGCTGTCACGGGCGCCGCGATCGCGGGAGCTGACGACGAGGCGCGTGCTCTCGTCATAGCCCGGGCCCGGACCCGAATCGAAATCCTCGGGTGACAGCGGCAAGCGCGCCGCCGTCCGCTCGTCGGTAGTGCGCATCGGGCGCTGCGGATGCGGGTGGGGCGTCGGGGCGATGTCGAGGTCGGCGCTGTCGTGGGTTTGCTCGCCGGCGGACCGCAGCTGCTTGAGCTGATCGCCGGTGAGGGCAGCGAGGCGGGTCTCCTCCTCCTCGAACCGATCGATGACCTGCTTCGCCTTCTTGATCGACGCGCCGTCCTTGTCGCGCATCGAGAACTCGTCGGCGGTCGCGATCCGGATGACCGTGGCCTCGCTCATCTCGACGCCGTGCCACATGTCCGACGCCGAGCGCCCGGGCTTCTGCGCGACCATCGACATGCTCTCGCGCACGACCTCGTCGGCGGTCTCGAGGATCTTCGCCAGCTCCGTCGCCGGATCGCCGGCGGTGATGTCGAGCGAGTACCGCAGCGAGCGCAGCTGCGCTCCGAACTGTCCGGCGGTCGGACGCTTCTCGAGCCGCGGATGTAGCGCGGTCGCCATCAGCGCATCGATCTCGACGGGCAGACGCGAGTCGGCCTCCGTGGGGCGCGGCACTTTCGGATCGCGGACGGCGCGCAGGGCGGCCATGTCGTCGAGACCGGAGTACAGCCGCCGGTTCGTGATGAGCTCCCAGATGAGGATCGCGACGGAGAACACGTCGGAGCGCGGATCCACGTGCTCGTTGCGCGCCTGCTCCGGCGAGATGTACGCGAACTTGCCGCGCACCGCGTGCTGGCCCGTCGCCTCTTGCTCCGCCCGCTTCGCGATGCCGAAGTCGGTCAGCTTGACCTCGCCCGCGCGCGACAGGAGCACGTTCGACGGCGAGACGTCGCGGTGGACGAGCGACATCGGCTTGCCATCGGGCGCACGAGCCGAGTGCGCATGCTCGAGGGCTTCGCAGATCTCGGCCCCGACATGCAGACACAGGTCGAACGGGATCCGCTTGCGGGTCGCCTCCAGGCTGCGCTGGATCGCGCCCAGGTCGCGCCCGTCGACGTACTCCATCACGAGGAAGTACTTGCCGTCGTCGCCCAGGCCGACGTCGAAGATCTGGACGATGTTGCGATGCTTGAGGAGCGAGAGGACCTTCGCCTCGGCGATCAGCAGCTCGACGAACCGCTTCTGCTGCGCGAGGTGCGGCAGGATGCGCTTGATCGCGACGGGCTTTTCGAACCCACCGGCCGCGACGGCCTTCCCGCGGAAGATCTCCGCCATGCCGCCGACGCCGATGCGGTCGAGTAGTTCGTACCGCGTCGTCACGCCGGGCCAGGGTAGCACGCGCCAACTCGCGCCACGAACTGGCCGACCCGGTTGCCAGCAACTGGAGAAGCGACACGCCCGACGTCCTAATCACTCGGGATCGCGGCACTTCATGGTGGTCTACCAGCTGCACATCCGGGCCGCGTGCGCTCGCTCTTGCTGCTCCTCGCGCTGGCTCTGACGACGGCCTGTGCGACCTCTTCGGAGGTCGAACCCGACGCCGCGGAGCTGGAGGCCCTCGACCAGTGGACGACGGTGGCGGACGGCAAGGCGGACCTGCCCACGAGCTGGCACGACCTGGTGACGTGGCTCGAGGACTTCTACCTGAACCAGATGTCCGCCATCTGGGACGACCAGGAGCATCCGCGCACCGCCCCGGCGGCGATCGATCGCGCCAAGGCCCTCGCCCGCGCGGCCGGGATCGTGAACCCGACCGGCTCGCTCTTTCGCGCCCACGTGCAGCGCCTCCGCACGGAGTACATCGACCACTCGGAGGTCAACATCGTGCTGGGCCCTGGAAAGGTCCTGCGCCTCGTTGGCGACCCGAAGGGGGCAGGCGCATTCGTCGACTCGGCGCTCTTCGAGCAGTCGATCGGTACACCGCTGTGCCTCACGTGGGCGGAGGTCGAGGCGGCCATCCGCGCCTCCTACGTCGCGGGTGCGTACGCGGCCGACTTCGTCTGCCACACGGTGACCGAGAACGTGATGCGGGCCCTCGACGCGGGGACGCACTCCTACGCCTCGCAGGTGCGCACCTACGCGGCCGCGCGCTGGATCTGGGGACCGGTCGTGCCGAGCCTAAATTCGCAAGATCCGGCAGACTGGGCCGTATCTCGCTCGTGTCCGAACTAGTCGCGCTTGTCGATACCGCCCTGGCGCGGGGCCTTGGCTCCGCGATGGCCATCTCGATCGGCGACGCCGGGCACGAGGTGTTCTCGCTCCTCCGGGGGCACACCCAGCGCCTCCCCGTGCCCGGCGCCCCCGTGGACGAACGCGCCTGGTTCGACGTCGCCTCGCTGACCAAGCCGATGGTGACCGCCGCCTGCTTCATGGTGCTCGTCGGCGAGGGCCGCTGCTCGCTCGATGCGCCGGTCCGTGACTTCGTCCCGGAGGCTGCCACCACCGGCACCCTCCGCCAGCTCCTCGGTCACGCGGCCGGCTGCAAGCCGCACATCGAGTTCTTCCGCACGATCCGTTCGTACGACGAGCTGGTGCGGGCGGCGGCGACGGAGCCGGCCGAGGCCCCGGCGCCGGTCTACAGCGACCTCGGCTACATCCTCGCGGGCGCGGTCCTCGAGCGCATCGTCGGCGCGCCCCTCGACTCGATCTTCGCGACGCTCGTGGCCGAGCCCCTGGGCCTGTCCGCGCGCTACGTGCGCACGTCCGATCCGGCGCTCGACGCGGTGGCCACCGAGATCGACGAGGCGATGGGCCGCGGCCTCGTGCGCGGACGCGTGCACGACGAGAACTGCTACTTCGGTGGTGGCGTGTGTGGGCACGCCGGCCTCTTCGCGCGCCTCTCCGATGTCGCGACCTTCGCCGCCGCGCTCGTCGAGACCTACGCCGGTCGGCCGCGTGGTCGTCTCCTGCCGGCCATCGTCCGCGAGTTCGTCTCCACCGGCGCGCCGGGCACCTCGTGGCGCCTCGGCTTCGACACCCCGTCGGCGACTCCCGGTGTCTCCCACGCCGGCGATCGCTGGCCGCGCGAGCACAGCGCCGGGCACCTCGGCTTCACCGGTACCTCGATGTGGCTCGACTTCGCACGGGCCCGCTGGTCGATCTTGCTCACGAATCGCGTCCATCCGACGCGGCATGCCGGCACGGCAGACGAGATCAAGGCGCTGCGCCGTTCTGTCAACGATGCCGCCCTCTCCATGCTCGACGCCAACGCGGCTTCGCACGCTTAGCGCGCGGCACGGTGCGTGCTGATGGAGCCGCGCAGATGACCAAGCTCCTCGCCACATTCTCGTTCCTCACCATGCTCTGCGGCCCTGCTCTCGCCGACGCGAAGAGGCCCGCGCGCACCTACTTCAAGGTCGACCTCTCGATCGTCACGCCGACCGGCACTCGCAGTCACTCGCTCTCGGTCGCCGAAGGCAAGTGCTCCTCGGTCGCCGAGAAGACCTCGACGTACGAGGACGCCGTCGACATCTGCATCGAGCCGGCCAACCAGGGAGTCGCGGTGATGGTCGGCGGCTCGACCTCGACGCTGCCCTCGCCCACCACGCCGCGCTCCGAGTACCGCGCGAAGGGCGAAGCTGTGCTGGCCGCAACCGGCGGCTCTGTGCAGGTCGGGCGCGCGAACGGTCCACGCTTCTCGGCGACGGTCGCACCCCTCTCGCCGTAACCTGCGCGCATGCGCTGCGCGTATCGGATCGTCAACGTCTTCACCGTCGGGAGCGACCGCTTCTCGGGCAATCCGCTGTGTGTCTTCGAGGAGGGCGCGGGTCTCACCGGCGAACAGATGCAGGCGCTCGCGCGGCAGCTGAACCTGTCCGAGACGACGTTCATCCTGCCGAGCGATCGCGCCGACGCCCGCGTTCGCATCTTCACGCCCGGCTTCGAGATGCCCTTCGCGGGCCACCCGACCCTCGGGACCGCCAGTGTCGTCGCGGCCCGCACCGGCAAGGACCAGGTGGTGCTCGAGCTTCCGGCGGGCCTGGTCCCCGTGACGATCGCCCCGGCGGGCAATACGCTGCGCGCGGCGCAGGCTCCCCAGACTCGACCGGTCGAGGCCTCGCGCGCCGATCTGGCCGCGATGGTGGGGCTCCCTGTCGACGCGATCTCCGACGAGCCGCGCTGGGTCTCGACGGGCGTCGAGCAGCTCGTGATCCCCATCGCGACCGCCGCGCACGTGCGCGCCGCGAAGCCCGTCCCGGAGCTGCTCGCCCGCTGGGGCTTCTCCTCCGCCCGCGACGAGGCGATGGCCTACCTGGTCGCCCGCGATACGGACCCCTGGACCGTCCGGTTTTTCTTCACCTCGCACGGCGCCGTCGTCGAGGACCCGGCGACGGGCTCGGCGTGCGCCAACCTCGGCGGCTACTGGCTCGCCACCGGCCAGCCGCTCCCCCTGCGCGCCACGCTGGCGCAGGGCGACCTCGTGGGCCGCCCGTCGCGCCTGGGCCTCGAGGTCGCGACCGACGGGGCGATCTACGTGACCGGCGCCGTCATCGAGCTCGGCGGCGGCGTCTTCGAGATCTGAGGCCGTCGCGCCTGGCCTCCGTACCATCGGTGGTACGCCGTCTCGCGGCTGTGACACCCGCGAGCGGAGGCTAAAGCGCGTGCGAAGGGCGTACGCGCCTCGGGGAGGCGGCATGCCCCTTGAAATCATGGCAGCGCATGAAGCGAATCGTCGTGCTCGCGCTCTCGGTCCTCGCGCCGTCTGCATGCGGTCTGATCAACATCAACGGCAAGCCGCTCGGCGGTAGCTCGGGATCGAGCGAGGAGCGTGCCGAGCGCGCCGAGGGCGCCGCTGCCGACCCGCCGGTCGGGACGATCGAGCCGGGCAAGGCGCCGCCGTGGTGCCCGGCCGACTACAAGCGCATGGAGAACGATCAGAACGCTCGCTTCGCCGGCGACGGTGGGCGCTTCGACCAGGGCTCGCTGCGCAACATCGGCCGCGCGGCCTGCGACAAGCCGGGCGATCCGCAGCGCGAGGCCGAGCTCCTCGCATGGCGCGAACGCTTCAAGGCGATGTACCTGGCGACCGACCAGGACTTCGTCAACGCGGTCACCGTCAGCTTCGACGACGACACGCACCAGGCGCTGAAGCATGCACAGTGTTCGAGCCTCGAGGCCACGGAGGACGCGAGTGTGAAGGAGACCACCGCGCGTCAGGTCGCCGCGTTCGCGCTCGGCTGTGATGGCGACAGCCGCGCGTCGCTGTACGAGCTCGATACCGACCACGCCACGATGCTCGAGACGCTGGCGATCGTGGGTGCGTGCCTGCCCCATGACGACCGCACGCGCGGCGAGTTCGCGTTCTGTCTGCACGACCTGCGCAACCTCGATCGGGCTCAGCTCGACACCGAGGTCGCGGCCCTGAAGCCCAACCTGTACGGCCGCGTGTCGGCGGCCATGGTGTTCGGCAGGACGAAGCGCAAGGCGACCGAGGTGCTGGCCATGTATCAGGGGCTCGCAAAGAACGAGGCGTGGAAGAGCCTGTTCGATGCGCACGAGGCCGGGTGGAAGCAGTGGATGGACACGCGCAAGAGTGGCGCCACGATCACCGCCGCCGTCGCCGCGTTCGAGACGAAGTTGAGCAGCGGCTCGAAGAAGGCCGTCGCGGGCTGCGGCAAGCCGCTGTTCGACCTGTTCTTCGATCACATGGCCGACGCCAAGGTTCGCTCGAAGGAGGACGTGATCGCGGCCGCGACCGACATCCACGGCTATCCGCTGACGGTAGCGCTCATGCATTGTGCCGCGCTGGAAGGCGACATCTACGCGCGCGCTCTCGAGGAGTACGTTCTCGACAAGGGCGTCGTGCAGACCCATCGCGGCCCGCGCTACGCCGCGTTCCACGCCACCTCGGCCGCCCTCGCCGTGGTGCGGAGCGATCAGGAGTCGTTCAAGCTCACGCGTCTCGAGCCGTATCCCGAGGTGGACCGCGCCCGCGAGGCGGCCAGCGACGCCGCCTACAAGACCAACAACGGCAGCTTCTTCGGCCAGAAGGGCGAGATCAGCAAGCTCACGAAGCAAGGCGACCTCGTGAAGGTCGACTTCAAGACCGTGCGCTGGCGCGAGAAGACCTACAACTGCGTGGACACGAAGCGCATCTACCGGATCAACTCCGACGGCACCGTCGAGTACATCCAGAACTGCAAGTCCACGGGCTCGGAGGCCCGCGAGTCGACCCTGGAGTCGGTGCTGGTTCGCGCGCCGTGGGCACGCAACCTCGCTCCCGGTCAGATGGTCGACATGTTGTGGGAGGACCATGACGGCAAGCGCATGGGGTTCCCCCGCGAGATCTTCGCCAATGCCAAGGCGACCTCGCCGCGCGGCTTCATGGGCGTGGTCTGGCGCTAGCTCGCCGCGCCGCCTCGCGGGTTCGGTGGCACCTTAGAGCCCGCCATGATCCACCGCCGTGACCTGACCATCCCCACCCACGGCCGCGGCACCGTCGACATCACCTCGCACGTCCGCGAGGCGGTCGCCTCGAGTGGGGCCCGCGAGGGGCTGGCCACCGTCTGGATCCAGCACACGAGCGCGTCGCTGATCGTCTGCGAGAATGCGGACCCGACGGTCCGGCGGGACCTCGAGGCCTTCGTGCACCGGCTCGTCCCCGATGGGGACAAGCTCTTCGAGCACACCGACGAGGGGCCCGATGACATGCCAGCCCACGTGCGGACGGTCCTGACCCAGACCTCGATCGGCATCCCGATCGCCGCGGGGCGCCTGGTCCTCGGGACCTGGCAGGGCCTCTACCTCTGGGAACATCGCCGGGCGCCACACACTCGTCGCCTGACTGTCACAGTCATCGGCGAGTGATGTCACAGGGTTCAGGTAGGGTGGCTACGATGTTCGTATTCTCGAACCGGCGCCGGGGGGCAGCCGCCGAGGTCACGGTCTCCGAGGAGCTCGCGGTGGCGATGCTCGAGGGCGTGGCTGCTGCCGCCGGTGCCGTCGCGGCGTCGCACTGGGAGCGCGAGCTGACCCGCTGGCTCGCGGCCCGGGCGAGCGGCGCGGCCAAGGGTGGGTCGCTCGATGTCTCCGACCTCGCCTGGTCGCCCGATCACTTCCTCGCGCAGCAGCAGTTCGTGCTCGCCGCGATCGCCGATGCGGCGCGGACCGGTGGCCGCGAGTCCAAGGCGCTGACCCGGTGGGCCGCGCAGGTCGAGGCACATCCACGGTCATTCGTCCAGGTCGGCCGCCGCTGGAATTGGCAAGCAACCGCCTGATATTACTGGGGTTATCCGCCGAGGCGATCACTTCTGGATCGCCCCTCGGGTGCTAGATTGCCCACCGTGGCTGGCGGTCTCACAGGACCCGGGTTCTACCCGCAACCGAACGAGTACACCTGTGGTCCGTTCGCGCTGAAGCACGCCTTGCTCGCTCTCGGCCGCATGGTCGACGTGAAGGACCTGACGACCAGCGCGAAGACCCACTGGTGGTCCGGCACCAACGAGATCCAGCTCGCCCGGGCCGCGCGCGCCGTCGAGTGCGACCTCGTCCTCGAGCGCCGCACCGATCCCGAGGACGCGCGCAAGATCCTCACGAAGCACCTGAAGGAGCAGACCCCGGTCCTCCTCTGTGTCGACGAGTGGTCCCACTGGATCACCGTCGTTCGCGCCGAGGACAAGCGCTTCGTCGTCGTCGACTCGCTCGACGAACCCCTCCTCTCCGTTCGCACCTGGCCGCAGCTCCGCAACTGGTGGCGCTACAAGGACACCGACCACAGCAAGGACGATCCGCCGTCCCTCTACGATCTGATGGCGGTGGCCCCGCGCTTCAAGGCGTCGGTCAAGGCCGACTTCTCCGTCGAGCGCGTGAAGTTCCTCCGGCGCCCGGAGAACCGCCGCCTCGCGCGGCACTGGAACGAGTACCTCGAGGACCTCCTCGAGATCTGCCGCGCCCCGAGCCACCGGATCGCCGAGGCGCTCTCGATGGGCGAGTTCCTCCGCCGGCACCAGGAGCTCCTCGTCACCCGTGTCGTCTACTGGCACGGCGACGTCTCCCGCGACGACGTCAATCGGATCCTGCGCGACCTGCGCTTCGTCTCCGAGACCTACGGCCTCGTCATCCCGGCCTCGATGTCCCGCCGCGCGACGGCGGACCTCGCGATCCTCGTCAGCCTCTGGGCCTGCGCCGACCGTGGCGTCGACGGCATGTTCGGCTCACCGGGCAGCGATGCGCGCGCAGTGCAGAAGCCCCGCAAGCGCCGCAAGCGAATCCGGTGACCTCGGTGTCGCTCTGCATCGACGATACGCCGTGACGCAAGACACGCGGCTACGGTTCGAGTCGCGGCCGGCTTCGAAAAATAAGTGAACGTCTCGGACGGCTCCGACTCGTCAGGGGCAAGCGCGGGATGTGCCGGCAGGTAGTCTCGTAACGATTCGCGAGGTTGATTGACTCGCATCACCGGTGATCGTGCCAATCGCCGACGAGAGTAAGCAGACGTGTGCTGCTGCAAAGTGCATCGCTTCACGGCGGGGCATCGCACCTTTCCAAAAGCCGGGGTCAGGTGCTACCGATGACATTGATACCCTATGATTAAGCCGAAGCAGCGAGGCGGCTACATGAACCAAGCAGAGACCGAGGCCTGGATGAAGGAGACAGGGCAATACGATGCGTGGATCGAGAAACGGCGACTCCTTGATGAAGAGCTTCGTAAACGCGAGCTGGACTACGCTCGTGCAGAGGCACCGCTCGTCGAGGAGCTGCACGCAGTCGGCATCCACCTGCAGTCTGTTTGGGACCTGGTAAACACTGACAACTGCTACACAGAAGCAATACCAGTTCTTTTAACTCACCTGGACAGACCATATCCTGCAGCGATTCGCGAGGGTATCGCGAGAGCGCTCGCAGTCCCGGAGGCCGCGGATGCCTGGGCAGTGCTGGCCGCTGCGTATAGATCCGAGACGAACTTCCAAGTCAAAGATGGCTTAGCTGTCGCTGTCTCCAATACGGCTGGGCGCGATCATCTCGAAGAAGTAGTTTCAATGCTGTCGGATCGATCACTAGGGCCTAGTCGAGTTCTGATGTTGCGCATTCTTCGGTCCATCGACAAGACGCGCGCGAACGCCATCTTGGAAAAGCTGTCCGACGATCCTGACCTTTCCAAAGAAGTAGACGCCATACAGCGCAAGCAGGCCCAACGTGCTAACGCGCGCCGAAAAGCCAAGAAGTCCAAGGAATAGGCTCAGTCGGCTTCCGTGTGACCGACGTCAGCGTCGACGCCGAGCGGGGTTAGCGGCGGCGGCGGCGACCGACCAGCGCGAGGCCGATCAGCGCGAAGGGAGCGAGCGAGCCGACGGGCGATCCGTCCGACGTGGAGCAGCAGCCGGCGGCCATGACGCCATCGTCGGCGGCGTTGATCGGCTGGCACTCGCCGTCGACGCAGGCGTCGCCGTCATTGCAGAGCGAGTGGTTTGAGCTGGCGAAAGCCGCTGTAGCGGGGCGGCGAACTTGCGTTGGCGACCCCGACGGGACGAGCCGTAATCGGGACCATCGCGGTCGACATTCTCGTGGTCCGACCTCGTCTGCTACGATGAGTTGATGGCGACCACCGATGTGCTGAGCGAGATCCTCCGGCTTCCGGCCGAGGAACGAGCCCGGCTCGCGCTGGAGCTTCTCCGGAGCCTCGACGGTGAGCCCGATGCCGATGCAGCTGTTGCGTGGGAGGCCGAGATCGAGCGACGCGGTGCCGAGGTCGACGCCGGCACCGCCGATACGATGACGCTCGAAGAGTATCGAGCGAGCCGACGGGCGAGCCGTCCGAGGTCGAGCAGCAGCCGGCGGCCATAGCGATCGAGATGGCAAAGGGTCAATGCAAATGACGACAATGACCACCGATCGTGTTCGTAAAGACTTAGCCGCTACGAACGCGGAGTTTCAACAACGGTCCATCATCGGGCCGAAGTTCTATGAGCAACTGGTTCAGCATGGCATCTCGATAGAGGACACGGTTCTGGTCGATTATTTTCCAGACAGTGGGAACACGTGGTTTGGACATATTATGTTACGCGACGGCCGCGTGATGGAATTCGACATCGCCCTCGACGATCCTGAGCTCAGCACAATGACAGATATTACACAGGGCACAGTTAAGTCGATCGCGAAGCGGCAGTTGAAATACCACTCGCCATTGGCGGTGGCCATTGAGGAACATTGGAGGAGAGATCCGGAAAACAGTCGATGGACACCATCGGTTCAACGGCGAAGGTAAGGGGCCTCGAGTCGGCGACGGTGTGGATCTCATCCTGAGCAGCGACGAGGGGAGCCGACCCGCGGCGTAACTGGGCGCGCAGCTTGAAGGTTGGGCACGTGCCTCTACGACAACGGAGATGCCCCGTGGTTCGCATCGTGATCGAAGGACCCGACCAACACGATGCGCGCGCGGTGCAGAAGCCCCGCAAGCGCCGCAAGCGGACCTAGCGACAGAGCATCGGGTCGCCGATGTCGAAGCGCAGCACCCCGAAGCTGCCGTCGCTCGCGATGAACACGGCCTCGTCGACGCCAGCCCACGGCTCGACGTCCGCGAGCGTCATCGCTCGGACTTCGTTCAGGTCGAGGAAGTAGCGGTCGTCGTTCCGAGCCGGTCCATGTCCGCATCGGTGAAGACGTGCTGCAGCCGCTCGTCGACCAGACGGTAGAGGGACTGGATCGCCTCGACGACCTTGTCCTGCTTCCGATGCAAAAGAGCGGCTGCGATGCGCTCGCGCCGCTCCTTGTCCACGAATGTCTCGACGAAGCGGCGGACAGCCGCGCCGAGTGCCTCCTTGTCGACCTTCGCCACTACGAGAAGTTAGCGGCGGCGGCGGCGGCCGATCAGCGCGAGGCCGATCAGCGCGAACGGAGCGAGCGAGCCGACGGGCGAGCCGTCCGAGGTCGAGCAGCAGCCGGCGGCCATGGCGCCGTCGTCGGCGGCGTTGATGGGCTGGCACTCGCCGTCGACGCAGGCGTCGCCGTCATTGCAGAGGGTGCCGTTGTCTTCGTCGACCGTGCCGTCGCAGTTGTCGTCGACGCCGTTGCACTGCTCGGGGGTCGGGTTCACGGGGGCGCAGTCGGCCCAGCCGCCGGCGGCGCAGGTCTCGACGCCCTGCGAGCCGCAGACGGTGGTGCAGGAGCGGGTGAGATCTTCGTCGGCCTGGCCGTCGCAGTCGTTGTCGATGCCGTCGCACGTCTCGTCGGAGATGGAGCCGGCGATGGCGGTGAGGGCGGCGACGAGCTGGGCCGAGTCGTCGACCTGGAAGTAGCAGTTGTCGGCGGCGGCCGGGTCGCTGCTGTTCACGTTGCAGTTGGGGCGCGCGGTGCCGGCGGCGACGGCCATCTGGTTCAGGGCGGCGGTGTCGACCTCGTCGCCGAAGCCGACGATCCAGGTGGTGACGCCGGCGTCGGCGAGGGCCTGGACGGCGGGGGTGCCGTCGTAGCGCGTGCCCGGGTCATACGGGTCACACCACTGCCAGCCGTCGGTGATGAGGATGACGTGGCGCGTGGCCGTCGCGGTGGAGAGCGAGGGGACCTCGGCCGCGACCTCGAGGGTCTGCGCCATCGGGGTCCAGTTGCCGCCCGTCGGGGGCGGCGTGGCGAGCGCGGCGGTGATGGCGGTGCGGTTGCCCACGGCCGGCTCGACGTTGACGGAGCCCGGCGCGCACTGCGACGGGTTGGGGAACGTGATGAGGCCGAACTCGGCGCTCGAGTCGTAGGCCGCGAGGACCTGGTCGAGGCCACCGGTGGCGATGTCCCACTTGGTCTCGCCGTTGATGGTGCCGGTGATCATCGAGCTCGACTTGTCGAGCACGACCATCACGCGGGCGGGCGCACACTGGTCGGCGGTCGCGAGACCGGGACTAATTGCGCAAAGGGAGGAGGCGGCGAGGAGGCTCGTGGTGAGTCGCATGGGGCGAGAACCCCCAGAGCAATCGTGAGGCCGGTTTTCGGCGCGCGCGCGATCACTGATCTCGGGATCTTGATTCACCGACGGCAACTCGAGTCGCCGGCTAGCGGGCTGGGGGTGGACTCTCCAGGATCGATGCGCCCGAAACCTCGGACGAAATGAGCAAAGAAAAGCGCTCGACGTGATCCAGCTCGTTCGTCGAAAGGGTCGCGTAGTCGAACCAACCGCGGAGGTCGGTGTAGCCGTCCTTGTAGAAGGTGACGCCCCCCCCATGCTTGCGCGCGTACACCTTCACGTACGTCGCGGCGAGCGGTGACCGGTCGGAGGCGCGGGCGACGCGGATCTGGCCCTGGGTGTTCGCGAGCGTCAGGACGAGGTCGTTCGCGTAGTGGACGGCCGTCTTGCGGGTGCCGGCCCCGACGGCCTCGACGACGACGTGGCGCCCGCGCAGCTGCGCCGGCCAGGGGAGCTTCACCTCGTGGGCGAGGTCGACGAGGCGCTCGCGATGACCGGGCTCGATGAAGGAGAAGCGCGAGACGTCGCTCTGCACGAAGGGCTGCCGCGAGAAGAGGAGCTCGACGTCCATCTCGAAGAAGCGCAGCTCCAGCGCCGCCACGTGCTGCGACGTGATGAGGATCCCGTCGCGGTCGAGGGCGAGCTCGAAGGTCGGCTGCTGGGCGGCGGCCTCACTCTGGCGCTGCTCGCGGCTCTGTGTGTCCACCACCACCGGGGCGGCTCCACTGACCTCGTCGAGCATGGCGAGGAGCGCGCGGAAGCGATGCCGCCAGCGATTCACGGGCATGTCGCGCCAGGGCTCGGCGCGGGTCCGGGCGGTGGCGACATCGCCGACGATGCAGGCGGCATAGGCCGACAGGTAGTCGAGCTGCATCCGCTCCGCGATCTGCGGATCTGCGCCGACCCGCGCCAGCTCCGCCAGGGCGGCGTCGACGCGATCTTGCGCGAGGAGATAGCTCGCCGCCGCGAGGTGATCTTTGGCGAGGGGCCGCGGCCGGTGCGCGACGAGGTTCAGGAAGCGCTCGTACTGCGCGGCGAGGCCGTCGTTCAGGATCCGCGTCTTCGGTCCGAGGCGATGCGCGCGGGCATTCACCAGCGGCGCGAGCTCGAGGTGCTCGTACGTGCCGAAGTCCTCGGCGTCGGTGCCGATCATCTCGAGGCTCGGGCCGGCCGTCAGCAGCTGACCGTTGAGGCCTCGCAGCCACGCGATGATGCGCGGCCCGTCGACGTGCAGCAGCGAGTAGCCCCACAGCGTGCCGTCGTAGATGCGCCGCGCCTCGAGCGCACCCAGGATCGCGTCGTAGGCCGCGCGGTCCTTCAGGCGCCACGCCACCTGGGCCAGCTCGATGGCGGCGAGGTTCTTCGTCGCCAGGTACGTGACGACGTCCGCGAGCGAGCCGCGCTGCGAGACGTGCGACCACGCCGTCGGATCGGCGGCATTCCCGCCCGTCGCCACCGCGAGGGTCTGCGGCGGCGCCGCGGCCACGATCACCTCGCCGCGACTCGCGTGTACCGGGAAGTGCGACCACGCCCCGGGCTGGGGGAAGTAGAAGGAGTACTCGTGTCCGTGCGTGCCGTACGGCGCCAGGAGCACGTCGATCGTCTGCGTCTGCTTCGCGCCCCCGACGGCAATGCTGCCCCGCGGAATCTGCACGAGCGCCGAGACGCGCTGCCGCGAGCTCGACGGATTCGCGAGCACCACGAGGCACGTGTAGACCACGCCGGGTGCGAACGCGTCGACGTACTTGTCGCGCTGCTCGCCGGACTCCCATTCCGTACGGTCATCGGTGCGGACGTAGCTCGTCCCGACGACCAGCGGCGGACCACCGGAGACCAGCTCGCCGTCGACGATCTGCGCGGAGCCCGCGAGCGCGTTGCTCTTCACCGTGATCGCCATACCGGGGCCGGTCGTCACGTACTCGTGCTTGGCGGCCGCGAAGGGCAGGTCGATCAGCGCCAGCGCACACATCGCCTCGGCGAAGCTCGTCGTCGCGAGACCGAGCCACGGCGAGAGGAAGCCCCCGCCGCGATGCATGGCGACATCACGCCACAGCTTGTTCGTCGTGATCATCTCGGGGCCGCTCTGCTGCGGCGTCCGGCGCCACCAGTTGTGCTCGGCCCACTCCTGCGTCTTGTCGACGGTGCGGTAGTGCGCGGGCGCGGCCTGCTCGCGCTTCGCCATGTCACCGCCGAGGTCGTCGTCGAGGTCCATCTCCATGTCGGCGGCCCGCTCGCGGCGAGCGGCCTTCTTCGCCACCGCGCGCCCCACTGCCGGCGGGGCCGGACGTGGCGGTGGTGCGCCCGGCGCCATCATCGCGGGGGCCGGGGCCGCGCTCATCGCGATGACGCGGTCGTACGACGCGTGAGTCCCGGTCGACTCGTCGGCGGACCCCTCGAACTCGCTGGCGGCGAGGGCCTGCGCGTCGGCGATCTCGGAGTCTCCGTCGAGGGCCGCCGCGCCGAGCAGGGCGTCGATGAGCTTCGCCTCGCCGGAGGGATCGGGCGCCATCGTCCCGACCTGATCCTCGAGGATGCGCACGATCGCGGACTCGGCGGGCATGCGCTGGGCGAGCAGCGCGCGCTCGACGGCATTCAGGCGCGCCAGCTCGGTCGGGACGAGGTAGGCGCTGAGATCGGCGCCGAGCAACCAGTGATCGAGGAACGTCTTCGTGCGCTTGTGCACGAGCGCGGGCGCGACCACCGCATCGAAGAACGGCCGGTCCTTGTAGAACAGGAACAGGTGCAGCTCGTGGCAGGCGTGCTTGCTGTACTTCTCGCGGCGATCGGCCTCCGTGAGGGTGGGCCACTTCGCGAGCCAGCTGAATTCGCGCAGCGTGGCGTCATCACGGAGGGCGAGGAGATACGAGTGCGCCCGCTCGACGCTGTCGATCAGATGGACCTTCGCCGTCGCCAGGTCTTCGATCGCGATCGTCTCGCCCGCCCGGAGCGGCCTGATCGCGCGCTTCTGCGTCGCGTGGCGGTCCTTGTCGAGCGCGATGCGGAGGCGCAGGTCCTTCGGGACGAGCGGTTGCAGGGCGCGCTGCACGGCGCGTCGCGTGACGCCGGCTGGATCGTCGACGATGACCGTCACCGTGACCGCGTCGCCAAGCGCATCCGCGGGAATGCTCAGCGCCCCGTTCTCATCGACCACGAGATTCGCGAGCACGCGCGGGGCGTCGGGCAGGAAGTCGTAGCTCGCGTACGCGGCCGCATCCTGGCTGCCGTACTCCTGCCGCCTCCGGGCCTCCGCCCCGCCGCCGCCGTAGGCACTCCGCATCGTCGCGGGGGCAGAGGCGGCGAACGCCGCCCCGCCGCGAGCCGTCGCGACGTCGGTGGTCGTGGTGCGCCGCGACCACGGGTTCAGCAAGAGACTCGGCTTGTCGAGCAGCAGGCTCGGGTAGCGCTTCTGGGCGCGGCGCTCGAGAACGTAGCGATATTCGTCGCCGATATCGCGACCGGAGACGTAGTAGCTGCCGCGTGCGGGGTCCTGCCGGCGCTGCGGTGTCATCGCCGGCGTGAGCACCGGCGGATCGACGAGCGCCGAGGCGAACTGCGTAGCGATCACGTGCACGCGCGTGCGCGGGCCTGCGTGGGCGAGCGTGAGCGCGATGCCCCCGTCGGCGGTGCTCGCCAGCGTGGCGAGCGCAGGGGCCGCGCGCGGCGTCTGCAGCACCTCGCCGGGCGCGACGGTGACCCCGGTGACGACGGGGCCCGGCGCCGCGACGGTGATCGCGACGTGCAGGCCCGGCGCGCGGAGATCGTAGTCGCCCGGCGAGAGGCCCTTCAGCACGAGCGCGCTCGCGAGCTCCTCGATCTGCACCTCGGCATGCCGCGCCGGCAGACCGCCACGCAGCTCGACGAGCGACATCCGACGCACCAGCTCGGCCGCCGTGCGGCGCGGCGGAATCGCCACCACGACGGAGCCACCGGACGGCACGTACAGCGTCGCGCCGATGCCGACATCGCCCGCCAGCCACTGCTGCGTGGTCCCGGCGAGCGACGCGCTGATCCACTCGACACCCGGCAGCGGCCCCAGCTCGACCCGCCCCTGCGCATCGGTGGCGAGCTCGGCGTTCATCTGCCAGCGCGCCCAGCGATGCACGAGCGCGACCGTGATCGGACGACTCGCCCGCGGCTCCCCCGACTTGCCGAGCGCGGAGACGACCCAGCCGGCGGCGGTGTCGGCCAGATAGAGCGCTTCGATCGCGTTCGTGCCGTGGATGCTCGCGATCACGAACGCCTTGCCGTCGCTCAGCTCCTGGTCGCGCTGCTCGCTGCGCACGTGCGCCGACGCACTCACCTGGATGAAGACGCGCGCCGCCTCGTCCGGCACCTGGAACTCGAACGTGGCCGCGCCGTCGTCGGTGAGCTCGAGGGGCATCACCTTCGTCGTGGAGACGCCGTGGCGGTCGTCGACGGTCAGGCTCCACGTCGGACGCTGCAGGAGTGCGAGCGACGCCGGCATGCCCGCGACCATGAGGTGCAAGCGCGCGATGGCCTGGACGGTGCGGCCCGGCGCGAGCGCCTCGCGATCGAGGAGCACGTTCATGCCGAGGTGGTACGTCTCGCGCACCAGCTCGACCTGCGAGACGGTGGCGATGTCCTCGGCGACGAGCAGGATCTTCTGGGGGCCTGGGTTCGTCGAGTACGGGACGAGGATCGCGCCCTTCTCGTCGGGCTTGTACTCGCGTTCGCCGAGGTAGGCGCGTGCGTCCGGGCGGGGCGTGCCGTCCTCGGCCAGGATCGTGATGACGTGTCCCGCGGCGCCGACGCGCGTGACGTGGCGCAGGCGGCCCTTCGTGACGAGGGCGCGGCTCGACATGCCATTGCCGATCAGATCGATCACGTACGTGCCGGCGCGGTCGCACATCGGCAGCTCGATGCGACGCCGCACGCGCCGCACCGGGGGTTCCGGCTGGCGAATCACCATCTCGTGCGAGGCCGCGAGGCCGTCGAGGTCGAGGTTGGTGTTCACCTCCTTCTTGTGATGGTGGAAGTAGGCGATCGGATCGATCCGGAACACCTTCACCACCACCTCGGGGACGTTCTTGACCCAGGCGTCGAGGACGACCGGATCGGTCGCCCCGAACCATGGCGGCACCTCGACGGTCCAGGCGAGCTCGACGCGATCGCGCAACGCAGCGGCCCGCGCGGGTCCGAGCACCTGCGTCGCCCGCACGGCGTCCCCGGCCCCGTCGAGCAACGTGTTGGCGGCGAGCTCGAGATCGAACCAGGTCCGATCCAGCCACTCGGCGTAGCGCTCGGCGCGAGCCAGGTCGCGTGCGATCAGGTCGCGCACGAGCTCCTCGTCGGAGCCCGCGGGCGGAAGCCCCGTGACCTCGCGGTAGTCGGTGCCGAGCTGCGCCACGGCGGAGTGGTCGGCTTGTCGCAGCCACTCATGCCGCACGTAGCTCGCGTTGCGCGGCAGCGACAGGTACGCGTGCACGTGAGCCTGATCCACGGCGCCCACGCGGCGCTGCGTGTCGAGCAGATGCCACAGCACGTGCGCCTTCAGCGAGTTGATCGGCGCGGGGAGGTCCTTGAGGAGCTCCCAGAGCCGAACAAGGTGGGCAAGCCGGGCCGCTCGATCGAGCTCGAGATCGACGGTGTGATGCGGTCGCATGCGCCGCACGACCGCGCAGATGAAGCCGTGGTGTCCGTCGAGATCGGGCCGCAGCCGCTGGATCGCGGAGAGCTGCTCGAGCGTGAGCTGCTCGTGGATCGCGACGTCGCCCCAGGCCGGCGCGCCGCGCTTCGTCAGATCCTCGACGACATTGCGCACCAGGTGCTGGTGCGGCGTGTGGTGCATGCGCTGGAGCAGCGACTTCCGGCGCGACGCATCGAGCTGATAGTCGAGCAGCTCGTGCAAGCCCTCGTCGGTGACGTGCTGCAGGCTCGCGTCGGCGTTGTAGGCCTCGCGCAGGAGCTTGCCGCCGTCGAACATGCCGGGGGCGAGCTTCGTGGGGCGCGTCGGATCGATCTCCTCCGCGACGGCCTCGTGCCAGTGCTGGACCCGGAACCAATCGCGAAGCTCGTTCGCGACGAGGGCCGGCTGCCCGACCGCGCGACACAGCAACTGACGCAACCGGAGGCGCGTGTACGACTGCGTCTGGCCGTGCCGTTGCGGCCATGCGGCGATGATCTGGTCCGCCTCGTCGAGCTGCTGCGCATGTTGTGCAGCAAGGCAGCGGTAATAGTCGTGATCTTCACTACCAGGCAGCAGGTGCGAGAGCGCGCCTCGGCGATCCTCGGAGAGTGCCAGCGCCTCACGAAGCTCGAGATCCATCGGCGCAGCGTACCTGTTAAGGTCCCCGCCATGCTTCGACTGGTGGTCGCACTGGCGATCGCGGGAGTGGTCCTACCGGCCCCTCCCGTGGACGCCCGGCCGTCGAGCTCTTCGTCGAAGCAGGCGAAGAAGAAGAAGAAGAAACAGAAGAAGCGGTCCTCGCGGTCCACGCGGTCCACGAAGCGCACGAAGGCGAACCTGCCCAAGGGCTACGTCTGGCCGCCGAACGCGCGCATGAAGGCGCAGGGCAAGGCCTGCCGCGAGGAGCTCGATACCCTCGGCGTGGCGTGGAAGAAGGCCGACAAGCTCGGCAAGGTCGCCAACCCCGTCTGGGTCCCCGCGATGGAGATCGGCGGGATCAAGTTCGTCAGCTACTTCCGCAAGCCGCCATTCACGATCGACTGCCAGCTCGTCAGCACCCTCGCCAAGATCGCGCCCGCGCTCGTCGAGCTCGGTGTCCGCGAGATCAAGTTCTCGAGCTTCTATCGCAACACGAAGGTGCGCGTCGGGGGCAAGACGAAGAACCTCCTGTCGCGCCACGCCCTCGGCCTCGCGATGGACGTCATCTCGTTCACCGATGACACGGGCCGCGTCGTCGTGGTGAAGACCGACTATCCGGGCGGCGATCCCCTGCTCCTCGCGGTCGAGGACCTCGTGAACTCGAGCGGCATGTTCCGTCTCGTGCTGACGCCCAAGAACGATCCCCGCTCGCACCACGACCACTTCCACATCGAAGCGGCCGTCGACTACGCGCGATGAAGCCCATCCTCGTACTCGCGCTCCTCGCCTCCGCCTGCGGCGGTGACGACTCCATGCTCGACGGCAGCACCGACGCCGACGACAACTCGAACGACACGGACTCCACGGACAGCACCGACATCACGGACGACGCCGACGACCTGACGCCCGATGCGCCGCTCTGCCCGCGGCCGTCGCTCGATCAGGCCGACCTCGCGACCTACCTCATGGCCTCGATCGAGGAGCTGGCCAGGACGCCGCGCTACACCGACACGGAGCGCAATCGGGCTCGCACCTACTTCATCTCTGCGCTCGCCGACCTCGGCCTCACCGGCGAGCGCGTCGCCTTCCCGTCGGGCGCCAACATCGCCGTCACCATCCCGGCGACCGTGGCCTCCCCCGAACCGCCAATCATCATCGGTGCGCACTTCGACACCGTCCCCGACAGCCCCGGCGCCGACGACAACGCGTCCGGCAGTGCGCTCGTCCTCGCCCTCGCGCGCTTCGCGAAGGACCTCCCGTGCCGCCGCTCCGCCGTCGAGTTCATCTGGTTCGATCGCGAAGAAGTGGGCCTCTTCGGCTCGCGCGCCTCCGCGCAATCGCACGACCCGGCGAATGTCCGCGTCGTCTACACCTTCGACCAGCTCGGCTACAACGCCGACGGCGACGCGGCCTTCGAGCTCGAGCTACCCACGCCCGCCACCCAGGCCGCCTGGCAGCGCGCCGCGACCGCCGTCGGGGTCACCCTCCGCATCACCCAGACGGGCAACACCGACCACGAGTCCTTCCGCGAGGCGGGCTACGACGCCGTCGGTCTCTCCGAGGAGTACGTCGGCGGCGACACGACGCCCTACTACCACACCCCCGAAGACACGGCCGCCACCCTCGACCCCGGCGCGATGGTCCTCGCGACCAAGCTCGCGGCCCAGGCCATGTTCGACGCGATCGCCTCCGAGACCCCCTAACCCTTACCAGGGGCCTGGCCCATTACCAGCGGGGGCTGGAGCCGTAGACGCCGATGTCTTTGACTGGCTGCGTGGTGGGCGGTGGGGGGACGTCCCTGGGCGTCACCTCGGGGCGCTCGACAGGGGGCGCCTCGACCGGTTGTCCGGTATTCGGACGCGCTGGCGGGATGGGACGCGGGGGGCGTGGTGGGGCGACTTGCATGGACCGTCCAGCTGCGCGTCCGAGGTCATCGGCCTCGGTGACGATCCAGTCGATGTGGGAGGCCTGACCGGCGGCGCGGGCGCGGGCGATGAGCGCGAGGGCTTCGGGGCGGTGGCCGAGGGCGAGCTCGGTGCCGGCGCGGTCAAGGAGGAGGCGGATCGGGGCGATGGCGTCGGCGCCGATCGTGCGGTCGTAGAGGGTGCCGGCGGTGATGAAGTGGGTGAGGGCGGTCGCGTGCTGGCCGCGGGCGGCGGCGACGAGGCCGAGGTTGTGCTCGGTGAAGGCGAGGTCGCCGTGGTGGGCGGCGGAGAGGGTGGCGTGGGCGGCGGCGAGCTCGGCGGCGGCGGTGTCGAGGTCGTGGCGCGCGAGGGCGACGAGGGCGAGGGAGTTGCGGGTGACGCCGGCCTCGACGCTCGTGGCGCCACGGAGGCGGGTGTGGACGGCGAGGGACTCGCGGTAGCGAGCTTCGGCGGCAGGGAGGTCGCCGCGGAGGCGGAGGACGCCGGCGAGGTTGTGAAGATCGCGGGCGAGCTCGGGGCTGTCGCCGCGCAGGGCGAGGGTCTGGGTGAGGGCGGCTTCGAGGAAGCGCTGGGCGGCGTCGAGATCGCCGGCCGCGCGCTCGACCTGACCGCGGGCCGACTCGATGCCCGCGACCTCGATGGAGCGGTCGCCGGCGGCGCGGGCGAAGCGGGTGCGCGCATCGGCGAGGAAGGTGCGCGCGT
>JALHPV010000117.1:0-10912 GCA_022842285.1 Kofleriaceae bacterium
GAGGCCGGGCACGCCGGGGGCCGACGGCACGGCGGCGACGGGCGAGCGGAGAGCGGGCGGGGGCGCGTGGCGCGCCCACAGCTCGGCGACGAGGCGACGATACGGATCGCGCAGGGCGGCCACGGCCGCGCGGACGGTCTCGGCGGTGCGAGGCTGGGGCCCGAGCGGCGTCTGGTAGGTCTTCGCGTCGGCGAAGTCGAGCTCGAGCATGCCGAGGAGCTTCTGCGCCTCGCGCTCGAGCTCGATCCGCGACGCGTCGGGCGCGAGGCCCAGCACGAAGAACGGGTTGTCGACGATCATCGGACTCCCGAGTCGAAGCCCTTCTTTCGCGCCTCGCTGTCCTCGGGGAGGAGTCGCCACAAGGCCTTCACCACGCGGCGCAGGTCCTCGTTGTCGCCCTTGGCGATCGCGGCCTTGCCTTCGGTGACGAGGCGCTGCCCCGTCACGATGTCGCTCATCTTCGAGAGCTCGCTCGAAGCGTCGCTAAAGTACCACTCCCACGCCTCGGGGTTGCGGTTGTATGCGGCGTTCGAGAGGCGGTGACACGGGCGCATCTGCCGCTCGAGCTCGGCGGCGTCCTTGTCCTTGCGGGCCTTCTCCATCGCGGCCACGACCTCTTGCAACAGCGTGCGCTCGGCATCGGTGCCATACATGCCGACGGACGCCGACGCATGGATGGCCGCGCTGCGCGCCTGCTCGTCGAGCTCCGGCCACTTCTTCGCGAGGTCGGCCTCGGCCATGATGCCGTCGACGTCGAGCAGCGCGCGCCGCGCCCGCTGGGCCGCATCGGCATCGCCACCGTGGGCCGCGTCGATGTCGCGCTCCGCCTCGGCGAGGCGAGCTTCGACCTGATCGAGCTTCTCGATCACCTTGCCGAGACCGTGGCGGAACGCATCGGTGCGCAGCTCGGCCAGCTGGTTCCGGAGCTCGCGGATCGATGCATCCAGCGACTCGGGCGACGCGTCGGGCACGAGCAAGTGCGCCACGTGCTCGAACACCTGCTCGATCGACGGCACCAGGGCGCGCGCCGAGAGCCGACCACCGCGGTCGAGCTCGATCGTCACCTCGACGGCCGTGCCGGTGGGCATCGTGTCCTTCACGGCGTCGCCGCCGATGTCGAGCGTGCCGACGAGCCGGCACAGGTGCGCCTGGTCGAGCTCGCCCTGCACGATCGGGATGCGCAGCACGCTCTCGGTCGAGCCCTTCGCGACCGTCTCGACGGTGTGATGCGTGAATGTGCGACGAGCGGGCAGGGGGGCGCCGCGCTGCAGGTAGACCTGGACGTGACCGTTGGCGAGGGCCACGCCGAGCGTGCGCGAGAGCGGCGGATCGCCGATGGTCAGGCCCTGCACGATCGTGATCGCGGGCGGGGTGACGGCGACCTGCTCGCCGCTGGCGTCGCGCGCATCGAGGTCGAAGGTGCAGGCGCGGCGCGGCAAGAGCGACACGCTCGCGAGGAAGGTCCCGTCGGGGGAGACGCTGGCGGGCGGGCTCGCCCAGCCTCCGTCGGTGCGCACGAACGTGACCTTCGCGGGCGGCTGCGCCCCGACGAACTTGCCGACGACGTGCGGCGTGAGATCCGCCGAGACCGCCGGGTATTGCAGCCACACCTGGCGCCCCGTCGAGGCCGCCGCCGACGGCGCGCGTCCGTCGAGGCCGGCCGTTGCCGCGTAGAGCGCCGCGCCCTGAGCGACGAGCGTCATGGGGTCGTGGCCCTCCGCGATCGTCGTCTCGAGGCGGGCGGCCACCCGCTGGCGCACGAGCGGCATCACCGTCGGACCGCCGACGAGCACGACCTTCGCGATGCGGCCCGGGCCCAGCCCGTGTTGCCCGAGGAGCCGCAGGCACACGTCGACGGCGCGATCGACGAGCGGGGCGCACAGCCGCTCGACCGTCGCGCGCGTCAGCTCGAGGTCGACATCCACGTCGTGGCCATCGATCGCCAGCGCCTGCGCCAGCGTCACCTGCGCCCGGTCGCCACGCGACAGCTCGATCTTCGCGTCCTCGGCGGCGAGCCGCAGGGAGCGCAGCGCCGACGCATGCGCGGGGTTGCTGCGATCCGGCGGCGTGCCGAGCTGGCTCGCGAGGTGGTCGGTGATGATCTGGTCGAAGTCGCGGCCGCCGAGGAAGTTGTCGCCGTCGTGGCCAACCACGCGCAGCAGGCCATCGCGGGTCTCGAGGAGCGAAGCGTCGAACGTCCCGCCGCCGAGATCGAAGACCAACCAGGCGCCGCCGCCGTCGTCATCCGCCCGCCAGCCCGCCGCCAGCGCGGAGGCGATCGGCTCCTGGAGGAGCTCCACGCGCTGAAAGCCGGCGAGCCGCGCCGCCTCGGACGTGGCCGCACTCTGGGGCAGCTCGAACAGCGCCGGGACCGAGATCACCGCCCGCTCGACCGGCGCGCCGACCTGATCGGCCAGGTCCTGGCGCAGCGCCTTCAGGACCTCCGCCGACAGCTCCTCGGGCTTCTTCGTGGTGCCCGCGGCCGGAAAGGCGATGGCCTTCCCCGTGCCCATCAGGCGCTTGAATTCGGTGGCCGTGTTCGCGGGATCCTGCTCCACGAACCGCCGGGCCCGCGAGCCGACCGTCACCCGGCCTTGCTTGTCGAGGCGGACCACCGAGGGCGTCACCGTGCCGCCCTGGGCATTCCGGATCACGTGCACCCGCTCGCCGTCGAAGTACGCGGCGGCGCTGTTGGTCGTGCCTAGGTCAATCCCGACGTAGAGCGGAGTGTCTCCCACGAGAGGGAGAGTAGCTCAACGCTGGCGGTAGACGATGAAGCCGCGGGTCGGGTCGTACGGGGAGACCGCGACGGTCACGCGGTCGCCAAGGACGACGCGGATGCGGTGGCGACGAACCTTGCCCGCGAGCTTGGCGAGCACCTCGTGGCCGTTGTCGAGCTTCACGCGAAAGTTTCCGCCTTTCGCGATCAGGATGACCTCGCCGTCGAGATGAACTAGCTCTTCTTTGCTCACGTAATGGGTCCTCGGGGTGGGCCACTGGGTAGCACTTCCAGCTACGCAAGAAAAGCGCTCCGGAGCCAAGGGTGATCTACCCTATCTGCGTGGATCGCCAGCAGCCTCGCGCGAGTAGCGACTCGATCGACCTGTATGTCCGGACGTATTACTCGCTTCTCCGCTCGAGCGGCGATGTGCGGGTCCGGGCCCTGGAGGAAGCGCACCTGTACTCGGGCAGCTCGCTGCACCTGGGTGCGCAGGACCCCGAGCCCGACCTCGCGGCCTTTGCCTACAGCGCGGGTCGCTTGCCCGACTGCATGCCCCGGATCCGCCGGATCGTCATGGCGCAGAGCCCCCGGCAGTTCCGTGCAGCGGGCCTGCCCATCGAGCAATGGCAGGTGGTCCGCACGCGCGGCCGTCGGCGTCCGCTGCGCTGGGATGGCGGCACCACGCTCGCGGCGTTCATCGCCTCGGCCAGCGACATCGATGACCTGATCCCGATCGTGACCGCGTACCAGCTCGAGTGGAACAAGCTGCGTGGTCAGCTGCTCGCGGCGCGGATCGCTGATGTCTCGGATGACGCGGCCCTCGCGGAGGCGCTCGGTGATGCGGCGGCCGTCGTGCGCCTGCGCGGTGCCCTGGGGCCGCGCTCCAACGACATCCTCCGCGACATGCTCGCGCACGAGTGTGATCTGTTCGTGCGCCTCCTCGACGGTTCGTTCCGCGAGTACCAGCGCAGCGCCAAGCGCTGGTGGCACGCCATCGCCCCCTCGATGCCGCCGAACCGGCCCGTGTACTTCGTGTCCTCGAATAGCCACTCGCTGGTCAATCTCCTCGGCGGGTACGCCCGCATGCACAAGGACGAGATCGTCGGCTTCTTGCGGCGGCACAACGTCGAGGATCTCGCGCCGCGCTACGACGCCGCCATCGCCGCGGGCGATCAGGGCCTCGCCACCAACATTCTCTACTACTCGCTGCGCGCCTTCATCCACGAGCCCGGCACCGAGGCCTCCGCCCGCATGCTGCAGGTGCAGGAGTTCGACTCCGCATCTGGCGTTCGCTCGATCCCGTCTCCCGGCAAGATCGACGTCGACGCGCAGATCATCGAGCTCTCCGCGCTGAAGCTCGACCGCCTGGATCCGCGCGTTCACGTGAAGGGCATCGAGCGGCTCGCGGAGAGCAACGCGGTCATCGTCAACATCGACTACCCCCTCGGGATGGCCGCGTACCACCACCTGATGGCGGTCGCGACTGGCGTCGACGAGCTGCGCGGGATCTACGTCATGGGCAAGGCGGCCACCCTGAACGGCCGGGTCGGCGACGTCATGATCAGCAAGGTCGTTCACGACGAGCACTCGGCGAACACGTACCTGTTCAAGAACGCCCTCGTCGCGTCCGACGTCCAGCCGTTCATGAAGTACGGCACCGTGTTCGATAACCAGAAGGCGCTGACCGTGCGCTCGGCGTTCCTCCAGAACCGCGAGTACATGGACGTCTTCTACCGGGATGGCTACACGGTGATGGAGATGGAGGCGGGCCCGTATCTGTCTGGTGCCTACGAGATCGCCGAGCCGGTACGCCATCCGCAAGACGAGATCGTGTCGCTCGTCGACCACGAAGCGAAGATCGACCTCGGCATCATCCACTACGCCTCGGATACGCCGTACTCGCGGCGCCAGAGCCTCCTGTCGAAGTCGATGTCGTACTTCGGCATCGAGAGCACGTACGGGTGTGCGAGTGCGATCGCGCGCCGCATCTTCACGAGCGAGCTGAACCGTCTGGACAACCCGTGACCGCCGTCGATCCAACCGCGTTGCCATGCGGCAACGCTGACGGCGAGGCGCACCTCGCCGTCGACTTCCTGGTGATCGGGGCCGGCATGTCGGGCCTCGGGTTCGCGAACTGGGCGCGCGAGCGAAACCCCGCAGCGCGCGTGCTCGTGCTCGAGGCCGCGAACGAACCCGGCGGCTACTGCCGGACCATCGTGCAAGACGGGTTCGTCTGGGACTACAGCGGCCACTTCTTCCACTTCAAGGATCCGGCGATCGAGGCGTGGTTGCGGGCGCGCATGCCGGGACAGGACGTCCGCACCGTCGCGAAGCTGTCGTCGATCCGCTACGCGGGCCGCGACATCGACTTCCCGTTCCAGAAGAACATCCACCAGCTCCCACAGGACGAGCTCATCGAGTGCCTCGTCGATCTCTTCGACGCGACCACGACCACCCACGCGACGCCGCCGCGCTCCTTCGGGGAGATGCTGTACCGGCGCCTCGGGCGGGGCATCACCGAGAAGTTTCTGCGCCCCTACAACGAGAAGCTGTACGCGACCGACCTCGACGCGCTCGACCCCGACGCCATGGGGCGCTTCTTCCCGCACGCGAACCTTGCCGACATCATCGGGAACATGCGGCCGGGGGCGAAGGACGGCGGATACAACGCGACCTTCACGTATCCCGCCGGCGGTGCCGTCCAGTACGTGAACGCGCTGCTGCACGACCTGCCGGACGACGTCGTGGCGTGCAACGAGCCCGTGATCAGCATCGATCTCGCGGCCCGGGTCGCGACCACGCCGGTGCGGCGCATCACCTATCGCCACCTCGTGTCGTCGGCCCCGCTACCCGCGCTCGCCCGCATGGCCGGCGTCGCGCACGAGGCGAGCGTCTTCACGTCGAACCAGGTGCTCTGCTTCAACCTGGGCTTCGACAAGAAGGGGCCGGGGGGCGTGCACTGGATGTACTTCCCCGATCGCACGCTCTCGTTCTACCGGGTCGGCTGGTACGACAACATCCTGGGCGGTGATCGCATGAGCCTCTACGTCGAGGTGGGAGCGCCCCACGGCGCGACGTTCGACGTGCCGACGCTGCTCGCGCGCGTGCTCGCGGATCTCCAGCGCGAGCGCATCGTCACCGATCACCGGCTCGTCTCGCATCACAGCGTCGTGCTCGATCCGGCGTATTGCCACATCACCCAGGCGTCGCTCGCCGAGACGGCCCGGCTGCGGGCGGTGCTCGCCGCGCAGGGCGTACATGCCGTCGGTCGCTACGGCGGTTGGACCTACTGCTCCATCGAGGACAACCTCATCGAGACGCGCGCGCTCGCCGCCACGCTCACCTAGGTACGCGCGCTACAGCGGCAATCGCGCGATCGCGAGGGGGCGATTGTCATCCTTCGCATCGAGCGTTCCGACGATGTCGACGGCCTTGTCCGACGCGTGGACGGCGACGGGGAGGAGCCGCTCGGGGAGCGCGAACAACTGCACCGGCGCGCCCTCGCGCCACACGGCCGCCGCGCGGTCCCGGACCGCGACGAGGATCGGGCCCTTGCCGGCCACGCCCGTGAGCGCGTACGTGCGCGGACCCGAGATCGTGACGTCGCGGCAGGTGAGCTTCGTCGCGATCGGCTTCGACGTCGGGGGCTCGGTGGGTGGGGTCGCGACGGGCTTGCGGGTGAGATCGGGGTTCGCGCCGAGCGCGGCGTCGTCGCCGCACACCGTGAACTGGCCCTGGTCCTTGCGGGAGAGCACCACCGCTTCCGGGGAGCACCCGAGGATGTCGAACCGGTGCGGCGACTCCCAGGTCGCGATCGCGCCGGTGGCGTCGTAGGCCACGAGGTTGGTCCGATTGCCGCGCCACGCCTTGGTCTTCGTGAGGCAGCCATCGGTGTAGTCGATGAGGCTCACGGGCAGCGGCAGGAAGGTGAGGGGAGCGCCGCTCGTCGCGCGTGCGGTGAACGTCGTCTGCGCCGGATCGCTGAACTCGATCAGGATCGACTTGCCGGCGAAGTCAGGGAGGACGGTGCTCCCGAAATTCGGAATGGGCGGATCGGCCGTGAGCGTGCCGCCGGCGGAGTGAATGATGTGAAGCCCGTCCGCCGAGCGATAGACGATGAGTCCGTCCTTCGCGTCGCCCACCACGCCGAGCACCTGGCCGAAGCCGGGCAGGGCAACGCTCGTGCTGCTGGCGGAGACGACACCTTTGTCGTCGGGGGTGCCGGCCATCACGCCCGTCTCCGTGGTGACAGCGGCCCAGTTCGCGCTCACCGAGCGCACGACGCCCGCTTGATTGGGCTGCACGTCGGGCGCGGCGCCGGGGTGGAGGACGATCTGCGCATATCCCGTCCTGGCGCTGGCGAACGCGAGGCCTGCGTCCAGGAACGAGTCCTGCTCGAGGTTCACGAGCTGCTCCGTCCCCAGCTTCAGCGGGATGAGCGTGGCTGCGGTCGCGTCCTGCGTCGTCAGCGGCGGAGGCGCCGCCATGCCCGCCGACTCGCGGAGGAACGCGTACGATGCGGCCAGCTCGTCGAGGGCGGTGGGGAGCTTGTCTTCCTTCTGGACCTTACCCGCCACCGGCAGGTCGCCGTACTTGGAATTCACGACCCAGTCGCCGAACGCCTTCGCGAGCGCGATCACGGCGAGGTCCTGGCGCGTCCACGCGCGCTCGACGGCGGCGAGGCCCGTGTCGACACCTGCCTTGCGGGTGAGGCCGCCGAGCTTCGTGGTGCACGAGCCCGTGTCCCACGGATCGGGGAGGAGCTGCCGGGCGGCGAGGGCGACCCGCAGGTCGCTCGACGCGGGCTTCGCGCCGATGAGACACGCGCGCGCGTCGTTCCACTGCTTTCCCCATTCCTCGATCTCCGCCTGCGCCGCCGCCTTCTCCTGGCCGGGCTGATGGATCCCGAAGAACCAGTAGCCCGCGCCTCCCGCCACGAGCACGAGCGGCACGATCACCTTGAGGGCACCCTTCGATTCGCTCATCTGGGCGAACGCAATAACACGGGGCACACTGCGCCGCATGACCGACCTCGCACGCGACGCCTACATCGATGGCCGCTGGGTGACGGGAGCGCGCTTCGAAGTGCGCGATCCGTTTGACGACAGCGTCATTGCGGAGGTGACGGACTGCACCGATGCCGACGTGGACGCGGCGATCGCGGCCGCGGCGCGGGCGTTCGTGACGTGGCGAGCGCAACCGGGTCCGGCGCGCGGTGTCCTGTTGCGCAAGCTCGGGGAGCGGATGCTCGCCGACGAGGAGCGACTCGCGCGGCTCTGCGTGCGCGAGAACGGCAAGCCGATGAAGGAGGCCGTCGCCGAGGTCCGCTACGCCGCGAGCTTCCTCGCCTGGTTCGCGGGCGAGGCCGAGCGCACCTACGGCGAGATCATCCCCGCGAGTGACGCCACGAAGCGCATCCTCGTGACGCGCGAGCCCGTCGGGCCGTGCGCCGTGATCACGCCGTGGAACTTTCCGTACGCGATGCTCGCGCGCAAGCTCGGGGCGGCGCTGGCCGCCGGGTGCACCGTCGTCGCGAAGCCGGCGGCGCAGACGCCACTCGGCACGCTCGCGATGGCGCAGCTCGGCGCCGCGGTCGGCATCCCGGCCGGCGTGTTCAACGTAGTGACGGGCACGCGGGCAGGCGCGATCGGGGCGCGGCTCATCGCCTCCTCCGCGATCCGCAAGCTCAGCTTCACCGGCTCGACGGGGGTCGGCCGTGACCTCGCGACGGCATGCGCGCCGGATCTCAAGCGCGTGTCGCTCGAGCTCGGAGGCAACGCGCCGTTCGTGGTGCTCGCCGACGCGGATGTCGATGCGGCCGTCGAGGGCGCGCTCGTCGCGAAGTTTCGCAACACCGGCCAGTCGTGTGTCGCGGCCAATCGCTTCATCGTGGAGCAGGCCGTCGCGGAGGCCTTCACGTCGAAGCTCGTCGCGGCGGTCGCGAAGCTGACGACGGGCCGGGGAGACAGTGGAGTCGATATCGGGCCGCTGATCGATGATAAGGCGTCGCACAAGGTGGCGAAGCTCGTCGCGGATGCGCTCTCCAAGGGAGCCACGCTCGCGCACGGCACCGCGCCCTCGGGGCAGCCGGGCCCGGCGCATCGCCTCGTGGCCCCCGTCGTGCTCACCGGCATCACGCCCGCGATGGCGCTGTGGCGCGAGGAGATCTTCGGCCCGGTGGTCGCGATCCGCGTCGCCGCCGACGAGGCGGACGCGCTCGCCCAGGCCAACGACACGGAATACGGCCTCGTCGGCTACGTCTACACGCGCGATGCCGCTCGCCAGGCGCGGTTCGCGGACGGTCTCCAGACCGGCATGGTGGGCATCAACGACGGCCTGGTCTCGACGGCGCAGGCCCCGTTCGGCGGCATCAAGCAGTCGGGGTACGGACGCGAGGGCTCGCATCACGGTGTCGAGGACTACACCCAGCTGAAGTACGTGGCGCAGAAAGTTGGGTAACCTGGACGTATGAGCGGCCCCCGCGTCCGGCAGCCTCGCGATCCGGCCGCGCCCCTCGAGGGTGCGCGCATCACCCTCTGCGTCGGTGGTGGCATCGCGGCCTACAAGGCGGCCCAGGTCGCGCGGCTGCTCGACAAGGCGGGCGCCATCGTCGACGTCGCGATGACGAAGCGGGCCCAGAAGTTCGTCGGGCCCATGACGTTCCAGGCGCTGACGCGTCGTCCGGTCTTCACCGACCTGTTCTCGCTGACCGACGAGGCGAACATCGGGCACATCCAGCTCGCCGACACCGCCGACCTCGTCATCGTCGCGCCCGCCACCGCCAACATCATCGCTCGCCTCGCGGCCGGCGCCGCCGACGACGCCGTGTCTTCGGTCATCCTCGCCACGAAGGCGCCGGTATTGCTCGCGCCCTCGATGAACGTGAACATGTGGAGCCATCCGCTCACGCAGGCCAACGTGCGGCGGCTCGTGGACGTCGCGGGCTACAAGACCGTCGGACCGGGGACGGGCTTCCTCGCGTGCCAGTGGAACGGGCCCGGACGCCTCGCCGAGCCGACGGATATCGTCGAGGCGGCCGCGCACTATCTCTCCGTGCAGGACCTCGCGGGCGTGAAGCTCGTGGTGAGTGCGGGGCCGACCTACGAGGCCATCGACCCGGTCCGCTTCGTCGGCAATCGCAGCTCCGGCAAGATGGGCGTGGCCCTCGCCGCGGCGGCCCGGCGCCGGGGCGCCGACGTTCGGCTGATCCTCGGTCCCAGCGCCATCCCCCCTCCGCTCGGCGTGACGACCACGAGTGTGGAGAGCGCGGCCCAGATGCAGTGGGCGCTCGCCGACGCGACCAAGGACGCGGATGTGGTCGTGATGACGGCGGCGATCGCCGACTACCGCCCGGCCCACGCCGCGGATCAGAAGATCAAGCGGGGCGAGATCGGGCAGACGATGACCGTCGAGCTCGTGGCCAATCCTGACCTCCTGGCCGAGCTCGGCAAGGCGCGCGGGGACGCCACGCGGCCGCTCCTCGTCGGCTTCGCGGCCGAGACGAACGACGTGATCGAGAACGCGCGCAAGAAGCTCGCCTCGAAGCGCTGCGATCTCGTGGTCGCCAACGACGTGGGCGAGCCCGGGTCCGGCTTCGCCGTCGACACGAACCACGTGACGCTCGTGGATCGTACGGGTGCGGTCGACGTGCCCGCGGGCCCCAAGAGTGTGGTCGCCCACCGCATCCTCGACAGGGTCGTCGCGCTACGCTCCGGGCGGTAGGTCGTGCTGGACGCGGTCATCGGGAATTACAAGATCGTCGCGCTGCTCGGTAAGGGCGGCATGGGCGAGGTCTGGCGCGCCGAGCACACGACCATCGGCACGCGCGTGGCCATCAAGACCCTGCGCAGCGAGATCAGCGAGGAGAAGTCGCACGTCGATCGCTTCTTCAACGAGGCCTTGATCGTCGGCAAGATTCGCCACGCCGGCATCGCGACCGTGTTCGATGTCGGGCATCACGCCGGCCGCGCCTACATCATGATGGAGCTGCTCGAGGGCGACACCCTCGCGCAACGGCTCCGCAAGGTGGGCCGCCTGCCGATGTCCCGCGTGTGTGACATCGGGCGCCAGATCGCGAGCGTCCTCGAGGCCACGCACGACGCCGGCATCACCCACCGCGATCTCAAGCCCGACAACATCTTCCTCGTGAAGGATCCAGAGGCGGAGTCGGGCGAGCGCGTGAAGATCCTC
>JALHPV010000117.1:10922-20835 GCA_022842285.1 Kofleriaceae bacterium
GGCATCGCGAAGCTCGGCGGGGGCGTCGGCCTCACCTCGACCAGCGTGTCGTCGATGGGCACGCCGCTCTACATGTCGCCCGAGCAATGGCGCAGCGTCGCGAAGGTCGACTGGCGGACCGATGCTTACTCGCTCGGCTGCGTCGCGTTCGAGATGGCCATCGGGCATCCCCCGTTCCAGGCGCAGTCGATGGGCGAGGCCTGCGCGAAGCACCTCACCGAGCCGCCGCCGATTCCCTCGCACGAGGTGCCCGGGCTACCCGCGGGCTTCGACGTGCTCGTGAATCGCTTGCTCGACAAGGAGCCGACGCGGCGCCCCAAGATGCGCGACGTCCAGGTCGCCTTCGAGGCGATCGGCGAGGACCGCGACATCGACCTCGGCGAGACCAGCATCCCCACCCTCGGGGGCGTCGAAGCCATGACCCGACGCGACAGCGCGATGGCCGAGACGTTGATCTCGACCGGCGAGACCAAGGACGCGGTCGCGACGCAGCCGACGATGGCGATCACGGATGGCGCCCTGGCGGTGAACACGCCGACGAATCGCGGCGAGCGGCCCGATTCGGCCGCCACCCGCGCCGAGCGGCCGTCGGGGCAACGGGCGGCGCCCGCGTCGCAACGTCGCGATCCGGCTTCGAAGTCTCACGGCGAGCGCCTATCGGGCGCGCGCGAGCTACCCCCACCAGCGCCGGCCGCGGGCTCGCGCTGGATCATGGGCGGGATTGCCGTTGGGGGCCTCGTGATCGCTGGCTCGGCGTACGTGATCGCCACGCGCGCCGACGAACCGGCGGTGGTGCCCCCGGATGCGGCGGTGGTGGTGGTCACGCCGGACGCCCCACCGCCCATCGATGCGGTCGTCGTGCAGGTGCCCATCGACGCGCCGGGCAAGCCCACGCGCATCGTCGGGGTCAAGCAGATGAAGCGGCTGAAGGGGACGCTACCCGACGTCGCGGTGCGCGTGCCGTTCGAGCTGTGCGTCGACGAGACCGGCGCGGTCACGCACGTCGTGATGTTCGACGACGTGGCCGCCGACGTGGCCACCCGCATCGAGCCGGTGATCCGGACCTGGAAGTACAAGCCCTACGTCACCGGCGGCGCCGCGGCCGGGGTCTGCTTCAACGACTCCATCGCGCCCAAGAAGGTGGTCGTCGCCACGCCCGTCGGCGAGGATCGCTCGCAGTACCCTGACCAGCCCAACGCCTACGAGTTGCAGCGCGCCCTCCAGTATGCCGAGTTCCGCATCGATCAATGCGGGACTCAGTTCCCGACGGAGACTGCGGGGGTGCGGGTCTCCCTTCAGATCAATGCCGACGGCCGGGTGCAGCAGGCGGATCCGTCGCCGATCTCGGGGCTCGGCTCGTGCGTGGCGTTCGTGCTACGTGGCACGCCGTTCCCCTACACGAAGGCGGGCTTTCGCTACACGTACTCGCGCTCGTTCACGGCACAAAAGGCCGCGACGCCACCGCCGGCGACGCCGTAGGGCGAGCCCGTCTGCGCCTAGATCAGGATGCCGGGCGCGGGGAACTTCGCGCAGAGCTCGCGGATCTCGCCGGCGACCCGCTCGTGCAGGCCCGTGTCGGTGGGCGCGCTGACAACCGCGTCCATCCACGCCGCGATCTGCTTCATCTCCGGCTCGCGCATGCCGCGGCTCGTGACGGACGGCGTACCGAGGCGGACGCCACTCGGATCGAACGGCTTGCGCGGATCGAACGGGATGCTGTTGTAGTTCAGCTCCATGCCGGCCGCGTCGAGGGCCTTGGCCGCCACCTTGCCGGCGATGCCCTTGGGGGTCACGTCGGCGAGGATGAGGTGGTTGTCGGTGCCGCCGGTGATGAGCGACCAGCCGTGCTCGACGAGCGCGGCCGCGAGGGCCTTCGCGTTGGCGACGATCTGATGCGCGTACTGCTTGAACTGGTCGGTCTGCGCCTCGCGCAGCGCGACCGCGAGGCCCGCCGTCGTGTGGTTGTGCGGGCCGCCCTGCAGGCCCGGGAACACCGCGCGGTCGATCGCCTTCTGGTGCTCGGCCTTGCACATGATCATGCCGCCGCGCGGACCTCGCAGCGTCTTGTGCGTCGTCGTCGACACCACGTCCGCGACGGGCACCGGCGAGGGGTGCGCGCCGGCCGCGACGAGGCCGGAGATGTGCGCGATGTCGGCCGCGAACACCGCGCCGACCTCCTTCGCGATCTCCGCATAGGCCGCGAACTCGATCGTGCGCGGGACGGCAGTGCCGCCGGCCCACAGGAGCTTCGGTCGCTCCTTGCGCGCGAGCTCGCGGACCTCGTCGAGGTCGATACGGTGCGTGTCCTTGCGGACGCCGTACTGCACGCTCTTGAAGTACGCGCCCGTGATCGACACGTTCCAGCCGTGGGTCAGGTGTCCGCCGGCGGGGAGCCCGAGGCCCATGACGGTGTCGCCCGGCTTCAGGAAGGCGAAGTAGACGGCGAGATTCGCCGGCGAGCCGGAGTAGGGCTGGACGTTCGCGTGCTCGGCGCCGAACACTGCCTTCGCGCGGTCGATGCACAGCTGCTCGATGGGGTCGATGTACTGCTGGCCCTCGTAGTAGCGCTTGCCGGCGTAGCCTTCGCTGTACTTGTTGGTGAGGATCGAGCCGGTGGCGGCGAGCACGGCGCCGGAGACGTAGTTCTCGGACGCGATCAGGCGAATCTTGTCGCGCTGGCGCTTCTCCTCGAGCGCGATGAGCTCGGCGATCTCGGGGTCGACCTTGGCGAGAGTCTCGTGCAGAGCGGCGTGCATGCCGCGTTGATACCACCAGGTTGGCTAGTGCGTGATCTTGTCGCCGATCTGGGCGAGGTCGGCCTTCAAGTCGGTCATGGACTCCTCGGGGACGAGGTCCATGTGCTGCTTGTTGCTCGGCATTCGCTTCACGAGCAAGACACCGACGACGACGGCGATGACCGTCGCGAGGGCAAAGCCCACCCAGCCGGGGAGGCCGAGCGCGACGAGACCGAGCGCGAGGGTCTCCCCCGCGAGGAGGGACGCGACGACCATGACGCCCGCGGCGATGACGACCCGCGCGAGGTACTGCTTCAACTCCGTCAGCTCGTCGCCGATCTCCGAGCGCATGCGGCCGAGATGGCCGATGGCAATCTCCTTCGCGTCCGAGAGCACCCCGGCAACGAGCTCCGGGGTCGAGGACTGCTTGACTTCGGGGCGGGTCGCCATCCCCGAGGTATTCGCAATCCGCGTGCCCGCCGGAAGGCGCCGTGAAGCGCGGTAGATCGGGCGAATTCGGGGCAGGGCGCGCGGTAGCGCACGGCGGGGCAGCGTGGGTATAACGGGGTCGCGATGTACACACCGTCACGCGACGACTTCGTCGCGGCAGCGGGGAAGGGCAACCTCATCCCCGTCTACCGCGAGCTGCTCGCGGACGGGGACACGCCTGTATCCGCGTACGCCGCGCTGGGCGCGGGCGAGCACTCCTTCCTCCTCGAGTCCGTCGTCGGTGGCGCGACCTGGGCCGCGTACTCGTTTGTCGGAGTGGCACCGCGCGCTGTGGTGCAGTGGCACGCCGGGACCGCCCGCGTGACGTGGCACGACGTCGACGGTGCCGGGGCCGCGCGCACGGCCGAATGGTCGACCCCGGATCCCACCGATGCGCTCTCGCAGCTCCTCGCCGACATGCGTCCCGTCGAGGTCCCCGGCTTGCCGCGCTTCTGGGGCGGTGCCGTCGGCTGGATCGCGTACGACTGCGTCAAGGCGTTCGAGGATCTCCCCGCGCGTCCGCGCCCGCCCGCCTATCCGCCGAGCGCCAATGGCGAACCCGTGCCGTCGATGTGCATGGTCGTCACGGACACGCTGCTGATCTTCGACAACCTGCGCCAGACCCTCAAGGTCGTCGCCACGCCGTACGTCGCGCGGCCCGATCGCGCCGATGCGGCGTACGAGCGAGCCTGCGCCCGGATCGATGCGGTCATCGCCCAGCTCCGCGCGCCACGGCGCCCGTTGTCCGAGATGGTGCCGCCCCGGCTCGGCGAGCCTCAGGTCGACATGCCGCCGTCGTCCCGCAAGCGCGTGGAGTTCTGCTCCGACGTCGACGCGGTCAAGGAGTACATCCTCGCGGGCGACGCCTTCCAGGTCGTGCTCTCGCAGAAGTTCGAGCAGCCGTCGGCGGGGACGCAGGCGCTCGACATCTACCGGGCGCTCCGGGTGATCAACCCGTCGCCGTACATGTTCCACCTGAACTTTCCCGAGGCCGTCGTCACCGGCGCCTCGCCCGAGACGCTCGTTCGCCTGTCCGGCAATCGCGTCGAGCTGCGCCCCATCGCCGGGACGCGCCCGCGCGGCGAGTCCCCCGCCGAGGATGATCGGCTCGCCGCCGAGCTCCTCCTCGATCCGAAGGAGCGCGCCGAGCACCTCATGCTCATCGACCTCGGCCGGAACGACGTCGGCCGCGTCGCCGCGACGGGCAGCGTGACGGTGCCCGAGCAGATGGTGATCGAGAAGTACTCGCACGTCATGCACATGACGTCGCACGTCGTCGGTAAGCTCGCCGCCGGCAAGACGTGGCTCGATGTTCTGCGTGCGGCCTTCCCTGCGGGCACGCTGTCAGGGGCTCCGAAGATTCGCGCGATGGAGATCATCGACGAGCTCGAGCCGCAGCAGCGCGGCATCTACGGTGGCGCCGTCGGCTACGTGAGCTACACGGGGAACCTGGACATGGCGATCGCGATCCGGACGCTCGTCGAGGTAGGCGGAACCATCCACGTGCAATCGGGCGCAGGGCTCGTCGCCGACTCGGTGCCCGACACCGAGTACGACGAGACCGTGAACAAGGCGCGCGCCATCCTGCGCGCCGTCGCGATGGCGCGCACCGCGGTGGAGGCCTCGTGAAGGTCCTCCTCATCGACAACTACGACTCGTTCACCTGGAACCTCGCGCAGTACATCGGCGAGCTCGGGGCGAAGGTCACGGTCGAGCGCAACGACGCCATCTCGCTGAATTCGATCCGCGACCGCAACCCCGACGCGATCGTCATCTCGCCGGGCCCGTGCACGCCGAACGAAGCCGGCATCTCGATGGATGTCATCCGCGAGTTCGGCGGCCACATCCCGCTCCTCGGCGTGTGCCTGGGGCACCAGTGCATCGGCCAGGTCTTCGGCGGTCGCATCGTGCGCGCGCCGCGCGTGATGCACGGCAAGACGTCGAAGATCTTTCACGACGAGAAGGGCGTGTACGCGGGCGTCGAGAACCCGTTCATCGCGACGCGCTACCACTCGCTCGTCATCTCGCCCGAGTCCATGCCCGAGGGCCTCGTCGTCACGGCGAAGACCTGGGAGGACGAGATCATGGGCGTCCGCGCCACGGCCGCGCTCGCCGGGGGCGCGCCGCTGGAGGGCGTGCAGTACCACCCCGAGTCGATCATGACGACGCAGGGCAAGACGCTCCTCAAGAACTTCCTCGCCCAGGCCCGCGCCTTCCGCGACGGGGATCCGGACGCGTGACGCCCCCCAGCGATCGGGCGGCCCCGCCCATCGGCGGTGCTGCGGGCGAGGGTGCGCCCGCCATCGTTCGTGGGATCGCGAAGGCGATCGCCGGCACGAGCCTCTCGCGAGCCGAGAGCGCCGAGGTGTTCGGCGAGATCATGGAAGGGCAGGCGACGCCGGCGCAGATCGGCGGCTTCCTCGTGGCGCTGCGCGCGAAAGGGGAGAGCGTCGACGAGCTGGTCGGCGCCGCCTCCGCGATGCGCCTGCGGGCGACGCCGCTCACGTGTCCGCGCGTCGAGCGCAGCATCGACACCTGCGGCACTGGCGGCGATGGCGCCGGTACCGTGAACATCTCGACGCTCGCGGCGTTGCTCATGGCGGCGTGCGGCGCGGCCGTGGCGAAGCACGGCAACCGCGCCCTGTCCTCGAAGTGCGGCTCGGCCGACGTCCTCGAGGCGCTCGGCATCCAGGCGGATCTCGAACCCGCCGCCGTCGAGCGCTGCATCGCGACGGCGAACATCGGCTTCGCGTACGCGCCGCGGTTTCACGCCGCGACCAAGCACGCCGGCGCCGTGCGCAAGCAGCTCGGCACGCGCACCATCTTCAACCTGCTCGGCCCGCTCACCAATCCCGCCGGGGTGCGCCACCAAGTGTGTGGGGTCTACGACGTGCGCTGGTGCGAGCCGATGGCGGCCGCACTCGGCGCCCTCGGGCTCCGGCGCGCCGCGGTGGTGCACGGGACCGGTGGGATCGACGAGATCGCCGTTCACGGCGAGACGCATGTCGCGATCTTCGACGACGACGTCGTCCAGGTCCGGGCGCTGACGCCCGCCTCGTTCGGCATCGCGGCGCTGGATCCGGCGGGCCTGGCCGGCGGTGACGCCGCGTACAACGCCGGTGTCCTCCGCGCGGTCATCGGCGGCAAGGAGGTCGGCGGCGGCGAGCGGTACGAAGCCGTCCTCGCCGCTGCGGCCATGACGGCGGCCGTGGGACTCGAGCTCCTCGAATCCGGCGCGCTCGACCTCGACCGCCTCCCTGACCAGTACATCCGGGCGCGCACCGTCGCGGTCGATGGCGCCGCCGAGCAGACCCTCGAGCGCTGGCGCGCGGCCTCGCAGGGGAGCCACCCGTGAGCGACATCCTCGCCACGATTCTCGCGACGAAGCGCGACGAGGTCGCAGCCGCGAAGGCCGCCCGTCCACTCGCGGAGCTCGAGCGCGTGGCCCGTGCTCCCGGGGCGGTGCGTGGGTTCGGTAAGGCCCTCGCCCGGCCGCCCGGCGCACCCGTCCGCGTGCTCGCCGAGATCAAGCGCGCCTCGCCGTCGGCGGGAGCCATCCGCGCGGGCGCCGAGCCCGAGGCCATCGCGCGCGAGTACGCGACGAACGGTGCCGCGGCGATCAGCGTGCTCACCGACCGGCAGTACTTCGACGGTGACCTGTCGTTCCTCGCGCGGTGCCGTGCGGCCGTGAGCGTCCCGCTCCTGCGCAAGGACTTCCTCGTCGACCCGTACCAGGTCATCGAGGCTCGCGCCGCCGGGGCCGACGCGATCCTCCTCATCGTGGCCGCGCTGCCGCCCCGGCTCCTGGCCGAGCTCCTGTCGGTCGCCCATGCCTGGGACCTCGATGCGCTCGTCGAGGTGCACTCCGTGAAGGAAGCCGAGGTCGCGCTCGCCGCCGGCGCGGGCCTCATCGGGGTGAATCACCGCAACCTGAAGACGTTCGCGATGGACATGGGCCTCACCGGCGAGATCGCGCCCATGCTCCCCGACGACGTCGTGCTCGTCGCGGAGTCCGGCATCAAGACCGCCGCGGACGTCGCCACCCTCGGCGCCGTGGGAGCTCATGCAGTGCTCGTCGGCGAGACGCTGATGCGGGCCGCATCGCCGGGCCACGCGCTCCTCGAGCTGCGCGGCGCCCCGTGATCCAGGCCGCGCGATGACCAAGGTCAAGCTGTGTGGCTTCACCCGGCCCGACGACGCCGCGCACGCCGTGCGCGCGGGCGCCGACTACCTCGGCCTGAACTTCTGGCCGCGCTCGAAGCGCTACATCGACGTCACGACGGCGGCGTCCATCGCGGCCGCGGCGCGCCTCGCGGGCCACATCCAGCTCGTCGGCGTGTTCGTCGATGCGACGGCCCCTGACATCGCCACCATCACCCGGGCCGTCGGCCTCGACGTCGTCCAGGTTCACGGGGGCGAGGATCCCGACACCATCCGCGCCATCGCCGCGCTCGCGAACGTCCCGGTCTGGAAGGCCCTCGGCGTGCGGACCGCCGAGGACGTGGCGGGGCTCGATCGCTGGGCGGAGGCAGCGGCCCTGATGCTCGATGCGGCCACGCCGGGGCGCGGCGGCAGTGGCACGACCTTCGACTGGGCGCTCGCCGCGAACGCGGTTCGCCGGTACCCCGAGGTCGCCGTCGTGCTCGCGGGCGGGCTCACCCCCCTCACCGTGCGTCAGGCCATCGAGCAGGTGGGGCCGTGGGCGGTCGACGTGGCCAGCGGCATCGAGTCGGCGCCGGGCGTGAAGGATGCAGCCCTCGTGTCCGCGTTCGTGAACGAAGTCCGTCGCCAATAGAGCGCGCGGGACACGGGCCGGGCGACCTCACTCCGCCTATACTCGCGACAGATGTCCACCGTCGACGCGATCGCCGCGCTGCCGGAGCCCGAGCGTGGTCGGTTTGGCGAGTTCGGCGGCCAGTATGTCGCCGAGACCCTGATGCCCGCGATCGCCGAGCTCGAGGCGGCATGGCGCACCGCACGCTCCGAAGCTGCGTACTGGGCCGAGGTCGAAGGCCTCTTTGTCGACTACGTCGGCCGGCCGTCGCCGCTCTATCACGCGAAGCGCCTGTCCGCGGAGGTCGGGGCCACCGTCTACTTGAAGCGCGAGGACCTGAACCACACGGGGGCGCACAAGATCAACAACTGCATCGGGCAAGCGGTCCTCGCGCGCCGTATGGGCAAGCGCCGGCTGATCGCCGAGACCGGGGCGGGCCAACACGGCGTCGCGACCGCAACGGTGGCGGCGCTGTTCGGCCTGCCGTGCGAGATCTACATGGGCGCCGAGGATGTCGTGCGCCAGGCGCTGAACGTGGAGCGCATGAAGCTGCTCGGCGCCAAGGTCCACGCCGTCCAGTCGGGCACGCGCACGTTGAAGGATGCGATGAACGAGGCCCTCCGCGACTGGGTCTCGAACGTGGAGGACACGTTCTATCTGATCGGCTCGGTCGCCGGTCCGCATCCGTATCCGTGGCTCGTGCGCGACCTCCAGTCGGTGATCGGGCGCGAGGCGAAGGTTCAGCTGCACGCCGCGATCGGTCGCTTGCCCGACGCCTGCGTCGCGTGTGTCGGCGGCGGTTCGAATGCCGCCGGCCTGTTCGCGCCCTTCGTCGCCGATCCCTCGGTGAAGCTCGTCGGCGTCGAGGCCGCGGGCGATGGCGTCGACACCGGCCGGCATGCGGCGACGCTCACCGCGGGGCGCGTCGGCGTCCTCCACGGCAGCAAGAGCTACTAGATGGTCGCGTCCGACGGCCAGATCGCGCACGCGCACTCGATCAGCGCCGGCCTCGACTACCCCGGCGTTGGCCCGGAGCACGCGTCGTGGCTCGCCTCCGGTCGCGCGACGTACCTGGCGCGTACCGATACGCAGGCGCTCGTCGCTCTCGAGCGCCTCGCGCGGACGGAGGGCATCCTGTGCGCCCTCGAGACCGCTCACGCGGTCGCGGCGCTGGACGAAGTCGCGAAGCTCGTCGGTCCCACGGGGACGATCGTCGTCGGGCTCTCGGGCCGTGGAGACAAGGACATGGTCACCGTCGCCAACCGCCGGGCGGAGCTGGGCCAGTGACACGCCTGAGGGCGGTCTTCGACCGAGCGGCCGCGGAGAAGCGGGCGGCGCTCGTCGCGTACCTGACGTTCGGTGATCCCGATCCGGCGACGTCGGTGAACGTCATGGCCGAGGCGGCGAAGGCCGGCGCCGATGTCCTCGAGGTCGGAGTTCCGTTCTCCGATCCGTCGGCAGACGGGCCGTCGATCCAGCGGGCGATGGAGCGGGCGCTGCTCGCCGGGGCGGGGCTCTCGAATGCCCTCGCAGGGATTGGCGAGCTGCGCGCGCGGGGCATCACGACGCCCGTCGTGCTGTTCGGCTACTACAACCCCGTGTTCACGTTCGGCCTCGAGGCCTTCGCCGCGCGGACGGCGGAGGTCGGCGTCGACGCGGTGCTCACCGTCGACCTGCCGATCGACGAGCTCGCCGAGCTGGCGGCGCCGCTCGCGGCGAAGGGCGTGGGCGTGATTCCACTCGTGGCGCCTACCTCGACGCCGGATCGCCTCGCGCGGCTGGCCGCGTTCGCGCCGTCGTTCGTCTACTACATCTCGGTCACCGGCGTGACGGGCAGCAAGGCCGCGGGGACGCTCGATCCGGCGCGTGTGTCCGCGATCCGGACAGCCGCCCGCGCGCCCGTCGCGGTGGGGTT
>JALHPV010000118.1 GCA_022842285.1 Kofleriaceae bacterium
TGCTTCGCGATCGGCTCCTCGACCACCGCGTCGATCGGCTGGGCCACCGGGGTCGTCACCGGGGAAGGGCCGCCATCGCCGCCGCCGCCGCGCGTGGAGGCGAGCACGATGCCGACGACCGCGACGACGAGCGCGGTGGCGATCACGAGCCAGCGGCGGGACCCGGAGCGGACGGGGGCGCTGGTGGCAGTCGAGGGCCGTGGGGCGACGCCGCTGCGAGCGTCGACCACGGGATCGACATAGGCGACGCCGCTGCCCGTCGACGCCGTGATCGACAGCGCGTGCGCTGGTGAGGCAGGCGCGTTCATCGTGGGAGGAGGCGGGCGCAGGGGCAGGGCCGCTCCCAGTGGCACCGACGGCGGCGCGGGCGGAGGCGGCAGCGGCGCGACGGTCTGCGAGAGCGTCGGGATCGCCATGCCGGCCGCGGGACGTTGCTGCGGGGTGGTGGTCGCGCCGGGGAAGCCGACGGGCGGGGCCGTGACCTCGGTGCGCTCGGAGATGCGCGCCACGTTCGTCGCCGGCAGCGGCGTCAGCTCGGCGGGTGGGGGCGTCAGCGCCGAGCTGCCCTCCCAGCCGCCGAGGCTGCCATCGCCGCGATTTTCGGCCGGGCGTGCCGTCGGCGTGGACTGGCCGAGCTTGCCGCGAACGACGATCCGCTTGATGCGCTCGACCCGCAGGCTCGACTCACGCTGATCACGAGCGAACGGCGCCAGGGCCGCGGCCAGCTCGCCGACGTCGGCAAACCGGCGATCCACGTTCTTCTCGAGGCAGCGATACACGACCGCCTGCAATGCCGGCGGGACGCGGTCGCTCATGCGCTCGGGGTCATCGGCCGCGACCTTCGCGCACATCTCCGTGAAGCTCTCGGCCAGGAACGGCCACCGCGCCTCGAGGATCTCGAACAGCACCACGCCAAGCGACCAGATGTCGGTGCGGGCATCGACGCGCCGCGACGACCGCATCTGCTCGGGGGACATATACGCCGGCGTGCCGAGCACGGAGGCGGTCTGCGTCAGCGAGAGCTCCGCGCCCGGGGTGGTCGCGCGCGAGATGCCGAAGTCGAGGATCTTCACGAGCGGGCTGCCATCGGCACGCCAGGTGACGAACACGTTCGACGGCTTGATGTCGCGATGCACGATGCCGCGGCCATGCGCCTCGGCCAGGCCTTCACACGCCTGCAGCACCAGATCGACCGCGAGCTCGATGCCGAGGGCGCCGTTGCGCTCGACCATGTCGCTGAGATCGCTGCCCTCGAGGAACTCCATCGCCATGTACGGCGAGCCATCGGGGAGCACCCCGACATCGATCACGCGGGTGACGTACTCGCTCTTCAGCTTCGCGGCGGACTGAGCCTCGCGGATGAAGCGCTTCGCGGCCTCTTCGCTGCCGACCGAGTCGGAGCGCATGATCTTGATCGCGACCTTCTCGTCCAGGTCGAGGTGCGTCGCAGATACGACGTACCCCATGCCACCCTTGCCGATGACCCCCTCGACCCGGTACTTGCCGAGCACGACCTCGCCGACCTCGACGGCAAGGATTTCGGCTGTGCTGCTCACGCCGTCGATCAGGGTAGCTCAGTTACCCGACGAATTCCCGTTTGCTCCGGTGTGGCCGGAGGGAGGACAACGTGCTCGGTGGGCCTGCACGACGGCGGCTACTCGCGTCGCCGGCTACTTCGACATGCGCACGGTCGTGCGCAAACGCGCGGATTGTTGCGCCCCCGAGCTGGGTGCGACCTTGCAATGGAGCCCATTCACGATGCGCCTCATCGCCCTCACGCTCGCCCTCGTGATCGCCGGTTGTGTGACAGGGACCGAGGAGGTGCCGGCCTCCGACCACGAGGAGCTCTCCGACTTCGACGTCGAGCCCGCCGACGGCAAAGCCGATGGCCTACCGGCCGCGTTCAGCCGTCACGACGTCATGGGCGACGACGTGTTCCTCGACGATGGCAAGCTCGACGCGGCCGACGTCCAGGCGTTCTTCGAGAGCTCGCCGTATGGCACCACCTCGTGGCTCGCGACGTACTCCGTGAACGGGGTCAGCGCCGCGCAGATGCTGGTCACGGCGGCTCGTGCCCACGGCATCTCGCCGGTGGTGCTGCTCGGTCGCATGCAGGTGGAGTCGTCGCTCGTCAGCAAGACGGTCACGCCGCCGCAGAGCCGGATCGATCACCTGATGGGCTGCGGCTGTCCCGACGGCCGCGCCTGCAGCTCCGCCTATCGCGGCTTCGCCAATCAGCTGACCTGCGCGGCCGAGGTGCTGCGGGAAGGGTACGACCTGTCGGTGGATGGCACCGGAGAGTGGCGCGTGGGCCGCGCGAAGCGCACGCTCGACCCGCTGTCGGTGACCCCCGTCAACCATGCGACGGCGGCGCTCTACTGGTACACGCCGTGGGTGCTGCAGGGCCGGGGCGGCAACTGGCTCATCTGGAACGTGACGAAGAAGTTCGTGCGTCATGCCACCGACGAGGGGCTGCTCGAGAATTAGGTCCCCGCATCGCGCCGCGAGTTCGTTATCGTGGGCGCATGGGGAGATCACTGGCGGTTCTGGTCATCCTGGCGGCCTGTGGCGGCAACGACGCGGCCGACGGCGGAGATGACGACAGCCCCGACGCGCCCTTGCCCGACAGCCAGCCGCCCGCGACGTGCGGCAACGGCGTCGTCGAAGGCGACGAGCAATGCGATGACGGCGATACCGAGACCGACAACGTCTGCGACGCGACCTGCCGCTCCACGTGCGGCAACGGCAGCCTCGACGATGGCGTCGGCGAGACGTGCGACACCGGCATCGCGACGGGCAGTGGCGTCTGCCCGAGCACCTGTGACGACAGCGACGCGTGTACGGCCGATGTCCTCGAGGGCACCGGCTGCATCGCCGCGTGCGTGAACGCCGCGATCACCGACGCGATCGACGGCGACGGCTGCTGCCCCGACGGGGCGAACGCGAACACCGACGCCGACTGCGGCGCCGAGTGCGGCAATGGGATCCTCGAGACCGGCGAGCTCTGCGACACGGCCATCACCGCCGGTTCCGGGGCATGCCCGACGACCTGCAGCGACGGCATCCAGTGCACGACCGACGCCCTCGTCTCGGGCGGCACGTGTCAGGCGCAGTGCACCACGACGCCGATCACCGCCCCGGCGAACAACGACGGATGCTGCCCGGCCGGCGCGGATCCCACGACCGACAACGATTGCGTGGGCTGCGGCAACGGCTTCGTTGACAACGGCGAGACCTGCGACACCGCCATCACGAGCGGCGCGGGGGCGTGTCCGACGACCTGCAGCGACGGCCTGGCCTGCACGACCGACACCCTCGCGAACGGCAGCACGTGCCAGGCGGCCTGCGTGTTCCCGCCGATCACGATGCCGATCAACAACGACGGCTGCTGCCCGACCGGCGCGAACGCCAACACCGACAACAACTGCCCGCCGAGCTGCGGGAACAGCGTCACCGAGATGGGCGAGGCCTGCGACGACGGCAACCAGATCGATACCGACGCCTGCCGCAACAACTGCACGCTCGGCGCGCCTCCGCCGACGGCGTATCGCTTCACCGATCTCGACCTGCGCGACCCACACGTCTTCGTGAACTTCGTCGGCTGTCGCGACGTCACCGATACGCAGCTCGTCGGCTTCTCCGTGAACAACGAGCTCCAGACGTCGATCCAGCAGGACGGCACCGAGCCGCCCGACGGCTTCCTCGATCTCTCGCCGACGCTCGTGTTCCGCCCATTCTCGTCGACGGCAGCCACGACCCCGGTCGAGCTTCACTTCGCGCGCTGCACGGCGACGAACACCACGTGCACCCCCGGTGCGGATGCTCCGGCCCTCGCGACCGCCACGAACGCGGCGGCGGGCACGTGCCTCGCGCCCCTCGCGGGCACCACGCGGCCGTACTCGCCGGCGATCGCCACGCCCGCAGGACCGTGCTTCTCGACGAACCCCATCCCCGCGGTGACGATCAACCTCGGTGGCATCCCGATCCGCCTCAGCAACGTGCGCCTCGGCGGCACCTACGTCGGGACGACGGGCATCTCGAACGGCCTCATGATGGGCTTCATCAGCGAGGCCGACGCGAACACGACCATCATCCCCGCCAGCTTCCCGCTCGTCGGCGGTCAGCCGCTCTCGGCGCTCCTCGCGGGCGGCAGCGGTGCCTGCCCGAACTACAGCGACAAGGAGACCGTCGGGGGCGTCGTGGGCTGGTGGTTCTATCTGAACTTCCCGGCCGCGCGCGTACCCTGGACGGACTAGGAACCACGAGCCATCCACGCGCGGAGCGAGGACGGCGGGTGCAGGTGTCGCAGGGGTCGGACCCCTGCGACACGTCCCGCACGCTCAGGTGTCGCAGGGGTCGGACCCCTGCGACACCTCCGCCTACGGGTGCGCGGGCGCGAGGTACGGGAACGACGTGGAGAACGCCTCGTCGTTGGCCGCCGGGTTGATCGAGGTCGCGGCCGGCTGGGCGAGCGAGAGCAACGTGCACAGAGGAGGGGTGGGCCCAGCTCCACAGGTGCCACCGTCGAGGTCGAGGAGCACCATCGCGAGCATGATGTCCATGACCTGATCGGACGGCGAGCGGCCGTTCGGGAAGCCCTGCGGCTGCGTCGGGGTCACCGTCAGGCGGTCCGTCGGCTGGAACAGGGACTGGACGGTCGAGCCCGTCTGGTAGTCCTGCTGCACGCAGTTGTTGCCGTTGCAGGTGTCGAAGTTCAACGCTGCGAGGGACGTGTCGAGCGCCGTGTGGAGCGCCGCGATCGAGGACGTGAACGCGTTCGCCGAGCCCGTGCTGTCGGGAGACGAGTCGTTGTAGGCGCTCGCCTGCGCGGCCGGGACCAGGAACTTCGAGACGCCCGGGACGCCCGCTGCATCGACGCGCGTGTAGTCGCCCGCCACGTTGGTGCGGAAGTCGACGGTGCCGCAGACGGTGTCGCCCGTCGGTCCGCCATGACCGCAGTGCACCTGCGGCGCCCCGGCCGCGGGCGCCCCCGAGTGGTAGACGCGGCACGCGAGCGTGTTGCCGCTCATCGCGCCCTCTTCGCCCTCGAGCCAGTCGATCTCCTCGCAGTACGACACGCAGTCCGCTTCGCTCTCGTACTGCGCGTTGTCGCCGCTGCAGTTCGTCGTGATCTGCGCGCAGTAGGCGGCGCATCCGGTGACGGGCGTGCCGTCATCGGAGTCCGGCGTCATGTCGTTCATCTCGCCGCCGTCATCGCCACCGTCATCGCCGCACGCCCCAGCGAGCACGAGCGCGGTGAGGATCGATCCGAGCTTGATCATTCGCATCATGACTCAGCCTCCCGTCCGGGCAGAGGTGCTGTAGACGCGGATCGAGGCGCCCCCCGAGCTGATGGCGGAGAGCGGAACCTCGATCGCGATCGCGGAGGCGTTCCTGCCGGCGAAGTCATCGCGGTCGTTCGTCATCCTGAGGGTCCCCATCTGGATCGTCTGTTCGTAGCCGACCTGATCGAAGAAGAACGGATCATCGACGAGACCAGCGAACACCTTCACGCCCTTGCGCGTGAACGCACGACCGGTCGGTCCCTCGATGACAGAGGTGCCAGCGCCAGGCGCGTTCTTGATCTGCACGAAGCAGTTGTTCGCGTCGTCCAGTCCAAAGCGCGCCTCGACGGCGAACGTGGTCGCGCCGCTCTCGAGGTGGATGCGATAGAGCACGTTGCGATCGCACGTGATCTTCTGGCCGGCCGCGGGCGCCTTCTTGCTGTCGAACGTCACGATCGCTGTCAGCTTGGCGTCCGTTCCCGACCCCGAGTGCCAGGCGTACACGTCACCAATATCCGCCGCGGTATCGTTGCCGGGCGGCCCGATACGCATCGGTGGATCTCCCTGATCCGACGCCTCGACCGTTGGAATCGCCTGCCAGGTCACACCGGCAGCGAGTCCCACAACACCGGCGCCAAGCAGCGCCTTCGTCACGAGCTTCATAGTCCCTCCGATACGAGGGATTATCGCGAGCGGATCGCCCGCGCGTCTACTTTCCGAGGCCCTCGACTTTGATCCACGGGCCCGCGGTGTAGGGGAACGACTGGTCGAAGTGAACGTGGGCGACGTACCACACCGTGACGTCGTCCCCATCGAGGGATTCGTCACCGACATACGCCGCCGGGAAGGCTTGACCACCGCCGGCGGGGCGGGGCGAGAACGGCGCCCACTCGCCGTCGTGATAGCGGATGGCGAACACCTCGGCGTCATCCCAGGTATGCGGGCGGATGTTGATCGCCGCCCCCGAGCCGAAGTCGACCTGGCGCCACACGTTGCCGTGCTCGTCGGACTCGCCGCTGTACGGGAACCAGCCCTCGTTCTCGATGCGCTGCCAGCGCGTGTCCTCGAAGCGCTCGAAGGCGTCGTCGCGCGCGCCGTCGAGATCGAAGTCGAAGCGCCAGTGCGGGTGATAGGTGTGCTGATCGTGGACCCCGGGTCCGTAGATCGTCAGCCACGGGCAGAGGCGACCGTCGTCGTGGAAGCGCCAGAGCTGGGTGTACTGATACGGCCCGGCCTCGAACGACGCCGAGAGCTCGACGCCCCCGCGGAACGACTGCACCCGCACCGGACCCCGGAGCGTGCGCGTCCCGAGCGGGACCCACCACGGACCGTGAGCCTCGAAGGTCTCGTCAGAGACCTCCATGTTCTCGCGCTGGTGGTCGACGGTGACGTAGGGCAGCGAGCCTTCCCACAGCACGCGCCGGCCCTTGTAGTCGGCGAGGTAGACCATGATCCCGGCCGACTCGGTGAGCCGCCAGTGGAGCTTCCAGCCCGCTTCTTCGATGACGTTCGTCGAGCTCTGCATTACCACTGCTCCGCGGGTACGACCTGAATGACCTGGTTATCGATGAGGTCGACGACCGCGACGAGCGACGGTTGCCCGTTCGTGGCGCCGAACAGCACGGCCGCCGAGCGCCGCGCGTACGCGATGTCCGTGGGATTGCGTCCCCAGTAGTGCATCGTCAGCATCGGCGCGTCGCCGATGGCGAGCTTCTCGCGCACGCGGCTATCGACGACGGCGACCTCCACCGCGAGCTCCTCCTCGTCGCGCGACAGCATCGGCTGCTGCTTCGAGAGCTCGAGATGCGCGACCACGCCCGCGTCCAGATCGATGCACGCATCGACCCCACGATCGCTCGAGTAGTCGTACGCCACGACGCGCGCCAGCCGGTGCCCGGCCATCCAGTGCGGCGGCTTCACCACGAGCGGCTCGGTCGCGATCACCCGGTACCGGCCCACCTTGGCCATCGAGCCCAGGCGCTTGTCCTCGGTCAGCGTGCGCAGGGCGTCGGCCACCTCGCCGGGCGTCAGCGGGTCGAACAGGCTTGGATCGGCCGCCGTGATGTCGGCGGACTTCGCACCCCGAGACCCCGCTTTCGGCTTCCCCTTTGGTGCCTGTTTCGGCTTAGCTTTCGCAGCCTTGGCAGGCTTCGCCGGCTTTTTCGCACGTGCCATGCGGCGGACTATACACGCGGTTTAGATCGCGTCGGCGACCCGGACGTTTGAAAGACCCGATGCGCAAGCTATTGGCCTCCCTCCTCTTTGTCGGCGCGTGTGGCGTCGCCAACGCCGACCGGATCGCAGCCCCCGAAGCCGAGGTCCAGCGCATCGCGATCGCGGCCGCGCCCGCGAAGGTCCGCGCGCCGTACGACGTGCAGGTCATTCGCCAGAACGGCCAGACGCTTCCCACGCACGCCCTTCGCGACCGCTTCTACGTCCAGGGCAATGCCGGCGAGCGCTACATCATCCGCGTCACCAACCCGACGCCAAATCGGGTGGAGGCGGTGGTGACGGTCGACGGCCTCGACGTGGCCGACGGCGAGGCCGGCGATCTCCGCAAGCGTGGCTATGTCGTCCCGCCGTACGGCGACGTCCGCATCGAGGGCTTCCGCACCTCAGCCGCCGACGTCGCGACCTTCCGGTTCTCCTCGGTCGACGACTCCTACGCCGGCCGCAAGGGCGCCGCGCGCAACGTCGGGGTCATCGCCGTCGCGATCTTCGAGGAGCGCGCCGAGCAGCGACAGCAGATCATCGTCGGGTCCGACGAACCGAGCTGCGAGGATTGCGAGTACGACTACCAGGACGACCTCGCGCCCAGCGAGACGTCCGTTGGCGGTGGCGCGAGCCGCGGCCCGTCCCACGTGAAGCGGTCCAACGACCAGGTCAGCCGCCGTCCGTCGCCGGTGCAGCCCTCGCCGCCTCCGCACGAGGACAACACCGTCGAGGACGAAGCCGGCGAAGCCTGGGAGGAGCCGCCGACCGACGTGGGCCCGCCGCGCACGATGCGGCCGGGCCTCGGCACCAAGTTCGGCGAGCAGCGGTACTCGGCCGCCTCGTGGACGCGCTTCGTTCGCGCCTTCGATCGCCCGATCGCGATCGCGGAGCTCCGCTACAACGACTCCGCCGGCCTCGCCGCTCTCGGCATCACCGCCGAGCCGCTGCCCGATGCGGGCGAGCTCATGACGCGGGAGACCGCCGATCCGTTTCCTGGCGACCGGCGCTTCTCGTCCCCTCCGTGATCAGCGCAGGGCGTCGGCCGCCGCGTCGATGCCCGAGAGCAGGGCGCCTTCCATGAAGCCCTGCCAGTCGTAGAACGAGTTCGTGTGCTCGCCGGCGAAGTACAGGTTGCCGACGGCCTTGCCCTCGTTACCCGCGATCGTCGTGAACTGCCCCGGCAGGTAACAGGTGTAGCTGCCGCGCGACCGCGGATTCGACGGCCAGTGCTCGATGTGCGCGCGGTACTGCCCGTTCACGCGTGTGGCGGCGGCCTTCGCGCCGGGGATGACCTTGTTGTAGTCGGTGAGGAAGCGGTCCGCTTCCTGCTGCACCTTCGTCGGATCGAGCTGCTTGCCGCGCACGCCGCTCGCGTAATCGGTCAGCACCGCCCGCTCCGTCGTGGCGAGGGTCGGATTCGTCTCCCACGTCGTCTGGTGATTCGCGAGGTCCGCGTACGTCTGGCCGTTGTTGCCGACCTCGAGCCAGTGGGGGCCATCGAAGCCGATCATCTGCTTCGCGTTGTCGCCATACCCGAGCTGCTGGATCGCGAGTGTCTTCCACGCCGGCAAGCCGAGGCTCGCGTCGAGCGTCACCGTGCGCAGGACGGAGAAGGGCAGGGTGAGCACCACGCGGTCGTGCGTCTTCACGATCGAGGTGCTCCCCGAGCGGAACGTCAGCTCGATCCGACCGGACGACGTCTTCTTCACCCGCTCGAGCACCCGGCCGAAGTCCGGCTGGCGCCCGAGCAGCCCCGCGATGCCCGTCGCGATCCGATCGTTGCCCTCGACGATGTGGAACCGCTCGTCGGAGAACACCCCGAACGGCGTGAACTTCGAGCGCCGGTCGGCGTGGATGAACAGGAGGAAGTTGAGCGCACTCTGCTCCGACACCTCGCGCCCGTACTCCGCGAGGTACGCCTCCTCGAGCGCGGCCCTCGCCCAGCGGCCACATCCGCGCGACGTCAGGTAGTCCGCGATCGTCATGCGATCGAGCGCCTGGTCGGCGCTGTTGAAGCCATCCGCCGACGGCGCGCCACTCGACGCCCGCAGGTCATCACGCATCGCGGCCACGAACGCCCGGTACTCGTCGACGATCGTCGCCTCCGAGATTCGCTGCCCGGCGAAGTAGTAGAAGATGTCGCCCTCGTTGGCACGCTCGACGTCCTCGCGCGTCAGCCCGAGCGTGTTCGCCCAGCCGAGCATCGTCTTGTGCAAGTTGTCGACGAGCTCGCCTCCGCGCTCCGCGACTTGTCCCGGGAAGAAGTCGCGCAGCGAGAACTGCCGCCCGCCCACCCGCGTGGTCGCCTCGTAGATGCTGGCGGTCACCCCCGCCTTCTTCAGCTCGAACGCACACTGCAGGCCTGCGAGCCCTGCACCCACGATCGCGATGTCACTCGTGGGTGGCCTCGGGGCCGCGAACGCGCGGCGTGTCGTCGCGAACGCGGCCGCCGCCGCCATGCCTCCGACGAACCCACGGCGAGTCAGGCCCTTGGCGCGATGCTCGTCGAGCGCTTCTTGCGACGAGATGCCTCTCGCATCGGCGTCATTGCCGACGCGAAACAGCCGAGCGAGCCGACGTAGCGATCCAGAGCGAGGTCCAATCGACATAGGGAGCGCCAGCGTAACAAAGCCAGCGCGCCGTCCGCGCCCTCGGAATATCCGACGCGACCGCACGCTCGCGCATCGGAAAACCCGAAGGCTACGGCAAGCAGTCGCTGTCCTGGCCGGGGGGTGTCCCCGGCAGACAGCAGCCGTCGTTGTCGATGCGCTGGGTGATCGGGATGAAGCTGCAGGTCGCCTGGCACGGGCCCGGGTTCTCCAGGACATCGCGCGTACAGGCATTGCCATCCGCGCACTGGGCTGGGCAGGAGGCATCGCAGGTCTCGCCGGGCTCCGTCACCCCGTTGCCGCACTCGGGGATGCAATCGGAGTCCGAGAGGGCGTTCGCGCCTTCGGGACAGCAGCCGTCGCCGCTGGTGGTGCTCATGATCGGCGGGAAGCGACACTCACGGGTGCAATCCGCGCCGTCGAGGCTATCCAACGTGCACACGTCGTTGTCGCTGCAGCTCGTCGGGCAGTTGTCGTCGCACGTCTCTCCAGGCTCGATGATGGAGTTCCCGCATACGGGGTTGCAGTCGCTATCGGTGTTGGCGTTCGCGCCGCCGGGACAGCACGCATCGCCACTCATCGCGGCCGTGATCGCCGGGTAGTCACATGCGCGCGAGCACTCCGTGCCGTTGAGTACGTCATCCGTGCAGGCCACGCCGTCGTCGCAGCTCGTCGGGCAATTCCCGTCGCAGACCTCGCCGCCCTCGAGGATCCCGTTGCCGCACACCCCGACGCAGTCGGAGTCCGTCGTGCTGGTCGCGCCCGCGGGGCAGCAGCCGTCGTCCGAGATCGCCTCGGTGATCGCCATCTGCGTGCACTGCACCGCGCAGTTGGCGCCGACGAGCACGCCGCGCGAGCACACGTTCGCACCCTCGCAGGTAAGCGGACACGCCCCGTTGCCCGACGCGGCCGTGTCGCACAGCTCGCCGAGCTCGGGCTGCACGACGCCGTCACCACAGGTGACCGGCACGACGCCACCGTCAGGATTCGACGCGCTCCCGCCGAAGCCGCACCCCGCCATCACCACCGCCCATACGATGCGCGCTCGCCCCATCCCCTACGAGCCTACCGCAGCTGGCGCCGACCGGCGCGCGCCGCGAACGCATCGAGGGCCGCGAGCACCTCCGGCGCTCGCCACACCTGGTTTCGTTTGACGTCGCGCGACTCCGTGAGGACGCCGGCCGCGACCAACGGTTCGACGTAGCGGTGGACGTTCCCGACCTTCAGGTCCAGGTCCTCGGCGACCACACGTGCGTTCACGACGGGCTTGCGGAGCAACAGGTCAGCCAGGCGCCAGACCGCCGAGTCACTACGAGCCTTGATGACCGGTTGCCATCGCTGACGAATCCTCCGCAGCTCGTCCACCAAGATCCGGCCATTGCCGACCGCCTTGAACGCCGCCTGCGCGAATTGCGTCACGATGGGAAGCGGATCTCCCTGGCGATACGTCATCAAGGCGTCGAAGTAGGCACTCGTATCCGCGAGGAGGCCCGCCGACACCGGCACCGTGACGTTACGGGTGAGCTCCCCGTGGCGCAGCATCGCCTGCACGAGCGCGCGCCCCGTCCGCCCGTTGCCATCGGTGAATGGATGGATGGTCTCGAACTGGGCGTGAGCGAGGGCCGCGTGCACGAGGACAGGGAGGTCATCTCGCGCGATGAACTTCATGAGGTCATCGATCGCCGCGTTCACTCGCTCGGGATGCGGCGGCACGAAGAGCGCCTGATGGGGGCCCAGATTTCCACCTCCGATCCAGACTTGCTCGGTCCGCCAGCGCCCGGCATGGACCGGGTCCGACTCGGCCATCAGCGCACGATGCAGGGCGAGCACGGACTCGCCCTGGATGGTCCCGGCCAGCTCGAGTGCCGCCATCATCGTGCGGGTATTCGCGACGACCTCGGCCGCATTCCTTCGCGATGACGTGCCGATCTCCGCCTCCGCGATGGCTCGTGCCGATGCGGTGAGGTTCTCGATCCGCGAGCTTGCCGCTGACTCGCTTCGCAGCAGGACCGTCGAGAAGTGCGCGCTCTCGCCGCCCATCAGCTCGTCGAACCGCGCCAGCTCCGCGGACGCTTCTCCCACCAACGTGGCGAGCTCGCCCGGCAACGCGAGCCGGGCGCCCTTGATGGGCGGCGCAACAGCCGCGCGGTACGGCCCGTAGTGCTTCTTGCGCTCGGATCGCGATGTCGAGTGCGTCTCGTAGTGCGCGTTCCACGGCCGCTCCTCGTAGGTCAGCTCCGGCCATGCATCATCTGAAGTCACGGCCCTGGACAACCTCAGATACCAGTCTAAGTGAGGCTATCGTCCAGGACAAGCCTCACTTCCGAACCGGCAGCTACTTCTTCGGCTCTTCGCAGTGGTCGAACGGATTCTTGATCCCGATCTGTTCGCCGCTCCCAGAGACGCAGAGCTTCGTGCGGGAGAGGACACACATCTTCGCTTCGGTCTTGCCGTCGTAGACGAGCGAGACATTGCCGGGCTTGTAACCGGGCTTCTTGCACGTGACGACGATCTTGGTGCCGGCCGGCTTCTCGATCTTGGTGCCGGCGGGGCCGGAGTACTGACCGCCGACGTAGAGCTCGGCGCCTTCGGGCTTGGTGAGGACCTGGATCAGGTAGGTGCCACGTCCGTTCGGCGTGACGGCGGTCTGGTCGGGGCCGCCATCGCGCCGTGGACGCTTGGTGCCACCGGGGTCGGTGCCGCCGTCGGGGTTCGCCTGCACGACGGTGGTATCGCCATCGACGATGATCGCCACGACGCCCGCATCGAGGACCACGCCACCGTCGGGGGCGACGACCGCCTGGGGGGCGCCATCGGGACCGGCGGAGGCCGCGGCATCGGGGGAGGTGGCGGCGATCGGCGCGGCATCGGGGACGGCGTTCTGCTGGTTCACGCGCTGGCGCGACTTCACGACGAGGGCGAGCGCACCGCCGGCACCGCCGAGAATGAGGGAGAAGAGCAGGAGCAGGGGCCAGCGCCGTGAGCGCCGGACGGTCGCCTCCTCGGCGAAGACGTGCTCGAAGGTGAGCGGCTTGTCGGAGGCGACGAACTCGGGCTCGTGGACGCGCCGCGTGGTCTCGGAGCGGGGACGGGGGGTCTTGTACGTGCCGGGGGCCGTGTGCGGGACCGGGACGGCCGGGTGCAGGCTCTCGGTGACGGGCATGACGCCCGATCCGACGGGAGCGGCCCCGTCGGCGCCGGGAGGGAGCGGGACGAGCGCGTAGACGGGGCTCCCCGTGAGCGAGAGGCCGACGGGCTGCTGGAGGTTGTCGAGGTCGGCGAGCAGCGTCGCCATGGTCGGGTAGCGGTCGTCGCGCTTCTTCGCGAGCGCCTTCATGATGACCGCCTCGAGCTCGGGGGCGATCGCGAGGTCGGGGCGGACACGCGACGGCAGCTCGATCGGATCGAGCATCTGCATCGCCAGCGTGCGGACCATCGTGTCGCCGCGGTGCGGGACGCGGCCGGTGGTCATCTCGTAGAGGATGATGCCGAGGGCGTAGACATCGACGCGACCGTCGGTGTCGGACTTGCCGGCCGCTTGCTCGGGCGCCATGTACTCGGGCGTGCCGAAGACGGAGCCGGCGCGGGTGAGGCGCGGGCCGCCCACGTTGCCGTCGATGGGAGTGACCTTGGCGATGCCGAAGTCGAGGATCTTCACGAAGTCGGGGCGATTGTCCCGATCGATCAAGAAGACGTTCTCGGGCTTCAGATCGCGGTGCACGATGCCCTTGTCGTGGGCGGCGCCGAGGGCGCGCGCGATCTGGGTACCGACGCGGACGATGCGAACGAGCGGGAAGGGCGCACTCTTGCGGAGGGCCGCACCGAGCGTCTCGCCCTTCACGTACTCCATGACCTGGTAGGTCATGCCGGTGGGCGTGGTGCCGAAGTCGGTGACGTCGACGATGTTCGGGTGGCCGATCCGCGAGGCGGCCTTGGCCTCCTGCTCGAAGCGACGAATCGTCGCCGAGTCGCGCATGACCTCGCGCTTCAGCACCTTGATCGCGAGCGGGCGCTCGATGACGGCGTGGCGGGCGGCGAACACCACGCCCATGCCGCCCTCACCGATCTTCTTGTCGATGTAGTAGCGACCGTCGAGCGTCTGCCCGATGAGCTGGTCGTACTCGTCGCGGCCCTTCTCGAACTGTTTCATCGCCAGGCCGGCGTCGCCCGCGGCCGAGATGGCGGCGATCTTGTTCTTGACGTTGGTGAGGTCCTCCGTCGCGGGAGGGATGACAACGCCTGACGAGCGCGTCAGGGGCAGCGTGCTCTTCGGTGGATCGATCGTCGTCGGAGACGGCTGCTTCATCGCCGCCATCTCCTCCGAGATGATCGTCACCTGCTCGGACACGGGCACGAGCGGCCCGCGGTCGAACGGGCAGAAGCCCGGCTCACCGAACGTGCGGCGGCAAGTCGGGCACTGATGCTTCACTGAGCGGTGCGAGTGTCTTCGTAGAGCTCGGTCGAGAAGTACGTGAAGATCTCGTTGGTCGCGCCCACGGCGAGGATCTGCTTGCCGTTGAACGAGACCGACGACACGGCCCGACCGAAGCCCTGGTTGTCCTCGGGCTGCGAGTCGTTCAGCACGAGCACCGCGTTCGAGTCGACGCCCGTCGCCGGGTCGACGTTGTAGAGCTTCACCTGGCCGGCGACGGTGTTCTCGACCGTGGCCGTCGGGAACCCGAGCGCGACGTAGCTCGCATCGTCGAAGCGCATCGTCGCGTGGCTCGCCGACGCCTCGGTCGTGAGCGGCGTCCCGACAAAGGTGATGCCCGTCGTGGAGACCTGGACGACCTGGAGGAACGTGTTCGGTCCGTTGCGACCGACGAGGAGCCGGAGGTCGGCCCCGAACGTCGCGTCGTCGCGGAAGTCGATGATGTACGAGCGGCCCGCAGGCTGGAACGTCGTCGCCGTCGAAGCGAGGAGCGGTTCAACCGACACGCCGCCTTCGCACGGTTCCCCGGTGATGGCGGTGTCGTCGCCGTTCACGACACCGGCCGGGTAGAGCACCAGCCGGCCATCCGCGAGCCACACGAGGAGGTGATCGTCGGTGGAGCCGCTGGGGACGACCGAGCCGAGCGCCTTCAGCGCGATCGGCATGGTGTTCTCGACCAGATCGCAGCGCTTCACCACCTTGGGCGGCAGGCGCGCGAACAGCGTGTCCGATTCGCCGGCGACGACCACAGCGGGCGCGCCGCTGCCAGGCCGGATGTACGTCGCCGCTTCGATCTTCGTCGCGCCATTGAGGTCGACGTAGTCGAAGCCCGCGCCCTTGCCGAAGAACAGCACGGAGGCCGAGGCCGGCTCGGTGATCACCGTGAGCTCGCCGACGCCATCGCCCGTCGTGTCGGGGTTGCGCATGACCAGCGGATCCGTCTGGAAGCTGCCCCAGCCGATGCTCTCGAACTCGAAGAACGACGAGCCGATGGCCGCCGTGCCCTCCGCTCCGAGCACGATCTCGTTGTACGTGGGCTCGCTCGCCCCGAACACGCCGAGCGTGCCCGCGACGTCGCTGGCCGTGTTCTGGGCCGGGACGAGGGCGATCGGCCAGATGGTCGCGCCGTCATCGGGGCGACCGGTGGCGGCGACGTAGGCCTTGTCGCTGATGTCGTCGAACTCGGACCACTTGCAGGCCCCGAGGCTGCCGACCACAGAGGCCGCAGCGGCGAACAGGAACGTGTTGCGCATGGTCATCACCAGCTCATCTCCCAGCCCAGGCCCGCGTAGCCAGGCGCGATCTGCGGGGTCAATGCGAGGGCGCGCACGTCGATGAGTCCCGTCGACGGCGAGCCCTTGTCGCGGAACGTGTAGTAGATGGCCGTCAGCGCGGTGATCCCGGCGAGGCCGAACGCGGCGTTGGCCGCGATCGCGTAGATCTTGCCGCGCTGGAACCGCGGGTCGTTCTTGTCGAGTGGCGGGTTCGCATCGATCGCGGTGGTGAGCTCGTCGGAGAGGTTGCTCGCCTGGAGGCCCAGGTAGATGCCCGCACCACCGAAGCCCGCGGCGAGCACGTACGCGACGACCGCGTCGCTGCGGCTCGGCTTGGGCGCGAGCGTGACCTTGATCGTGGTCTCGGTCTTCGCCTGCACGTTGATCTTCCGCGAGTACGGCTTCATGCCCTCGCGGACGACCGTGATCGTGTGCGAGCCCTGCTGGAGCGCCTTCAGGCACGGACCGCGCTCACACGCGACCTGGCCGTCGATGATGATCGTCGAGTCCTCGATGCCGAGACCGACGATGCTGACCTTGCCGACGGGCGAGCCCTTGAGGTTCGCCTTCACCTCGTGCGTACCGCCGGGCACGACCTCGATCTCGATCTCGTACTCGTCGTAGCCCTCGGTCGTGACCCAGAACTTGTGCTTGCCCGGCTTGATGTTCTGCGAGAGGGGCGTCTTGCCCGCCACGCCGACCTCTTTGCTGTCGATGTAGACATCGGCGCCGGGGATGTTCGACGTGACGTCGATCCAGCCGAGGAAGTCCTCCTTGCCGAGGGCCGACTGGACCTGGATCATCTTGCTCGCGTCGGCCGCGACCGTCTGGGTGGAGACGACATAGCCGCGCTTCTCGATGATGACCTTGTGGGTCCCATCCAGCGTGCCCGACCACGGGGTCGTCGCGAACGGGCCCTTCGCCCGATCATCGAGGTAGATGGTGGCGTCCGACGGCTCGCTCGTGATGACGACGAGGCCACGCACCTTCACGTCGCCGAGGTTCGCCACCTGCTCGGACGGCGTCGTCGGGGGCGGCGCCCCCGTCGGGCCGACGGTCTGATTCTTGAGCCGGGTGATCTCCTCGTTGAGGACGACGATCGCCTTCTCGACCTTGCCCTTGTCCGACGCCTTGGGGTCGGCCGCGATGTACTGGGCGTAGTAGTCGACCGCCTGGGCATACGCCGCGGGGTCCGCGCTCTTCTTGCCCTTCATGTGGTAGGCGGCGCCGATGTTGTAGAGGAACTGCGGGAAGTTCTTCGCCGCATAGGCTTCCTTGAAGCCCGTCGCCGCGTCGTCGTACTTCTCCTGCAAGTAGTCGATCTGCGCCTTGTCGAACGCCGCCTGCGCCGCCTTGAGCGCAGCCGGATCATCGGCTCGCGCGATGCCTGCACCGAACCAAAGCACGGCGCAAACCACGAACATCCACGTGGATCTCATTCGTCTCTCCCCGAGGCGAAAATTCTAACACACGAGCTGGAAGGCTCGCGCGAAGTGCGACAGGCGTTGGCCGGGGCGGCCTCGTCGGCGTGCCCCATGACCAGGCCGAACAGCGTGACATCGGTCTCGCCGAGTGAGAGGTGCGTGCGTAGGACCTCGGGATAGGCCGCAACCGAGGCCATCGGGCAGGTCTCCAGGCCGAGGGCGGCGGCGGCGGTCAGCACGTAGCCGAGCCACACGCCGACGTCGACATATACATAAGGGCCCAGCCGGCGGTCGCACGACACGATCGCCACGTGAGGGGCGTCGAACAGGGCGTAGTTCCGGAGCCAGGCGTCGTAGCGGCCCGCCTTGTCCTCCCGGGCGATGCCCATGGCCTGGTACAGGGCCGCCCCGCACTGGACGCGGCGCTCCTTGTACGGGGACGGGTAGTCGAGCGGGAACGGGACCTCGGAGTGCGGCAGGTTCGAGGTCGCCGCGGCCTGGAGGGCGGCCGCGAGCCGCTGCGTCTCGGGTGGCTTCGTGACGACGACGCGCCAGGGCTGCGTGTTGCACCACGAGGGCGCGAACTGCGCGGCGGCGAACAGGCGCTGCAGGGTCGCATCGGGAATCGGGTCGGGCCTGAAGGCGCGGTAACTCCGCCGCGCCCGCCAGCTGGATTCCAGGTGCTCGATGAGTCCCGGGCCGCCGTTCATTTCGTCTTCTGCAGCTCGCGGAACCGGTAGATGCCCGTCGAGTGGCCGTCGGAGAAGGTGACGTTCAGGCCGTAGTTCCCGATGAGGGACATGTCGCTGATGGTGATCCCCTCGGGCACGGTGGCCGGGTCGAGGAGGCGCTCGCCGGTGGCCTCGGACTGGCAGTGGGCACAGGCGCAGCGGATGCGCAGCTCGCGGGCCGAGTAGGTGTCTTCCTTGCCCTCGTCCCAGACGAAGCGGACCTCTGGTTTACCGAGGCCAATGATCTCGAGGGGCATGGGCATGGCGCGGTGTTTAGCACTTCGCGTAGGGTCGGCGCGTGAAGCAGCGCCGCAGTCTATCGATGCCCCGCACCGTGGGCCGCGTACGCGCTGACGGGATCCCCGCGGCGTGTGACGCGCTCGTCGAGGCGCTGCGAGCGGCCAACCACGATCGCGAGGTCGCCGAGTCGCTGACCCATCCGTTCCACTCCTACCCGGCGCGGCTGCACCCCGCGACGGCGCGCATCCTCGTCGATGTGGTCGCCACCCGGGCCCCACGCGGGCTCCCGATCGTCGACCCGTTCTGCGGCTCCGGCACCGTCCTCGTCGAGGCGCGGGCGGCCAAGCTCCCCACCATCGGCGTGGACCTCAATCCGCTCGCCTGCCTCGTCGCGCACGCGAAGACGTGGAGCGTCCCGCCGAAGCGGCGTCAGCAGTTCAAGGACGTCGGCCTCGCGATCGCGCGCACTGTCCACGAGGCGGGCAAGGCCGCTCGGCGATCCGGAGCGGAGCCGGCTCCCCTCCGCAAGCCGAAGGGCTTCGATCCGAACGCGCGCGATCGCCGGCTCGCCTCCTGGTTCGCCCCGCACGTTCGCCGCGAGCTCGAGCACATCGCGAGCGAGATCGACGGCGTGCGCGACAGCGACGAGGAGCTCGCGTCGATCCTCACCGCGTGTCTCTCGTCGATCCTCTACAAGATCTCGTCGCGAACGAGCGACACCGACGGCACGTGGGTCGATCGCAACATCCCCCGCGGCGCCGCCACCCGCCACTTCTCCCAGCGCGTCGAGCTCCTCTACGAGGGCCTCAATGACATGCGCTCCACGTCGCCGGCGACGATCTTCGAGCGCGATGCTCGCGCGCTCCCCGACCTGATCCCCGCCGGCGGCGCGGGTGGCATCGTCACCTCGCCGCCCTACGCCGGCACCTACGACTACGCCGAGCACCAGCGCCTGCGCTTCGACTTCCTCGCCCTCCGCCACCGCGACATGGACGCCGGCGAGATCGGCTCGCGCCGTGGCTTCGTCGGTGGCCCCGAGTCCGCCTTCCGCGCCTGGCACCGGGCCCTCGCCGACATGATCGACGCCATGGCCCAGGTCCTCGCTCCGGGCGCCCTGGCCGCCATCGTCATCGGCGACTCCTTCATCAAGGCGCCGCACGGCAAGACGGCCACCCCGATCTACGCCCTCGACGACGTCCGGGCCGCCCTGACCGAGGACCTCGTCGTCGAGGCCTGGGCCTCCCAGGAGCGCCCCATGCTGGGCGGCGTCGAGCGCAGGTCCTTCGGCGAGCGGGCCAAGGCCGAGCACGCGATTCTGCTGCGCCGCACGGGTGGGCAGCTGTAGTTACCCGGATGCCGGTCTCGCATCGTTTCGACCGGGACGACCGTCCCCAGCCCCAGGAGGACAAGATCATCGTCCTTTCGGGAGCCACGTGGGCCGACTACCAGCGCATGCTCGAGATGCGCGGAGATCACTCGGCGCCGCGCATCGCCTATCTGGAAGGCGCGATCGAGATCCTGAGCTCCTCTCAGCCCCACGAGTCGATCAAGTCCATCCTCGGGTGCCTCGTCGAAGTGTGGTGCCTGGAGCAGGGGATCGAGTTCTCCACCTTCGGGTCGTGGACCCTCGAGGACAAGGCGGTCGAACGCGGCGTCGAAGCGGACGAGTGCTACGTGTTCGGTCTTCCTCGAGGCGCCCTCCGGCCCGACCTCGCCATCGAGGTCGTGTGGACGTCAGGGGGGCTGAACAAGCTCGAGATCTACCGCAAGCTCGGAGTCCGAGAGGTGTGGTTCTGGCGCCGGGGCAAGCTCACCGCCCACGTGCTGGTCGGCGACGTGTACGAGCAGCGGACGCAGAGCGAGGTCTTGCCGGCGATCGATCTCGACGAGCTCGCGAGCTTCGTCGACCGCCCCACGACGAGCCAGGCGATTCGCGACTATCGCGGTGCGTTGCAGACGCGAGCGCGCTAGCAGGCGGCGAACGCGGCAGCGGCGACATGGTCCCCCTCGTGGAGCCGCTCGCCCCCTGGCAAGGTGCCGATTTCCCTACGCTCGGGCTCGATTCATCGGTGGACTTCAGGACTTCGAGTTCGAGCGAGTCCGCGAGGTCGCGC
>JALHPV010000119.1 GCA_022842285.1 Kofleriaceae bacterium
TCGAGAGCCCCAGCCCGCTCGCCGCGAGCCAGCGCGTCAGCCCACCGGCCTCCGCGTGCATGAGCCCGCCCTGCTCCGCCCGACGTTGACCGAGGCGGCGCGCGAGCGCTTCCGTGCCCCGAACGCGGCGCGCGTTCCAGCCGAGCGCGATGGCTGCGCCCAGGGAGAGCAACGCGACGAAGGCCAGCGGGGCGACGGTCGTGGCCTGCATCAGCCGACCTCGCCGCTGGCGGCCCCGGCGATGACGCCAGCAGCGCGGAAGCGGTCCGTCATCATCGACGAGCCGTGCTGCTTGTAGGTGCCGCGGATGGAGCCATCCGAGCTGACGCCAACGCGCTCGAACGAGAAGAGCGTGTTGACGGCGATGCGGCCGCCGTCGGAGCCGAGCACCTCGCCGATGGCGGTGATGCGGCGCTTGCCGTCCTGCATGCGAGCGACCTGCACCACGACGTGGACGCTGCGCGCGATGAGCTGCGCCATCGTGGCCTCGGCGAGGGGCGTCCCCGTCATGCCGAGCATCGTCATGAGGCGGCTCATCGCGTCATCGCAGGAGTTCGCGTGCACGGTGGCCATCGAGCCGTCGTGGCCCGTGTTCATCGCCTGCAGCATGTCCAGCACCTCGGCGCCGCGGACCTCACCGACGATGATGCGGTCGGGGCGCATGCGCAGGGCGTTCTTCACGAGGTCGCGAATCGAGACCGCGCCCTTGCCCTCGAGGTTCGCGGGGCGCGACTCGAGGCGCACCACGTGAGGCTGCTGCAGGCGAAGCTCCGCGGCGTCTTCGGCGGTGATGATGCGCTCGCGCTTCGAGATGAAGCCCGAGAGGAGGTTCAGGAGCGTGGTCTTGCCAGCGCCGGTACCGCCCGACACGATGATCGAGCAGCGGGCCCGCACGGCGAGGTGCAGGTAGGCGAGCATGTCGCGCGACATCGCGCCGCTCGCGACGAGGTCTTCGCCGGTGAGCGCGCGCTGCGAGAAGCGGCGGATCGAGAGGGCGGCGCCGTCGATGGCGAGCGGCGGGATGACGGCGTTGATGCGGCTGCCATCGGGCAGCCGGGCGTCGACCATCGGCGAGCTCTCGTCGATGCGGCGGCCGATCCGCGCCACCATGCGCTGGATCGTGTGAATCAGGTGGCGCTCGTCGCGGAAGCGCACGTCGGTCAACATCAGCTTGCCTTCGCGCTCGACGAACACGCGGTCCGGGCCGTTCACGAGCACGTCGGAGACCGTCGGGTCGGCGAGGAGCACCTCGAGTGGACCGTGGCCGGTGAGCTCGTCGAGGACGGTGTCCACCAGCGTGCCGAGCTCGCCGTGCGAGACCGAGATGCCCTCGGCAAGCACGAGCTGTTCGAGGATCGTGCGCAGGCGGACGCGGAGCTCCTCGCGTGGGAGCTGCGACACGGCGGCGAGATCGAGCCGGTCGAGGATCTTGTCGTGGAGCCGCGTCGCGATGGACTGGAGGTCCTCGCGCGCATCGCCGTAACCCGCCGGCGCGCTGGGGTCCCGACGGAGCTTGCTGGCGAACCGGGCGAGCTGCATTAGCGACCTCCGAGGAACGGAAAGCGGCGGCGGGGCTGCTCCACCACTCGCTGCGGTTCGTTACCGCGACAGAGATTCGCGAGCGCGATGACGTCGTCGGCGACGGGGCGCGAGCGAGCGACATCGATGAGGAGCGCGCCGGCGTCGAGGGCGACCGAGACCTTCGCGTCCTCGCGCACGGTGGCGGTGACCCGCATCGCGAGAGCGCGCTCGATGGCGGCGGTGTCGATGGCGGCGCGCTTCATGGCGCGGTTGACGACGAGGGCACAGCGCGCCGGCTCGATGCCAAGCCGGCCGAGGACGTCGAGCGCCCGCGCGGCCCGGCGGACCGCGGGGACATCTTGCGTCACGACGACGAGGATGCGCGTGGCGACCTCGAGCGCGGCCAGGGCGACATCGCCGAAGTCGCGCACGCCGTCGACGATGACGTGATCGAAGTGAGCCCGCAGCGCATCGAGGAGCTCCGGCAGCCGCGACGTCAGCGAGCCGTCGAGGTCATCGAGGTGACCGGCCTGCGAGAGCGCGCACACGCCCGAGCCATGCTGCGCGAGGCGACGGCGCAGCGACGCCGCATCGAGGGCTCCTGCCTCGCGCGCGACCGCGGAGAGCGACGTCTGCGACTCGAGGTCGAGCGCGACGAGCACGTCGCCGAGCTGGAGATCGAGATCGACGATGCAGACGGTCTTGCCTCCGCGGGCGAGCGCCGCTGCCGTGTTCACCGCGAGCGTCGTCGCCCCGGCGCCACCACGGCAGCCGAGGACCACGGTCAGCTCACCGCGGCGCGCGGGGAGGGCGAGCGGCACCGGCGCCACGGGGGCCGGGTTCATCGCGCGCGGTGCGCGGGGCAACATCTCGACGACCGACGGCTCCTGCGGTGCCGAGACGAAGCGCACCGGTGCGGGCGGCGGCCCTTTCGCGATCGGCGCGGACGGCGGCGCGATCAAGGGCAGCGCGGGGGCCGGGGAGAGCGGCGCGGACACGGGCGCGCGGTACGACACCGTCGGCAGGACGGTCTCGGCCTGAATGAACCGGGGCGATGCGGGCCGCTCGGACTTCGGCAGGGGGCGCGGCGCCGAGCCCTTGCGCGGACGGGTATCCGTACGGGTCTCGTCCACATCGTCGGTGAAGTCGGGGATGCGGGATGCGTGCGGCATGGCGGGTCTCCGTTAGCGCTTGAAGCCGAGCGAGCCCTGGGGCTTCGCGTCCCCTCCGGCGAGGGATTCCGTACGACCGAGCAAGAACAGCTCCAGGTCACCGGGGTCGACGGTCGTCGTCTCGCCGGGCAGCGGCGGCTTCTCGTCGAGCGGCTGCACGAGGTGCGCGGTGACCACGACGAGCAACTCCGTCTCGTTGCGCTTGTACGAGCTCGACCGGAAGAGCGCACCGAGCACGGGGATGTCGCCGAGGAGCGGGACCTTGTCGGAGGTGGAGCGAACCTCGTCGGAGATGAGGCCGGCGATGACGAAGGACTGGCCGTCGACGAGGCGGATGGTCGTCTCGCTGTGGCGCTCGCGGAGGCCGGGGACCTGCGTGGATGCGAGCCGGATGCCGATCGACGGGTCGATGTCGCTGACGGTGACGCCGAGGTCGAGAGTCATCTCGTCGCCCGACACGGTCGGGGTCATGACGAGCTGGATGCCGAACTTGCGGTACTCGACGCCGACCTGGCCCAGCGTCTGCGGCAGGGGCACGGGGAACTCGCCGCCGGCCAGGAACGACGCGCTCTTGCCACTCATGGCGACGAGCGTCGGCTCGGCGAGGGTGCGCGAGTAGCCCTTGCTGGAGAGCAGCGAGAGCGCCGCCGAGAACGGGAAGCCCCCGAGCGTCGACGAGAACACGAAGCCGAAGGCGCCCGAGATCGGGCCGGAGACGAGCGGCACCGCATCGGTGAGCGCGTTGCCGGCCTGATCGAAGCCGGTCGAACCGGTGCCGAGCTGGCCGACATCGGCCGCGCCCGAGGTCTGGGGCGCCACGTTGGTGAGATCCGAGCCCGGGGCCAGCATGCCGCCGCTGAAGCCAGCGCCCGAGCCGTAGGTCTTCTTGCTGAAGAAGTTGAACCCGATCTCGCGGAGGCTCGTGCGCGACACCTCGGCGAACGAGACCTCGAGCTGCACCTGCTGCGGGCCGGCGATGGTGAGCGCGTTGACGATGGTCGGCTCGCCGCCCTCGAATACGCCGGCCGCGATGCCGCCGACGATCTGCTCGGCGCGCTCGAGGTCCTCGGCGCTGGCGACCTGGCCGGAGAGGATGATGGCGCGACCGGCGTGCGAGACGTTGAGGTCCTTCGCGGTCGGCAGTGCGCTGGCGAGTGCGGACCGCATCTCGTCGACGGGCCAGCCGACCTCGATCGCGACGACCTTCGCCTCGCCGCCGACCCAGACGGTCGCGGTGGTGCGCCCCGGCTTCAGGCCAGAGATGAGGAGCTGGTCGGGGTCGAACGCGGTGACCTGCGCGACGGTGGCGTCGGCGACGGCCACGCGAGTCACGGCCTTGCCCATGCGCTGGTAGCTGGAGCTACCGACGTTCACCGCGATGGTGCGGTCGGACTTGGTCGCGTCCGTCGCCTGGGCGAGGACCGGGGCGGTGGAGGCCGCGAGAAGCGCGGCCGCGAGCAGGAGCTTACTTCGCATTGAGCACCTCGATGGCACCGCTCGACTTGGCGGTGGCGGTGTCGGGACGGTCGGACGCGACGATCTGGATGCGCTTGCGGTCACGCTTCACGGTCGGAACCCGGGACGGTGCCAGGGGAGCGACCGGGGCGGCGTTCGCCACCGCGTCGGTCGGAATCGGCTCGAACGCCGAGAACTGCTCGGGCTTCGCGCCCTTCGTCTCGACGAGCTCGTCATCCGTCGCATTGCGGAGGACGATGTCGATGCGCCCCTCTGCTCGCGCGACGGCGAGGATCTCGGCATCCTCGGGGGTGACCTCGAGCGTGACGAACACGCCGCGGTCCGCGCCCTTGTCGAGGCCGTCTTCACCACGTGCGACGCGGCGGGTCGCCACGTCGGTGTCCATACCGACCGAGAGCACGCGCGCGGCCTGCACCGCGGTCTTGGCCGAGGGACCGCGACCCGACGGGTCCCGCATCGTGGCGACGACATCCACGAGCGCGCCGGGATAGAGAATGCCGGTGTACCCGGCGGCCGGATCCACCGCGAGCGCGAACGCGCGCAGGTGCGGCGCCACGAGCGAGGCGACGCCAGTGCCCTGATGGCTCGACGAGAGCCGACCGGAGACGACGGGCTCGCCCGGCAGGATACCAACGGTGGGCGTAGCCTTCTCGGCCGACGCGAGGAGCTCCTCGACGGAGGCGAACGAGCCGGCCGGCGCCGCGTCCTCGGGCCACTCGCGCACGACGAGCTTCTCGCGAACGATCGGCTCACCGGCGCGCAGCTCCGCGGAGGCGACGACAACGGGGACCACGCGGGCGCCCGAGTAGTTCGAGCTCATCGTACGGGCGATCGCGAAGGCCGCGAGAGCCGCACAACCGAGCGCAATTGCGAGGAAGCCGAGCGCGCCAAGACGCGACGCGCCCTGCGTGACCGAGGACCGGGACATGGGGTCTCCTAGAAGGGCATCGAGGCGCGGACGGAGACCTCGGACGGTCCGAGGAAGCTCATCAGCGTTCCACCGATGCCGGTGTTGACAGTGCAGCGAGCGGTGACGTCGACGCGATTCACGCCCAGGGCGTCCGTCGCGGTGCTCGTGGTGACCTGCAGGCTCTGGCAGCCCGAGGACGAACCGAGACGATTCTGGATGACGGAGCGGACGGTGTTGCCGTTCGCGTTCCGCGCGATCGCGGCGAGGCGCGTCGCGTGGTTGGTGGCATCACCGAGCTGGCTCCGCGTCTTCAGGACGAGGCCGAAGTGGACGCCGGCCATGATGACCATCACGAGGACCGGCAGGCCCATGGCGAGCTCGACGGAGGCGGCGCCCTTCTGGCGGTTGCGCATCACGAGAGCACTCCGAAGTAGGCCAGCGTGCAGCCGAGGCCGAGCGGCAGGGCGAGCGGAACGACGAGCGCACGCGAGCGGCGCGGCGCGGCCGGCGCGCTACGCGTGACGAGGGCGGCGATCACGTTCGAGCCGACCTCGCGGCTGACGCCACCGACGATCGCCATCGTGATCGCGAGCGCGCCCCCGAGAGCGATACCGGTGAGGCCACCGAGGAGCGCATGCGCCGGACCGAGCCATGCGCCGCACGCTGCGAGGAGCTTCACATCGCCACCGCCGACCCAGCGCGCCGCGAAGGCGGGCAGGAGCAACGCGAGACCGACGAGCGCACCGAGGATGCCGTCGATCGAGAGTCCCTGCGAGAGGAGGCCGCCGGCGAGGATCGCCAGCGAGAGCTCGTTCGCAACACGGCGGCCGCGTACGTCGCTGAGAGCAGCGCCGGCGACACCCGTGACGAAGAAGACCGCCTCCACCATGACTAGGTCGTCGAGCGGATCTTGCTGCCAGCGCGGTTGAACATCGACGAGATCTCGTCGCGGAAGGCCACGAGCGCGACGATGAGCGCGATGGCGATGACGGCGGTGATGAGGCCGTACTCGACGGCAGTTCCGGCTTCTTCATCGCGGGCGAGACGCTTGATCAGTTCCATGTCGGTTCCTCCAGTGAGTGCGTTACGGATTCGCGCTATTGCGACTCGTGTGCCGAACGCGCTCGCGGTCCAAGTGCTCATGGGGAGCCGACTTCCCGATCGCCTTGGGTTTGTCGTCACCTAGCGACGCTTGACCCCACCAGGTTCTGCAGACCTAAGCGTATGGAACGTATGCAGGCTCACGCTATGCTTGCGGCCATGCGCTCGCTCGTTGCTCTCGCTGTCGTGTTGGCCCCCGCGATCGTCGACGCGAAACCGGCCGCGCTGAAGATCGGCTACGACGCGGAGCATCTCGATCTCGCGAACGGCGCGCTGCAGTTCCGCCCGTCGCGCGACGTCGTGTACGCGAGCCTCGAGGTCATCACGGATGACGGGAAGACCATCGCGACCATCACCAAGCAGTACGACACCCCGAACGAGAACCGGTGGCTGTCGATGACATGGCAACCCACGGGGACCGTCATGATGCTGAAGCTGCGCGCAGGAACTGGGGACGGCGTGATCTCGCGCGTCGAGCTCATCCCGTGGTCGGTGACGGTCGACCACGAGGACGTGAACTTCGCCTCGGATAGCTCCAAGATCGCCGCCGCCGAAGAGGCGAAGCTCGACGCGAGCTTCACCAAGATCGAGGACGCGATCGCGAAGGCCGAGCAGTACATGAAGCTGAAGCTCTTCGTGGCCGGGCACACCGACACCGTCGGCGCCTCGGCGAAGAACCGGAAGCTCTCCCTGGCGCGCGCGACCGCGATCGCGAAGTACCTCCAGCGCAAGGGCCTCGACATCCCGGTGGCGGTGGCGGGCTACGGCGAGGACGTCCTGCTCGTGAAGACGCCCGACTCCACGGACGAAGGTAAGAACCGTCGGGCGGATTACGTCCTCGGCCCCGCCGGTGGTGGCCCGCCGTTCAAGGGCCCTTACCTCAAGGTGAAGGTGGCCTGGAAGGACGTCCCCGCCCCGAAGTGATCACGCATCGCGGTGCTATCGTGGCGCGATGATCGTCCGCACCTTGCTCCTCATCGGCCTGCTCGCAGCGTGCGGTGGCAAGGACACACCGCCGCCCGCCGCGCCCCGGAGCGAGGCGCCCCCGGCCGCCGCCGCGCCGGCCGAGGTGACGATCGACAACCACGAGCTGAAGGTCCCCGGCACGATCGCCTTCGACATGCAGTCGGGCGATATCACGCCCGAGAGCCTGCCGGCCCTCGAGGCCCTCGCGAGCTACCTGACCACGCGCGAGGACATCACGATCCTCCGGATCGAAGGCCACCTGGCACCGGGCGTCGAGGACGAGGTGATGGTCTCGGGCGCCCTCGCCTACGAGGTCGGCAAGTACCTCCTGGGCAAAGGCATCGCGTGTCAGCGCCTCCTCGTCGCGGCCTTCGGCAGCAGCAAGCCTTACTACGACAACACCACACCCGAGGGCGCGAAGAACACGCGCATCACCCTCGTCGTCGCCGAGCTGCGCGGCCATCCCGTCGGCGGCATGGCGATCGATGGCAACTCGGCGGTCGCGACCAACCTCTGCTCGGAGTGAGCATGGATCCCTATCGTGGCGGTCTCGCGACGGGCATCTGCCCCCGGTGCAACAAGCAAGCGACCTCCGACGGCGAGCTGCAACGCATGCGGTGCCTCGGCGGCTGCGGCGAGTTCTATCCGCGGGCGCGCCTCGCGCAACATGTGGAGTGGAGCTTCATCGCGCGTCCGCCCCGTCCTCGCGCAGATGGTTCGTCGCCGGTCGCCTCGAGCTGGCCGTGGGGAGCGGCGCCCTGCCCCGTGTGCCGCGCCGACATGAGCGTCGGCTTCCGCGCGAACCTTCGTTACGACTACTGCACGCAGCACGGCGTGTGGCTCGATGCGGGCGAGCTGTCCCAGTTTGCGTCGCTCTTCGTCGACGACTAGGCGGAACGAAACGCCCGGCCGTGGCGCCCCGCGCTGCGGCCGTCCCTGCCGCCGGAGGAGTCCCTTCAGGGACGACTAGGCGGAACGAAACGCCCGGCCGTGGCGCCCGCGCTGCGGCCGTCCCTGCCGCCGGAGGAGTCCCTTCAGGGACGACTAGCTCTCGACGACACACGTGAACGAGTCCGGGCCGGTGTCCTCGCCATGAACACGGTACGACGAGCCCGCGAGCGCGAGCAGCGTCTGCGTGGCGACGATCTGCAGCAGGCGCCAGGTCGGGTGGCCGAAGAGCGGATGGCCCACGAGCTCGATGTGGCGGGAGCTCACCTCGCCGCGCTGCCGGTGCTGCACGAGCTCGGCGCGGCCGCGGTCGTACACGTCGCTGACACCCTTCGTGGTGGCCGCCAGCAAGCGCTGCGGGCCGAGCGCCTTCATCGCGAGCACGCGCAAGCGCCCGAGGCCGAGGCGCGTGTCCTCGAGAATCAGCGGCGGCAACTGCGAGAGATCACCACCGAGACACTCGTCGGCGATCGCCTCCGTGATCGCGATCTGCGCCCAGGCCGGGAGCCAGTCCTTGTCCGTGCCACGGGTCGGGATGTCTTTGCGCAAGCGCGCGCGCACCCGGGCCAGCGCGTTTGCCCCGTGGCGGCGCGCGACGTTGTCCCCCCACGCTCCCACGAGGTCACCGCGGCTCGTGCCGGGGATGCCGTCGTGGGGTACGCGGGGTAGCGCCGCCAGGCTCTCGACGGTACAGCGCGCCGACATGGCTCGACACTACGACGCATTCGGAGCGAAAAATGGCGCGCGATGCTGCACAGGTTGTGCAGTCGTGGTTACGACCGGAAACTGTTAGCAAGATCGTCGTTGAATCGAATCTAGTCTCGCGTACCGTCCGCCTCCAATGACGCCCTCCACGTCGCGTCCCGGGTGGTGGCCCGGGCCAGGGTCGATCGATCTCGCGGTTCACGATCTCCCGCACCCCGCGGCCGATACCGAGTGGTGGTACGTGAACTCGCACGTGTCGCTGCCCGATGGGCGCGAGCTCGGGCTGTTCGCGGCGTTCTTCCGCATCATCAACTCGCGCGACGAGAAGACGGGCGCGGCCGAGTACGCGCACTCGATGACCTGGGCGCTGTCCGACGTTCGGACGCAGCGCTACCTGGGCGAGTCGCGGGTCGATGCCCGCGCGCCAGAGCTCGGCCTCGAGCGCATCAAGAACGGCCGCGGCGCCAAGGACGAGCGGCTGAACCGCGCGATGGCCGAGATCCTCGAGCGCGGCCAGGTGCCGGGGCCCGACAAGGTGTTCGACGGCGCCGTGAAGATCGCGACCGACAAGCTGCACGTGCAGTACGGCACGCGCAGCTTCGAGAAGCTTGCCGACGGTTCGTATCGCTTGCAGATCGCGCCCGGTACCACCGAGGACGCCGTCGGCTGCGACCTCGTGTTCGCCCCGCAGAAGCGGCCCGCGCGGCACGGCGACCACGGCATCGTGCGCGGCAACGCGGGCGAGCAGATGTTCTATTACTTCATCCCGCGCTGCGCGGTGACGGGCACGATCACGCTCGACGGCGCGACGCACGAGGTCGCACAGGGCCAGGGCTGGTACGACCACGAGTTCGGTGGCTACGTCCACGAGTCCGAGCGCACGCTCGGGCGAAGCGGCGCCGAAGGGCGGCGCGGTGCGATCGAGGATGTGGCGCCGGCCGGCGAGCATGCGGGGATCAAGGATCTCGGGTGGAACTGGTGCGCCGTCCAGCTCGACGACGGCACCGACATCACGGCGTACGAGATCGTCGACGTGAACACGCACGAGTCCGTCGGCAAGTGGGCGATCGCGGTCGCACCGGATGGCACGCAGTCGACTCTCGAGGACGTGTCGTTCTCCGGCGGCACGCCGTGGACCTCCACGCGCACGTTCCACACGTACCCGACCGGCTGGGTGGTAAAGGCGCCGTCGGCGGGCCTCGACATCGTGATCGACGCGGTGTTCCCCGACCAGGAGCTCATCACCGTCATCTCGAAGCCCGCGTTCTGGGAGGGCCGCTGCTCGGCGAAGGGCACGTACCAGGGCCGTCCGGTCTCCGGACCGGCGTACATCGAGCGCTCCGGCCTCGAGTGCATCGACACGCTGGACGACTTCTTCAAGGCCGTCGGCAAGCAGGTCCGCAAGGCTGGGGCGGCCGCCCTGCCCCTCGAGCCCACGCACACCGAGCTGCGCGATCTCATCGCCAGCGAAGAGCTCGAGCACTACATGGACGGCGTCGATAGCGCCTCGATGTCGGCGACGCTGATCGCGCCGATCCGCGAGATGGTCGATCGCGGTGGCAAGGCCTGGCGGTCGTACGCCGCGCTCGCGTGCTGCGATGTCGTCGGCGGAGACTCGCGCCAGTTCTCGCAGTGGCTCGCGATGCCGGAGCTCTTGCATGTCGGCTCGCTCATCATCGACGACGTCCAGGATCGCTCGACGGTGCGCCGTGGTGGGCCGACGTGCCATGTCACGCATGGCGAGCCGATCGCCATCAACGCCGGCACCGCCGCGTACTTCCTGACGCAGAACCTCATGCACTCCGACGCCCTGTCGGACACGCAGAAGCTCCGCATCTACGAGCTCTACTTCGCCGCGATGCGCGCCGGTCACGCGGGGCAGGCCATCGACCTCGGCGGCATGGCGTCGCTGATGCCCGCCGTCGTGCGCACCGGTGACTCCAAAGCGCTCGAGGCGCGCATCCTCGCCTGTCACCGCCTGAAGACGGCCGCCCCCGCGGGCTGTCTCGCCCGCATGGGCTCCGTCGCCGGTGGTGGCACCGACGTGCAGACCGCTGCCGTCGGCGAGTTCTTCGAGTCCGTCGGCCTCGCCTTCCAGATCATGGACGACGTCCTGAACCTCAAGGGCTTCGCCGGCAATCTGAAGCAGCGCGGGGAGGACATCCGCAACGGCACCGTCACGCTGCCCGTCGCCGTCGCCATGTCGCGGCTCCCGGCCGATCGCCGTGACTGGCTGTGGCGCACGCTGGAGAGCAAGCCCTCCGACGAGGCAACCGTCTCCGCTGCCGTCGAGCTGATCCAGGCGTGCGGCGCCCTCGCCGCGTGCGAAGAGCAAGCGCGCACCCTTGTGGACACCGGCTGGCGCCGCGCCGAGCCCTTGCTCGAGCCGTCGGTGCCGCGCGTGATGCTGCGCGCCTTCGGCTGGTACGTTCTCGAACGTCATTACTAGGCTCGTGGAAACCGTCGTCCGCTGGCTCTCGTCGAGAGCGGCGCCGTGGGTCGTGCTCGCGCTGGCCCTCGCGCTGGCCGCGCCGGCGCTGACCGGTGACTTCACCGCCGACGATCACCTGCACCGCGTGGTGTCACGCGCCACGCCTGGCATGGCCGGCCTGCACGCGCGGCCGCTGGATCTCTTCGTCTTCGCCACCGGGGATCTCGACGACGTCACCGCCCTGCGCGACTCCGGTGCCTATCCATGGTGGGTCGATCCCGCGCTGAAGCTCGCCTTCTTCCGCCCGCTGTCGTCGGTCACCCATGCCCTCGACCACACGCTCTGGCCCGACAGCGCGCCGCTGCACCTCGCCCACAACCTGATCTGGCTCGCGCTCTCGCTCGTCGCGGTCTGGCGCCTGTATCGCCGCCTCTTTGCCGACGGCAGCGCGCTGGGCAGCTGGGTCGCCGTCCTCGCGCTCGCGCTGTACGCCCTCGACGATGCGCGCGGTCCCGTCGTGGGCTGGATCGCGAACCGCAACTCGCTCATCGCCCTCACTCTGGGCATCGCCGCCCTGCTGGCCCACGACCGCTGGCGCCGCGGCTCCGCGGGCGAGTGGCGCGCCGCGATCGCGGGACCGGCGTGGTTCGCAGGCGCGCTCTGCGCGGGCGAGTCCGCGATCGCCGTCCTCGCGTATCTCGCCGCGTACGCCCTCTGGCTCGATCGGGCACCGGTCCGCGCTCGAGCCCTCGCGCTGGCGCCCTACCTCGGCGTGCTCGTCGGCTGGCGAGCCATCTACGTCGCGCTCGGGTATGGCGTCGCCGGCTCCGGTATCTACCTCGACCCCGGCAGCGCGCCCGCCTCCTTCGCGGCCGCCGCCGTCGAGCGCATTCCCTTGCTCCTGCTCGGGCAGCTCGGCCTGCCGTGGTCCGACGCCGCCTCCGTGTATCCCCTCATCGGCGCGATGGGCCTGATGGTCGGCATCGCCGCGATGGTCCTGCTCCTCCTCGGCCTCGCGTGCGCGCGCCTGCTCCGCCGCGAGCCGCTGGCCCGCTTCTTCGCAACGGGCATGGTGCTCTCCGCGGTCCCCATCGCGAGCACGTTCCCCGCGGATCGCCTCCTCGGCTTCGTTGGCATCGGCGGCGCCGGCCTCGTCGCGATGCTCGTCGCGGCCGCGCTGCGCGAGCGCGCCCTCCTCGGTGACGGCCGGCTCCGGCGCACGGCCACCACGGTCATCGCGCTCCTGATGGTGCTCGTCCACCTGCTCTTCGCGCCCCCGCTCCTCGCCCTGCGCTCGCGCTCGATGGTCACCGTCGCCCGCGTCATCGATCGCGCCGACGCGGGCATCCCCTCCGACGCGTCGCGCACTGTCATCATCATCTCCACGCCCAGTGACGCGCTCGTCGGCTTCATCCCGATCATGCGCGCCTCGCGCCATCAGCCCTGCCCCGCGCACCTCCACTGGCTCGCCACCGCGACCACCCCCGTCACGGTCGAGCGGGTCGACGACCACGCCCTCCGCATCCAGCCCGCCGGCGGTCTCCTCCCCTACGAGCTCGACCGCATGATGCGCTCGCCGCAGACCGCGCCCTTCGCTCCCGGCGACCGGGTCGTGCTCACTGCGATGACTATCACCGTCGAGGCCGTCACGCCCGACGGCCGACCGACCTCGTATCTCGCGCGCTTCACCATGCCGCTCGCTGCCATCACTTTCCTCCGCTGGGGCGACACGTCGTACATCCCGTACACCCTGCCCGCCGGCCGCGAGACCCTGCCCGCGGCCGACTTCGCCAAGCTTCTCGAGTAGCCGCGCTGGTATACTCGCGGCGTGCGGTGGCTGCTCCTCGGACTCATCACGCTCGGCGCGTGCTACGAGCCCCTGCCTGACGACGACGGTTACTACGACGACGATCTGGCGAGCGACGACTGGACGTCCGACGACGCCGTCATCGACTACGGCTGCACCGCCGACGAGCAGTGTGCCAGCACCGAGGTCTGCGGGCGCGACCACTACTGCTACGCCCCCGAGGCCGTCCGGACCGTGACCGTCAACTGGACCCTCTCCGGGGCTCCGCCCGACGAGCTCAACTGCAAGGGCCACACGCGCCTCGAGATCAAGTTCGAGAGCTACGCCAACACCTTCGGCTATGCACCCGTGCCGTGTGAGCTCGGCCGCTTCACCGTCACGAAACTACCGGAACAGTACAGTCGGGTGTGGCTCGGCATTCCTGACTCCGTCGGCAGCTCGATGGACATCCCCGCATCGCGCGAGCTCGCGATCGACCTGCCGTTCTGACAGCTGGACCCGCGGCCACCTCGCCGGCGGCATCGCGCGTTCCGTCTCCGACCACATCGCCCTTCGCGCGGACACCACGGTCGTGACCACCCTCACCGAGGGCGCCTCGAGTCGGGCCGGCGTCACGGCCGTCGTTTACCTCGACCGCGCATTCCACGGCCCGTTCGTCGAGGCCGGCGTCCAGGTTCGCTCGACTCCCTACTTCACCCCGTCCCCGGCTCCTTCAGGCTTCGACATCACCCGCGAACGTGCGTTCGATGTCACCGCGTTCGTCGGCTGGCAATGGACCTTCCGCTCCCGTCTCACCATCACCGGCGCATTCGGCGGCTCGCGCAGGCTCGCTTCGTCCTTCAACTGGTTCGGCGGAACGCCGCCGTCGCGCGAGTCGTACGTCCGCGCGGGCTTCGCCTTCTAGCGCTCATCGCGCCCAGGGCGGGCAGGTACAGCTCCGCTCCCGACTGGGGCCCGTGATTCCCAGCCGTGTCGCAGGCCTGGGGCGGCCAACCCCGGATCCCCCCTGGACCGATACTCCAAGTCCTGAGATCCATTTAGCTCGGCGTGGATCTATCATTGCAGTAGTGTTACCTCCGATGAAGCGCCTCGTTGGACTGAGCCTGATTCTCGCGGCCTGCAGCGTGGGCGAAGTGCCCGCGGGTGGGAACCCGGGAACGCCGGACGCCCCGGGCGGCGGCAGCTCGGATGCGCCGATCGTGGCCGGTGCCGGCTCCCTCACGATCAGCGCCAACACCGCCCAGACCCCGAACGCCGTGTACGCGCCTGCCAACGTCCTGGCCGTGTGGGTCGAGGACGCGCAGGGCAACTTCGTCAAGACGGTCTATCGCGCCTCCGCCACGTACACCAACCGGCTCGTGGCGTGGAGCGCCACCGCCCCCGTGGGTGACGTCGATGGCCTGTCCGGTGCGTCCCGCACGGCCATGGCGCCGCTCGCCGCGACCTGGAACATGACCAACCGGGCCGGCACCGAAGTTCCCGACGGCACGTACACGATTCGCATGGAGCTGTCCGACTCGAACGCGAACACCCCGGACCAGAACAACCAGGGCGAATTCGAGATCATCAAGGGGCCGACGCCGCAGAGCCAGACGGCGCTGACCAGCGGCGGCTTCACCAACGTCTCGCTGAACTACACGCCGTAACGGACCTGGCCCTTTTCGCGCCGGAACGGGCCTGACCCCTTTCGCGTTCGCGCCGGAACGGGCCTGGCCCTTTTCGCGCCGGAACGGGCCTGGCCCTTTTCGCGCCGGAAGGGCCTGGCCCTTTTCGCGCCGCAACGGGCCTGGCCCTTTTCGCGCCGCAACGGGCCTGCCCCCTTTCGCGTTCGCGCCGGAGCGGGCCTGGCCCATTGCTGCGCAAGTTGTGCATTTGTCCGGAGAAATGGCCGGCAACCGGACCTGCCGGGGACAACGTGCTCCGCGGAAATTCGTGTGCACAGGGCCGTTCGCGCTGGCAGCCGCCCTGCATTTGCGGGACGGGTGTTCGCTCGTCGCCTTCTGACGCAAGCCGCCGTCGCCCTGGTCGGGTTCGCTGCTGGGTGCTCCGAGGAGGAGCCGCCGCTGACGGATGACTGGGCCGAGGGCGGTGGCTGCGAGGGCAAGTGCGATGGCGAGACGGGGACCGCGCCGCGGATCTCGGCGCCCGAGACGCTGGTGAACGACCCGGTGATCCTGGGGCAGCTCGAGACGGCGGGGTTTGGGTTGGCGCGGGCGATGGGTGGCGATGCGACGAGCAACCAGGCGCTGGACGGCTCGTCCGGGCGGTTCGCGAACCTCGTCACGCAGATCGACAACGACCTGAAGGAGTTCAAGGCGGCGGATCGCGAGGCGGGCGTGGGCCTGGCGTTCTCGCACCGGCAATTCGATGTGCGGTGGCTGCGCTCGAACAAGGCGCGGTTCCGGCTCGTGGGGGTCGTGAATCGCGCGGATCTCGTGCATCGCACGCCGGGCAAGTGCGGCGAGGTGCGGTTCATCTATCGGCTCACGTACTCGACGGCGCAGGGCTCGTCGCGTCTGCCGATGACGATCAACGCGGTGTTCGAGCAGCCGGAGCAGGGTGGTAGCTGCGCCGGGCCGGCGCGGGCGTGGCTCGCGGCGCGCGGACAGCTGGCGGCGCTGCGTCCGATCCTCGACCAGTACACGACGCCTGACCGCATCGAGATCAACCTGCAGGCGGTGCGGTGGCCGGCGGTGACGCGCGCGGATATGGGCGGTCACGCCGAGTACTTGATGCGGGTGTTCGCGGTGAACGGCAACTCGCTCGTCGCGCAGACGCTGCCGGATACGATCAAGAGCGATCTCTCGCAGGCGCAGCGCCAGGAGCTGGCGAACTGGATCGCGGACAACGTCGCGGCGATCGATCGCGGCGATGCGAAGGTGCCGCCGCAGTTCCTCGCGACGCGCGTGCGGTCGGTGTCGCCGCGTGGGCTGGCGCGCGGCGCGAACCGGCCGTACCTGTCGGCGTTCCCGGAGCCGGAGCGCACGTTCGCGAGTGTCTCGTTCGATGGCATGTCGCTCGTGAAGTCGCCGGGCGGCCTGATCCGGAAGCTCGATACGATGTCGTGCCAGGGCTGCCATCAGGCGCGAGGTCTGGCGGGCTTCCACATGCTCGGTGAAGAGGACTCTGACCAGTTCCGGCCGAACGCGATCGAGGTCGGGAGCTCGCCGCACTTCAACGACGAGCTGCCGTGGCGCAAGGCCGCGCTGCAGGACATGGCGGCCGAGCGCACGATCCAGGCGCCGCGCCCGTTCTCCGAGCGCACGGCGGCGACGAAGGGCATCTATGGCGCGCACTGCGGTCTCGCGGGCGACCCGAGCTTCGAGTCGTGGACGTGCGATGCGGGCTTCGAGTGCAAGGACCTGTCGGGCGAGGAGATCGGCATGTGCGTCGTCGCGGAGGAGAACGGCGCCGGTGACACGTGCGAGACGAGCACGGTCTCGTTCAACGCGGATCCGACGAAGGATCGCGTCAGCGACTTCGAGACGCAGCAGTGCGGGGTGATGCCGACGGGGCGCCGCGCGTACTGCAATCACTCGGGCACGAAGCCGTACACCTCGAGCGCGTTCGGTGGGTTCCCGAACGGCTCGTGCTCCTCGCCGTGCCGCACGATGGGCACGTACGCGGGCGACGCGATCTGCGGCGCGCAGCCGCCGAACGGCTTCAACGATTGCCTGGGTTCGGGCAAGAGCTTCACCGAGTGCCTCGCGAACGCGACACCCGAGTTCCGCCGTCGGTGCGACAGCGCGACGCCATGCGGTGATGACTATGTCTGCGCGGGTGTCGCCGGGGCACCGCGAGGCGTGGGCGCCTGCATGCCGCCGTACTTCATCTTCCAGGTTCGCGTCGACGGTCACTCCGTCCGCTGATCCTGCAGGTGGCGCTGCGGTTCTCGCAGGCGCCGTGCGTGTAACTGCATGAGATGGCAGGGGCACGGCGCTCGCAGGAGGGGAGTGCGTGCAGGCGCGCTTCCACGGCCGTTACGAGATCCTCGCGTCGCTTGGCGAGGGCGGTATGGGTCACGTCTATCGCGCGCGGCACCGTGGGCTCGACAAGCTCGTCGCGCTGAAGGTCCTCACCGGTTGCACGCCGGAGCTCGTCGCGCGCTTCCAGCGGGAAGCGCAGGCGATCGCGCGGCTCGATCATCCTGGCTGCGTGCGCGTCCTCGACTTCGGCGTCGATACGACGGGGGCTCCCTTCCTCGCGATGGAGCTGATCGAGGGCCCAACGCTGGCCGAGCAGATTGGCGAGGAGTGGCCGCTCGAGCGTGCCGTGAACGTCGTGCAGCAACTCGTTGCCGCGCTGGCTCACGCGCACGCGCACGGCGTGATCCACCGCGACGTGAAGCCCGAGAACATCGTGCTCGCGCGGGGTGGGACGCGCGTGGTGCTGATCGACTTTGGCCTCGCGGCCCTGCGCGACGCGCCGATGCTCACGGGACACGGCATGGCGATGGGCTCGCCCTCGTACATCGCCCCCGAGCGTCTGCGTGGTCTCGCGCACGATGCGCGGAGTGACCTGTACAGCGTGGGGGTCGTGCTCTACGAGCTGATCGCCGGGCTGCGACCGATCCTCGGCAGCTCGCCACGCGAGGTGATGGAGAACGTCCTCGTGAAGCCTCCGCGTCCGCTCTCCGTGGTGCGTGGCGACGTCCCGCCGGCTCTCGAGGCGGTGGTGCGCACCGCGCTCGTGAAGGATCCTGCCCGGCGCTACGCCGACGCCGAGGCGATGCTGTCCGCCTTGACGGACGTGGCGGAGCGGCTCGCCGAGGCGGCCCGGGCCGCGACCGCGATAACGGACGAGCTCCTGCCGAGCTCCTCGACGATGCTGGCGATCCCCGTCGAACCGCCCTCCCTGTGGACCCGGATCTGGAGCTGGCTGCGCTACGGCCGCTGGCGGTGGCGTCACGTGTAGTGACGGTTGGCGTGGGGGAGTCGTCAGCCTGGTGGGGAGTTGATCCTTCGGACCGGATCAATGATCTCTGCGACTTACTCCCCTATTCCGGTTACAGATGTACGGCACCCCACGTGCACTACACGCAGGCCGAGGTCCAGGATGAGGTTCACCCCTGCCATTTGCGCGCTGCTGCTCGCCGGTTGCTTCCCGACCCGGTCAACCGAGCTGGCCTGCGTCGTGACTCAGGACTGTGAGGACGGGAACGCCTGCACCCAGGGCTACTGCCTCCCGATCGACGATCCCTCGGGCCCCGACGCCGCTCCCCAGCCGGATGCCCCTCCCGCGGATCCCGCGTGTGAGGACGAGTGGCCGGACGAGCCCTCCATCTTCAGCGGGTGCGCGTTCGCGAAGGCGCCCGCGATCACCGTCGGCCCGACCTCGAGCTTCGACACGACCAACGGCACGTGGACGGGCACCACCGGCGACTCCGGTCGCATCGAGACCGTGTTCGGACAGCAGGTCCGCGTCCTGATCGTCGAGGGCTTTACCTTCCCGAGCGGCACCCTCCGCGTCACGGGCCAGTACCCCCTCCTCGTCGTCTCGTGGGGCGACATCGTGCTCAACGGCACCGTCGATGCGTCGTCGAACGCGGCGGACGTGCTCGATCCGACCAAGCGCGGCGCCGGCGCGAACTCGTCCCTGTGCCCCGTCCTCACCCCGGGCATCACGAATAACAACGGCGGCTCGGGCGGCGGTGGCGGCGGCTTTGGCGGCGCGGGCAGCCGCGGCGGCAACGGCGGCAACGAGAACACGGCCGTCGGTCAGCCGGGAGGCGGCATCATCGCCGCCCCGATGCTCGCCGGTGGTTGCGCGGGTGCAAACGGTGGCCTGCGGGTCGCCGGCAACGACGAGAACCAGGGCGGAGCCGGCGGCGGAGCCGTCTACTTCGCTTCGAAGACGGCCATCACGGGCGCCGGGACCATCGATGTCGGCGGCGCTGGTGGCCAGGGCGCGCGCAACGACGACGATCAGAACGGCAACGACGACCGCGGCGGCGGCGGCGGCGGTGGCTCCGGTGGCTTCATCGGACTCGAAGCCCCGACGATCTCGTTCAGCGGCGTCCTCGCGGCCAATGGTGGTGGTGGCGGCGCGGGATGCGACGAAGGCAACGGCAACAACGGCGCCGATGGCGGCCTCACCCCGGCGCTGGGCGCGGCGAACGGCCAGAACGCCGGCGGCAGCAACGGCGGCAACGGCGGCTTCAACACGACGGGCGCCACGGATGCCCAAAACTTCGGCGGCGACAACGGCGGCGGCGGCGGTGGCGGCGGCGGCGTCGGCCACATCGTCCGCAAGCCGGGCTGAGCGTCCGCTCGTCGGACAGGCCGCGGCGCTACGGCTGCGCGGGGGCAGCCTCGGGGCTACGCGGCGACAGCCTGCGCGTCGATGACGAGGGACAGGCCCGCGGCCGACCAGCCCTTGGTGCCGCCCTCGAGGTTGTAGATGCGCTCGTAGCCGAAGCGCTCCGCGAGCTTCGCGGCGGTCATCGAGCGGATGCCCTTGCCGCAGATGAACACGATCGGCGCCGTACGAGAGAGCACGGCATCGGGGTCCGCACGGAGAACCTCGAGGGGGACGAGGCGCGCCCCGTCGATGTGGCCGGTGGCCCACTCGTCGTGATCACGGACGTCGATGACGTCGATGCCCGGAGTCGCGAGGAGCTCGATCAGCTCGTTCGGGGAGACCGTCTGCACCATGGATTCTGTTATAGCGGACGGCTGCCATGGTTGGCAATAGGTCTGTTGGAGCGGATCTGTTTAAGCGGATGCCTTCTGGAGCCGCTTGAGGGCATCGATGAGAGCGTCGATGTCCTCGTGAACATTGTAGAAAGCGAGAGAGGCGCGCACCGAGGCTTCGAGCCCGAACCGCCGCAGGATGGGCTGCGCGCAGTGATGGCCGGAGCGAACGGCGATGCCTTCCTTGTCCAGGGCGGCGCCGACGTCCTCCGTGCGCTGGCCGTTCAGCACGAACGAGAGCACCCCCGCGCGGTTCCGTGGATTGCCGACCATGGACAGGCCCGGCACCGTCGGTAGGCGCTCGAGCGCGTAGTGCAGGAGGTCGTGCTCGTAGCGCTCGATCGTGGGCATGCCGATCCGCATGACGTACTCGAGCGCGGCGCCCATCCCGGCCGCATCCGCGATGTTGCCGGTGCCGGCCTCGAACCGCCATGGCGGAGGCTGGTAGACGGTCTTCTCGAAAGTGACGTCGGCGATCATGTTGCCGCCGCCCTGCCACGGCGGCATCTCGTCGAGGATCGCCTTGCGCCCCCACACGGCGCCGATGCCCGTCGGGGCGAAGACCTTGTGGCCCGAGAAGACGTAGAAGT
>JALHPV010000120.1 GCA_022842285.1 Kofleriaceae bacterium
TGCAGGCGGCCAGGTTTGCCCGCTAATCCTTCGCGTACGGGGAGTGCGCGAAGAACGGCTGCGCGCGCCAGTGCGCGTAGAAGGCCTGGATCCGCGGATGCGAGGGCGCATAGCCCGCGCGCTTCGCATTGGAGAGCAGCGTGGCGAGAGTGGTATCCGCGGTCGAGATCTCGCCGAGCAGCCAGTCTCCCCCCGCCTTGAACCACGTATCGCCGATGAACCCGAGGGTCTTCTCGAGGCCCTTCTCGGCGGCCTCGATCCGCGCCGGGTCGCCGTCCTGCCCGGTGAAGAGCTTCTTCATCACCTTCTGGAACACGAGCCCGGTCCCGTGATCCCACGCCTTCTGACGGATGTGTGTCTGCACCGAGTCGATCAGGCCGACTCGTGCGAGGTCGTGGTGCGGGAACAGCGGCGATTTGAAGCGGAGCGCGAGGTACCGGATGATCGCGTCGCTCTCGAACACCGTCACGTCGCCGTCGCGCAGACCACTGATCTGGCCGACGGGGTTGACGGCGAGGAACGCCGGGGCCTTGTGCTCGCCCTTGCCAAAGTCGAGGACGACCTGCTCGACGCGATCGATCAGGCCCGCCGCCGCGAGAAAGTCGACCACGATGCTGCCGTGCGGAGACATCGGGTGGGTGTAGAGGACGGGCTTGTGGTCAGTGCTCATGATGGTTGCCTCGCCGGGCATGTTCACACGAACCGGACGTGACGCGAGGGCTCGCGCTGCCCCCGCGGGTGTATCGTCGGTGGGCAATGAGGCGAGAATTCGTGGTCGCCGGGACGACAACCCGGAGCCCGTGAGTAGCTCCCCCGATCGCGACGGAGATACGAGCACCCTCGTCCAGCTCTGCGCGGGTTACTTCGGGGCGTATGTCATCACCGGCATCCTGGTGAAGTACTTCACCGGCTTCCGCGAGCCGCGGCTCTCGGACATGGCCTACCTCGTGAACAACACCGCGGGTGGCAGTCTCTTTGCCCTCGTCGTGGTGGCGGCGGCCGGCTGGATGCACCTGCGCTCGAACCAGCCCCGCAAGTTCGGACCGCTGACCTTGCCGTCGGAGATCGTCTACATCATTCCGTCGGGCATCTGCACGGCGCTGATCATCCCGACGACGACGCTCATGTACTCGCTGCCCATGTCGGTCATGGTCGCGATGGTGATCATGCGGGGCAGCGTGATCATCATCAGTCGCGCGGTCGACGCGATCCAGATTCGCCAGGGCCTGCTCGTGAAGCAGGTCTACAGCGAGGAGAACTGGGCGGTGGTGTTCGCGCTCCTCGCCGTCGCGACCAACGTGTTGCTCCTTCCGGCCGGCAGCCTGCTCGGCTTCGACAGTGGTCCCCGCGACGCGTTCGACTTCGTCGACTCGCCGTTCGCGCTCGCGGTGATGGGCGTCTACATCGTCGCGTACGCGATCCGCATCTACGTGATGAACTACTTCAAGAACACGCGTGGCAAGGGCGTCCCGCTCGACAACAAGGGCTTCTTCGCGATCGAGCAGGTGGCGGCGACGGTGACGATGGTGGCGATCGTTGGCGTGCTCCTGCTCTCGAGCTCGCGCGATGCGCGGATCGTCGAACTGCAACGCGCGGTCGCCGATCCGGATCCGATCGCGATCGCCTCGGGGATCCCGTACGGCGCGGTCGCCTTCTTCTCGGTGTTCATCTTCATGTTCAAGGGCCGGACGGCTACGTTCGCTGGCCTCGTCAATCGCCTCACCTCCTTGCTCGGTGGCGTGGCGGCGACGCTCCTCCTCGCGCTCCTGTTCGGTCAGTCCTGGCCGGCGGTGCCCGACTGGATCTCGGTCGGGTTCATCGCGATCGCGGTGGCCTTCCTGGCGCGCGCCGAGCGTCGGCGTGCCGGCCTGACCGCGCGGTCGTGAGGGCACGCGGCTTGCTCGGTCAGGGCCCATGCCTTCGATGCTCGTGACCTGTCCCGAGACGGCGCACCTCGAAGAAGTCACCGTCGACGATTCGAGCGTGGGTCTGCTCGTCCGAGCTTGTTCCAGGTTCTCGCCACCTTGCACCGTCGACTGCGAACGGACCTGCACGGCGCGGATCGATCGCCGGCGCCGCGCGGCGCTACTGGCCGACGACCCGACCGGGGTCTACGGCGAGGAGACCCTCGTCGCCATCCGGATCTGACTCCAGGATCCCGCAATCGGTGCGCGCGTCCACGCGGGGGCAGCGCAAGCCGTGCGCGATCGCTCCGCGCGGTCGTACAGGGTAGGCGCCACACCGGCGTAGCAAGCGATCGTCGCGCCATGGCAGCGTGGGGCATGGATCCTTCGATCGCCCAGCAGTGGGCGGACCTCGGCGAGCTGTTCGACCAGGCGGGGCTCGGTGCGCAGCATCCAGCGCTGTCGCAGCTGCCCCGCGTCGCGATCGCACTTCGCTCCCGACCGCTCGCGGACGGCGAACATCGGCTTGGGGCGAGTCGGCTCGGGGGCCAGCCGGATCTCCCGAGCTCGATGCCGTGGCCGGACGCCGCCGGCGATGCGCTGCGGTTCATCATCCAGGTGAACCTCGCCGAGGTCGCGGCGCTGGACAGCCAGCACCGCCTGCCGCCGTCGGGGTTGCTGTCGCTGTTCGCCGATCGCTTCGGGCGCGAGGTGCGGGTGATCTACACGAACGAGCAGGCGACGCTCGCGCCGCGCCCGATACCCGTCGCCGACCCGATACCGATCCGCCCCTGCGGTCTCGACGCCTTCGCGGAGCTCCAGCTCCCCCCACCGTGCAGCGAGGCCTACGAGCGTCACGCCGGCACCCTCGACCGCGATGCCTACTGGGACGAGGTGTGGCTCGCCTGGCGCGATCGGCAGCGCCCCGGTGCCGCCGGCACGGCGGGCATCCATCAGCTCCTCGGATACTGCACCGCCGAATCTCACGAGGAGCAACTCGCCACGGAGGAGGTGCTACTCGGGATCGATAGCGATGACCGAGCCCACCTCGAGTGGGGCGACGTGCATTGCCTGTGGATCCTGCAGGACGAAGCGGCGCTCCGCTCGCGGCGCTGGGATCAGGTGCGCGCCGCGATGTGATCCGTCACATGGATCGAGCGCTGACGCTACGACCAGTCGGCGACGGATTCTCCAGATGCTGGGTTGCGCCGTCACCGAGGCCGACAATGGTCGGTCCGCCCTCGAGCGGGTGCGCGAGCATCCCGACAGCTACGACCTCGTGCTCATGGCTGTGACGATGCCGGAGATGAGCGGGCTCGAGCAGCGAAGCGCGCGCGGTCTCGGGCGACCGGTTCCTGCACCTGGCGAAGCCGTATTCGGTCGACGCGCTGGTCGCGGCCATTCGGCGCGCGCGCGCAGAGCAGGTCAGCTGAGGTTCGACGTCATGTGACGTCCGTCGTCGGGCGCCACGCGCGCGAGGATCTCGTCGAGCACGGCTGGCCGCGCGACCACGCCCGTGCCACTCAGCGTGATCGCGCCGCGGGTCCCGTCATCGACCACGGTGAGCACGCAGCCGCCGACTGGATCAGCAGAGGTCGCGAGGCGCGAGGGCGAGGACACGGCGCACATCGGCGGGATGGGCTCGGCCACCGAGATCCGCGAGACGAGGGCGCGGCCCCCGATGAGGCTCGCGATCCGGTCGAGCCAGGGCGGACGCTTGGCGCCGATCGACGCGCGCTTCCACGCGAGCGGCACCGGGGTCCCGCGCGCCGCGGCGAGGAGCCGGGATACGAGACCGGCATCACGGGCCTCGCGAGCGAGGACCTCGCGCACCCGCGCTTCGAATGCGACGTAGGGTTCGGGCACACCGTCCGCGAACCGGACACTCGTCGTCGCCGAGACAACGCGTCGGCGCAGGCGCAGCGGGTCGGTCCGGTCACCGCGCGCGACAGGGATCTGGATCGTCGGCGAGAAGCGCGCGGTGCGATCACCTGCATCGCGGTGAAGGAGACAGCCGACGTCATACGCCAGCGGAATGACCCGCGGAGGTGGACGGTCGAGCAGACGCCAGGAGATGGTGAGCGGGACGGCGTCACGTACCGCGGCGAGAGGCGGCGCCACCGGCCCGATGGCGGAGCCGGTGACCATCGCCGCAGCGATCGCGCCGGCGATCAGCGCGTGGCCGTACCCATCCACGACGAGGTGGCACGTCGACACGATCGCCAGCTCTCCCGCGCGTGACAGCCCGAGCCACGGCCCCCCGACGGTGGTCCAGGCGCGCCGATGGCCATGACGTGCGGTCTCGATGGGCTCGTCTCCGATCGAGACACAAACGAATGGCGGCACGCCGGTCCAGGCCGCGGGCAACCCACCGGCGAGGACGTGCGCCAGCTGCTGCGCGAGCGTCGGATCGTCGAGCCGAGCCACGACGCAGGTATCACCGATCGCGAACGCGGCGACCTCGAGAGTGCACGGCGCGGTGCCCTGCGCGCGCCTGCGATCCGTGACCACGGCGAGCGGTTGCCCGGGCAAGGTGCCATCGAGCGCGAGGAGCGCAGCGCGGGCGGCCCTCGCCCTCGCGATCGCATCTGCGACGAGGTCGCGGGGCGGCGGGGCGCGGAAGCCCATGAACGTGTCACCGGCGGGCTCGGTATCACACGCGAGGTACACCTCGTCGCGGCCCCGCGGCTCGGCGAAGGCGACGCCTCCGGCGAGCAACCACCACCAGCGATCGATCGGGGCGACCGCGGCGAGCTCGGCGTGGATCTCGGCCGTCCGTCGGAACCACGCCCGCATGTCAGCGTTTCCTGCGAATCGTGTGGAGGCGCCAGCCGTCTCGGGTCTGCGCTGTCGTGGTGACCTGCATCGCCGCCGTGAGGCTCTCCGTGTACCCGCGTCGCTGGTCGCGCTCGGCCTCGCGGCTGGGGTGCCCCGAGCCGTAGTAGAAGCGCTGGATCAGCCACACGAGCAACGAGGGCTTGTGCATGAACAAGTCCGCGACCAGTGACATCTGCGCCTCGTTGTCCCAGAACGCACGCTTCGGCGCGCCGTCCTTGCGGCGCAGCTTCAACACATCGTTCGAGACCGGACAGCGCGTGATGCAGGCCCGACACATGTGGTCGCGACGCGGACCAAAGAAGTCGCCCGCGATCAGCCGATCGCACGACTCGGTCCGGGTGATCACGTAGTCGTCGAAGGCGCCCACGGGACAGGCCTCGACGCAGAGATTGCACGTCGAGCAATCGGGGAGCTTCCACGTGTCGCCCGTCGGCGTCGGGTCGTACCGATCGACCGGAGCATTCAGGAAGATCACGTTCAGCTTGCAGTTGAAGCCGAAGCGCCGCGAGAAGAAGAGCGCGTTCTTGCCGATCGTGCCGAGTCCCGCCGCCGTCGCGACCTCCTTCAGGATCACGGGAATGCTCGCCTGCGAATCGGCGAACGCGACCCGCTCGCCGTAGCGCTGATTCACCTGATGAGCGACATCAGCGGCCATGCTCTCGACGAAGTAATCGGCCGCGACGTCGCTGTAGAGCACGAGGACGATCACGGCCGGGCAGGGGATCGCGCGGTGGGTCATGCGCAGCTTCCCGTGCATGTGCAGGCTCCGGCGATCGAGGGGCCCGTCGCCGAAGCGTTCGCGCAGGCCGGCAGAGTCGAGGACGACGGCATCGAACGGCACGTCGGGGGGCGCCGCCGCGCGCAGCCACTCGTCGAGCAGGTTGCGGTCGAGGATCAGATCATCGCGGCGCCCCGCGAACACCCGCGCTCGGAGCGCGTCGTACTGAGACCGCGCCCACGGGGTCGCGGCCGTCCGGACGGCCCGCCACCCCCGGTGCCAGGCGGTGTCGGACGCCTGCCATTTCACCTGCCGAAGCCGGTCACGAAGGCGGTCGAACATCACTGCAGAGTGACGATGTACACCGGCTGGACCGAGTCGTCACGACGAGATTCGAGCCGCCAGCCCGCAGTGCGCGCTAGCGCCACGATCGAGGCCGCGGAGGGCGCCGTCCGGGCGACCAGAGGACCGAAGGCGTGCCGAAACGGGACCGAGCGAATGCCGTTCGCGTGGGCCGCGATGCGCGCGGCGCTGGCATCCGGATCGATCTCGACGATGACGAGGGTACCGGCGACCACCCGGCGCAGCTCCCGTAGCGTCGATGCGCGGTCGCGCACGTGACGGATCGACGACAGACAGATGGCAGCGTCGCAGGCGCCGTCCGCGAGCGGCAGCGCTTCACCGGTCGCGCGGATGACGTGAAGGCCGCGCTGCGCGCGCGAGAGCTCGCGGCTCGGATCGACCGCGATCACCGCGAGGTCGGGATAGCGGCGCGCCGCCTGCGCCGCGAACACGCCCGGACCGGCCCCCAGATCGAGGAGACACGATGCGTGGGCGAGCGCGGGCCACTCGTCGAGAAGCCGCTGGTCGAGGTCGCCGAACGCCGGCCGCTCGAGGTCGGCGTACCGGCGCGCGCCGCGGCCTTCGAACGGTCCGCGCAGCAGCACGGAGTCGAGCCAGTGCGCCACGCCCATCTCAGGGCACCAGCTGGGACTCGCCCCAGCGGATCGTGGGGGATGGGCTCCGTGACAACAGGCATCCGAGCATACCTCCCCGAGCCAGCCGCTCGCCGTACCATCGGTGGACATGAGCTCGCCCGCCCCTGACGACCGTCCGCGCTCGCTCACGATGACCACCTTGATGACGCCGGACCTCGTCAACTTCGGCGGCAAGGTACATGGCGGAGCGCTGCTGAAGCTGCTCGACGAGGTCGCGTACAGCTGCGCCGCGCGGTTTTCGGGACACTACGTGGTCACGCTGCTGATCGATGACGCACGCTTCCGTGCTCCCGTGCACGTCGGCGAGCTCGTCACGTTCCTCGCGCGCGTGAACTGGGTCGGTCGGACGTCGATGGAGGTCGGCGTCCGCGTGATGGCCGAAGCTCACCGCACGCGCGTGGAGCGCCACGTCATGTCCAGCTTCGTGGTCATGGTTGCCATGAACGAGGCCGGCTCCGCGATCGAGATCCCTCGCTTCGAGCCCGCGGACGAGACCGACCGCGCCCGGTGGCAGGCGGCCGAGCGGCGCCGGGACATCCGGGCGATGCGCACCTGAGCTCGTGAATTTGCGGTATGGAGCACCGCGTGAAGCTCGTTGCGCTTGCTCTCGTGCTCGTGGCATGTGGAGATGACGGAGCCCAGGCGCCCGTCGATGCCGCGACCGATGTCAGCGTCGATGCGGCGACCGAGGTCGACGCGGCCGTGGACGCCTTCGTGCCGGCGAGCACGCGTGACTACTGCGAGGCGATCGAGCCGTTCTTCTGCGCGTTCTATCTCCGGTGTGACCGCATGGACGTGACCACCGGCGAGGCGTGCGCAGCGGCGTTCCTCGAGAAGTGCAACGCGGTGTTCGAGCCGCGCTACGTGGGCCTCGAGGCGGCGGGGCTGCTCGCCCTGGATCTCGAGGGGATCGCGGCGTGCCAGGCACACCTCGAGACCGTCGCGTGCGAACAGCAGATCCAGGAGCTGTCGGGACCGTGCGCCCGCATCCTGCGCGGGACGCAGACCGCGGGCGAGGCGTGTGGCTTCGACGTGGAGTCGTTCACGTGCGAGCCCGGCACCCAGTGCGTACTCAGTCCATCGCTATGCGGCGAGTGTCGGGTCGAGGTGCCCACGGGGCAGACGTGCACACCCGGAACGGATACCTGCGCGCCGACCGCGTTCTGCGATGCGGGCACGTGTGTGGCCCGTATCGCGAACGGCAGTGCGTGCACGCCGGATGACCGCTGCATGATCGGTTCGGCGTGTACGGGGGGCGTGTGCCGCGGTCCGACGTACGTGGCGCGGGGCGAAAGCTGCGATCAGGCGCGTCGCTGTCCGTATCTGACGGTCTGCACCGGCGGCACGTGTCAGCCGACGACCGCGGTCGGGGCGACGTGCACCAACGACGGAGTCTGCGAGCTGGGTTTCTGCGACGCGGGAACATGCCGGCCGCCACGTGACCTTGGCGAGCCGTGCGATCGCCCGAACGCGTGCAACACCGGCCTGTGCGATGTCACGTGCCAGCCACGCCCGAGCGTCTGCTTCCCGGACTAGCCGCGGAGGCGTGCCGCGGGCGCGAGCGCGGGTACGAGGGCCGCACGGCGCGTGGTCGCCTTGCGCGGCTGACGCGCGAACCGCGCGACGAGCTCGTCCCCCACGGCCTGGGCCCCCGCAAGCGCGAGCTCCTTGTCGCCATACGTCTCCATGAGCTCGTCGTACATCGCCTCGATGGCCTCGCCGACGGAAAACTGGATGGTTCGCATGGTCTGAGCTGTATCAAGCAACGTGCCAGCTAGCGTCCGGCGTTCGGACAAAGCATTCCGATCGGTTGAGAGAGCCGGTGGGGTCTGGCACGCCGGTCCACTGTCGCCGGATGGCGACTCCACTGATCAGGGCGCGGCGACGGCCGAAAACTTGACACGATCTTCGACGCAACCAGACGCCAGCATCGGCTCCAAGCCTGGCGGCCGTGCTGGAGCGGCTGAGGTGACCTGCCCGCTGGATCCTTGCCGCCGCCGCGAATAGGCGTCGGTGCGGTCGGGGCCCGGAGCCGCAGTGGCACGAGTATTGAGTGATACGCTCGCGACGTGGTGACGTTCCCTAGTGACTGGAGGCACGCCCACGGCGTGGACCTCGTGACGGCATTTCCGCCCGACGTAGGCGCGCGATTTCGATGGCACGAGCGAGTGACGCCCCAGCCGACGTTCTCGGGCGTGCTCGCGCGCGTGCTCGCGAGCGACCCCGACTTCCGGGCCCTCGGCGTCGAGCAGACCCTGCGGGTCGTGACCCACGAAGGTGAGTACGCCGCCTGGGTTGCCGTGACCGGCCGCCGGCAGGGTCGCCCGGCCGAGCGGACCATCGGCGCCGTGTTTCTCGACCAGTTCGCGGCCGTGCTCGAGAGCATTGCCGTGATGCCGCGCCACTTCTCGTATCTACGGGCCGGCTCGCTCGAGTTGTTGCGGAGGGCAACATTCGGGCTCGCGGCGCGCCCACGTCCGTTCTATTACGAGCCGGCGCCGGGCTGGCAAGCGATCCCCTCCGGCGCCTCGACGACTTGGTACCCACCCGACTTCCCGAACAACCGGACCAGCATCGCGATTCCGCACGCGAAGACGAACACCGGGACCGCCGAGGCGATGCGCCAGAGCATTCTCGCGGACCTCGTCGCGGGCGTGGCGGTCGAGGGTTCCGAGACGACGGAGATCACGACGGAGCACCAGACGGTCGGCACCCACGACTCGATGTTTGGCAAGCGTCACGGCGAGCCCATCGCGCGTCACCTCATCACGTTCGTGGTCAGGGACCGAATCTACGTGATGAGGCTCGAGACGGCGACGCCGGATTCATTGCCAGCCATGCGCGAGGTGCTCGTGCGGATGGCACGTTCGTTCCGTCCGTTGCCGGGCGACGAAGAGCTCCGCCTAGGTCGAGCGTTCGTCGAACGCAACTCTGACTTCGACCACTGGGCAATCTGATGCGACTCGCCCTCCAGTTCTCTCCCTCCTGGATCGTCAAGGAAGCTCCTGACGGGCAGCAGGTCGCGGTGTTGCCGGCGACGACGCAGGGGCACTCCATGCCGCGCGCGATCGTCACGTTCGGGCTCATCGTCGTGAAGCCCGACGAGCCCCTGGAATGGCAGAAGCACGTCGCCGCCAGTGACGTACCTGCCGGCGCCCGCATCCGCATCGGGCGCACGCTCGATCACACGACGACCACCGGCTGGCCGCTACGCCTCGTCGAAGCAACCATGTTGCGGGGCGATCGCGACGAGGTCATCGAGGTGCGGTTGTGCGCGTTCTTCACGTTCCTGGAGCACGCAGCGGTGGCCATCGCGCGCGCCCCTGATATGGCCAGCCTCGATGCGGTGGGATCCGAGCTGCTCGCGATCCTCTCCGGGGGACGTCCCGACTGGAGCGGAGCGACCACGTGGGTCTCGGCCCTCTGGGAGGTGCCAGATGCAAGCACGCGCGCCACCTCGCGCATGCGTACGCCCGAACAGCTCGCGATGACGCTTCACGAAGTCGATGCCAAGCTCGCGACGACGCCGACCGCGACGCTGCACGTGGCGCGCGGTCAGATCCTGCTCGAGCTGAAGCGTCCCGACGACGCGGTGGTTGCGTTCGCGGCTGCCTGCATGCTCGATGAGAGTCTCGAGATCGCGCACTACCTGACCGGCGTTGCCTACGGCGAGCAAGATCGGCACAGCGACGCGATCGCTGCCTGGCAGCGCGCGAACGCGCTGAAGCCCCGCGCGGATACGACCTACAATATCGGACTCGCGCAGTTCTTCCTGAAGGAGTTCGAGCCCGCGCTCGAGAGCTTTCGCGCGGCGCGTCAGCTGGATCCGGGTGACTTCATGACCATGCGTAAGGAGATCCAGTGTCTCTACGCACTCGGCCGGTTCGAGGCAGGCCAGGCAAGTCAGGTCACCTTCCGCGAGCGGTGGCAAGTGACCGCGGACCCACGCGCCCGCTTCATCGACGAATACGTGTTCGACCAGTTCGACGGCGACGGCTTCGTCGTGCACGCAACCGAGATCCTGCGCCGGCCTTCGAGCTCGACCTACACGCTGCTCGTGTTCCAGCCGATCGCTGTCCACGATCACCACGAGCATCCGCTGCCAGCAACGGTCACCGTCGAGACCAGTGACGAAGCGCAAGCAGCGGGCACGCCCTTCGTGATCTGCTTGCGAGCTGGTGAGCGCTACCAGGTGATCGGCGCGAGCGCGACGCTACCACCGTACGAAGAGACGCGCCGCGAGGTCATTCGCGTGCTCGTGAGTGCGCTGCAGGCCGCCGCGCACTGACGTCACTTAGGGAGCGCGACCGCGGCGGCGTGGACGAGTCGAGTGTCGGGGCCATCGGGAACGGTGACGGGCCCCTTGTCGGTGGGCAGTACCAACGGGCTGCCCGGATCCCCGGCGATGACCTCGAGATCCAGGGACACCTGCGTGATGCCCTGCATCGGCGTCCCGTCGGGCTCGGTCAGCGGAAACGGGACCTCCCGCGTGCCCTCGACCGACGCGCCCGGCTGCACCGCAAGGTACGTCCCGCGAGGCGGCGCGACGCCTTCGGGTTCCGGCAGCCCGACCTGGATCACCGCCGTGTCGGGGCTCGTGCGACGCCACATCTGGATCTCGAGCCGCTTCCACTGCTGGTCACCGACCTGCTGGAGCATGGCGTCGTGGACGTGCACCACGGCGCGGCCAAGGTTCTCGTAGCGATAGGAGACACGCAGCTTCGCGCCCGCTCGCGCGAGGGAGAACGTGAGCTTGTCGGTCATGGCTGGATCTTTCTGCACGGGGACGGACGGCGCCGGTGCCGCCGGTGTTGGTGCCGGGGGTGACAACGGAGCCGACGGTTCGGTACGGTCACTCGCGCGAGAGCACGACACGAGCGCGAGGGCGGTCACGGCGAGTCGAACGAACCGCGTCATGCACTCATCCTAGTCGCTACGGCGTGCGGGGGCGGGCATTGCCCGAGGCATTGTGACGAGCCCACGCCGCATCGAGGTCCGCCTGCGAGCCTGCCTGGCCAGGAAGATGCGTGTAGCGCTCGCGCGGCAGCCACATCTCGCCAAGGCCGAGATCGTTGCGCTCCTGGCGATACGTATTCTCCGTGCATCCATCAGGATCGCCCGGATAGTGACCGCCTCCCGGTCCTCCGTCGGTGCGCGAGAGGCCGACGGCCTGGCGCTCGGAGTTGCGTATGCGTGCTTCACCCGTGTTGGTGATCGGCGTTCCATCGGGGTTCGTACCGCCGAAGTGATTGAAGCCGTTGGTGCCCTGCGACTGGTTCACCGCGTGCTCCATCTCGTGCGCGAGGATGATGTCGGAGTTCACGCCGGTATTGCCGATGTTCTCGGCGCCGGGGTTCCAGTTGATACGGACATCGGTGCCGGTACCGCGGGTACCGTCGGCATTGCGTCGCGAACCCGCGGCGAGCGGCGTCGCAGTCGCGTTGTCCGAGCGCATCGTCGCGTTCGTGTGATTGCCGGCGCCGGGGTCATTCCAGATGGTGCGACCGTTGGCATCGACGCCACCGTTCACCCCCCACAGCGGCTCGATGGTGGTGTGGCGATGAATCGCATCGCCGTTGGCGTCGGTGCGCTGCGTACCGTCGTCGTTCATCGCGACGTTGTTGTTCAGGTTGTTGATCTGCCGCCGCCCGCCGGTGGTCATCATCATGTCGGCGATGCGGTCGAGGGAGCCCTGACGATACTCGGCACTCTCGGTCTCCGCGTTCGCTCCGTCGAAGCCACTGGTATTGATCGAGAGATCGCCGGTACCGCGCCGAACACTACTGAAGGTGCGCGCGATGTTCTGGTACTCGTCCTGCGAGACCTGATTCGCACGCCGGGGTCCCACGAAGTCGTCCGGCAGGACCTGGAAGCGACCCGACAGGTCACGCTGCGCCTGCTGGCGATCCATCATGCCGAACGGATCGAGGATGCCGCCGAGCCCCTCTTGCGAAAGCCCACGTCCCACATCGCCGATGCCTTGACCAAGCCGGCCAAAGAACGACGTCGGTTGATCTGCGGCCGCATGTCCGTCTGCTGATTCGCGCGTGACCGCATCGCCAGTCTGCGGGGTGTTGTTGATTCCACCCATGAAGTCGCGGCCCGCCTGAAACACGGGCGCGAGTGGGTTCGGAATCTGCGGCAGCTGTGGTAGCTGCGGCATCCTCGGTAGTTGCGGGAGCCCCGGCAGCCCCGGGAATCCTGGCAGCCCTGGCAGTCCTGGCATCTGCGGCATGCGAGGCAGTTGCGGAATCGGCAGGTTGTCGAGGAAGCCGAACATGGGCCTTGTACGGAAACCGATGGCTGGATCCGCCCTTGAACGGTTCACTAAAATTAGTGGTCGCGTATTTGGTCCGACCAAATCTCAACCTCCTGTAGTCATTGAGCTCTGGCGAGCACCCGGGAGGTCCCCCTCAGACGCTTGAACTCGCGGGCCGTGGTCACGGGATCGCGTGCGACGAACCGAGAGTCCTGCGGGCCGACGCCAACCATTTTGCCCGCCTCGTAGGGCCCGAATCGGGTGACCATGCCGCCCATGAAATGGTCAGTCGCGCTCGTGGCAGTGGTGGGGTGCACGTCGCCGGAGCTCGATGTGACGAGTGGCAACGTCGTCGGGGGCCAGGTCACGCAGCCGGGCGCATTTCCGGGCGTGGGCGCGCTCATGTACGACGGCGGGGCTGGCACGCCGCAGTTCGGCTGCACGGGCACGCTCATCGCGCCGAACGTGGTGCTGACGGCCGCCCACTGTCTCGACCCGGATCTGGTGGGCCCCTCCACGCCGGGCTTCACGCTCGCGCTCGACACCACCACGGCGACGCCGCCCACCGTCGTGCCGGGCCTGATGGCGATCAAGCACGAGATGTTCACGCTGGACACGATCCCCGAGATTGGACTCGGCGAGTTCTTCGACGTGGGCGTGGTGATCCTCGCGCAGGCGATCACCGAGGTCCCACCCGTCATGATGCCGCGGCCCGTCGATTCGCCCGAGCTCGTCGCGGGCTTGCCGATGCAGATCGCGGGGTACGGGGCGACGGATGCGCAGGGCAACGGTGGGGGCGTGATGTTCGACGCCACCACTGCACTCATCTCGCTCAATGCCAGCGAGATCCAGGTCGGCATGGGCGCGCCGCAGCCGCAGAATTGCTACGGCGACTCGGGCGGTCCGGGCTTCGCGATGGTCGGGGGGATGCGCCGCGTGATCGGCGTCGTCTCGCGTAGCTTCGACGGCGGCGAGTGCAACACCGGCGGTGTCGACTCACGCGTCGATGCGTACCTCACGTGGATCCACAGCAAGCTGCCCGCCGGCGCGGCGGTCCCGTGTGGCTCCGGTCTGGCGGAGGCGTGCGTCGTGCCCGAGCCCGAGCCCGAGCCCGAGCCCGAGCCCGAGCCCGAGCCCGAGCCCGAGCACGAGCCCGACGACGCCGTGACCGACGACGGCGGCGGCGACGGTGACGTGGAGGGCGGCGGCTGTTGCTCGACCGGCGGCGATGGCGCCGGTAGCGTGGTCCTCGCGCTGGGCCTCGGACTGGTCGTCCTGCGCCGCCGTCGCGCGCACTGAGCCCGCTGTATCATCCGCGCATGCGTCTCGTCCTCCTCGCGCTGGCGACCGGCGCGACCGCATGCGGCAGCGCGAGTCCCGCCCCCGACCCTGTGGGGCGTCCGGGCCCGGGGAGCGGCGGCGCGGCGGCGGTGGAGTCGGAAGATCCGTTGCTCGCGAAGTCCGTCGTGGTGACGACCCGGTATCACGGCGTGACGGTCGCGGACCCGTACCAGTGGCTCGAGGCCGATACCCCCGACGTGAAGGCGTGGAGCGACGCCCACAACCAGGTGGCCCGCGCGGCCCTCGACGCGGTGCCTGGGCGGGCCGCCCTCGCCACCGAGTACGCGGCGATCGTCAACGCGTCTGAGATCCAGTACAGCAACGTGATTGCGGCGGGCGGGAGGTTCTTCGCGCTCCGGCAGCGCCCGGACCACGAGCAGGCCGAGCTGATCGTGATGGCGGATCTCCAGCAGCCGGAGGCCGCGCAGCTCGTGATCGATCCGGCCGCCGGGACCATCGGCCGAACGATCGACTTCTACGTGCCATCGCCCGACGGCAAGAAGGTCGCGGTGTCGATGTCGATGTCGAAGCATGGCAGCGAGGTCGGCCAGCTGCATCTGATCAGCCTCGATGGCAAGGACCTCGAGCCACCGCTCGCGGACGTGTATCGAGGCACCGGCCTGGGCGACGCCACGTGGGCTCCCGACAGCAAGACCATCTTCTATACGCGCTATCCACGGCCGGGCGAGGAGCACGCCGACGAGCCCCAGCTCTGGCTCTCGCTCTGGCGTCACCAGCTCGGCGCCGATGTCGCGACGGATGTGCGGGAGCTCGGGCCCGAGTTGCCGAGGACGGCCGAGATCCAGCTCACCTCGGACAGCCGAGGTCGGGTGCTGGCCGCGGTGCAGCTGGGGGATGGCGGACAGTTCCGCCACTACCTGCGCAGCAAGGCGGGTACGTGGACGCAGCTCGATGACTGGGCCGACAACATCCCCTACATCGGCTTCGGCTCCACGAGCGATCTGTGGCTCGTGTCGCGCAAGGATGCCCCGCGCGGCAAGATCATGCGGCTCGTCGACACCGCCACGTCGGCGGCGAAGGCGACGGTCGTCGTGCCAGAAGGCGCCGACGCGATCGTCACGAACTACACCTCCGAGCTCGGCGTCGTCGACACCGGCGACCGGCTCGCCGCGATCTATCAGCTCGGCGGACCGTCCACGCTGCGCATGTTCGCGCGGTCGGGGAAGGCCCTCCCCGCCCTGCCCCTGCCCTCGCCGATCGACGTCGCGAACATCCTCGCGCTCCCCGATGGCCTCCTGACCGTGACCTCGTCGTACGTCGAGCCGTTCACGCGCTGGCGCTACACCGTTGGCAAGCGCGGTCAGCCGGGAACCTTCGTGCCCCTGCCTCAGCTCTCGGCGGCCTCGGTGGTGGATCTGTCGGGCTTCGACGTGATCCGCGAGACCGCGACCTCCAAGGATGGCACGCAGGTCCCGTACACGATCATCTGGCCGAAGGGGGCAGCGAAGGACGGCTCGCGACCGTGCATCGCGACAGGCTACGGCGGGTACGGCATCAACACCACCCCGTCCCAGCCCCTGGGCTTCGTGCCCCTGCTCCGTCGCGGCATCTGCTTCATCGACACGAACCTGCGCGGCGGCAGCGAGTACGGCGAGGCGTGGCACCGCGCCGGAATGCTGACCGCCAAGCAGAACGTGTTCGACGACTTCGCGGCCGTGCTCGCGACCGTTGTCGAGCGCAAGTACACCGCGGCGGACCGCCTCGGCATCGTCGGCGGTTCCAACGGCGGCCTCCTGATCGGCGCGACGATCACGCAGCACCCCGAGCTCGTGAAGGCCGCGCTCGCCGACGTCGGCATCATGGATATGCTCCGCGTCGAGCTCACGCCCAACGGCGCGTTCAACATTCCCGAGTTCGGCACCGTCGCCGACCCGGCGCAGTTCACCGCCCTGTACGCGTACTCCCCGTATCACCGCGCGCTCGCCGGGATCCCGAAGCGCAGCGCGTTCCCGGCCACGCTGCTCACGACCGGCGCCAACGATCCGCGCGTCGCCCCGTGGCATTCACGCAAGATGACGGCCGCCATGCGGGCCGCGCAGTCGGCGGCGCACCCGATCTTGCTGGCCACGACCGAGGACGCCGGTCACGGCGTGGGCGCCGGGAGGTCCCAGGTCATCGACCAGCTCACCGACCTGGCCGCGTTTTTCGTGTGGCAGCTCCCCGCAGCGCCGTAGCGCGAACCATGGTCTGCTCGGCCTCATGCTGACGAAGACCCCCGCGTGGCAAGCCCTGGTTGCTCACAAGACGACGCTGGAGCACGTCTCGATGCGCGAGCTGTTCCGCGACACGCAGCGGTTCGAACGGATGTCGCACGAGGCGTGCGGTCTGTTCGTCGACTACTCGAAGCACCGCACCACGACCGAGACGCTGCAGCTCCTGCGCACGCTCGCCGAGCAGGCCGACGTCGCCGGCTGGCGAGACAAGATGTTCGCGGGCGAGAAGATCAACGGCACCGAAGGCCGCGCCGTCCTCCACACCGCGCTGCGCAATCGGGGCCAGCGCCCCGTGCTCGTCGATGGCAAGGACGTGATGCCCGAGGTGAACGCGGTCCTCGCGAAGATGCGCTCGTTCACGGAGCGCCTCCGCGATGGTCGCTGGAAGGGGCACACCGGCAAGCCGATCACCGACGTCGTCAACATCGGCATCGGCGGCTCGGACCTCGGGCCGGTGATGGTGACCGAAGCGCTGCGGCCCTACTGGAAGGACGGCCTGCGCGCCCACTTCGTGTCGAACGTCGATGCCACGCACCTCGCCGAGACGGTGCGCACGCTCGATCCGGCGACGACCCTGTTCATCATCGCGAGCAAGACGTTCACGACGCAGGAGACCATCGCCAACGCGACCTCGGCGCGGGCGTGGCTCCTCGCCGCCTTGAAGGATGACGCCGCCGTCGCGAAGCACTTCGTCGCGCTCTCGACGAATGCCAAGGCGGTCGCCGCGTTCGGCATCGACACCGCCAACATGTTCGAGTTCTGGGACTGGGTGGGCGGTCGCTACTCGCTGTGGAGCGCCATCGGTCTGTCGATCGCGTGCGTGATCGGCATGGACCACTTCGAGGAGCTCCTCGCCGGCGCGCACGAGATGGACGAGCACTTCCGCACCGCCCCGCTCGACACGAACCTGCCCGTCATCCTCGCGATGCTGGGCATCTGGTACGCCAACTTCTGGGGCGCCGACTCGCACGCGATCCTGCCATACGACCAGTACCTCCATCGGTTCGCCGCGTACTTCCAGCAAGGCGACATGGAGTCGAACGGCAAGAGTGTCGACCGCGACGGCGCGCCGATCACGAGCTACTCCACGGGGCCGATCATCTGGGGCGAGCCCGGCACCAACGGTCAGCACGCCTTCTATCAGCTGATCCACCAGGGCACGCGGCTCATCCCCGCCGACTTCATCGCGAGCGTCGAGACGTTCAACCCGATCGGGTCACATCACGAGATGCTGCTCGCCAACTTCTTCGCGCAGACCGAGGCGCTGATGCGCGGCAAGACCGCCGACGAGGTGCGCGCGGAGGGCGTGAGCGAGGCCCTCGTCCCGCACAAGACGTTCACGGGCAACCGGCCGACGACATCGATCCTGGTGCAGAAGCTCACCCCACATGTCCTCGGGGCCCTGGTCGCGATGTACGAGCACAAGATCTTCACGCAGGGGATCGTGTGGAACATCTTCTCGTTCGACCAGTGGGGCGTCGAGCTCGGGAAGCAGCTCGCCTCGAAGATCCTCCCGGAGCTCGCGGGGCCGGCCCCGGTGACGTCGCATGACCCGTCGACCAACGGGCTCATCAATCTCTACAAGTCGCGTCGCGGTATGACCTGATCGCTACTCGCTGGTGATCTCGATCTCGTGGTCATCCTCGACCGGCGCGGGCGGCGGGGGCGGCGACGGCAGCGCCACCTCGGCCGACTTCTCGCGAAGCTTCTCGAGCTCGGCGACGTCGAAGGGGACGGTCGCACCGCCCGTGCTGCGTTCGCGGCGATCAACGATATTGCGACGAGTAGGCATACGCGCGTTGTCGACCAGGGTCCCACGCCCGCCAGGCGTCGTCGAGGTGGGATATGGGAGATCCGGCCCTACAGGCGCGCGTCACATCTAGCGGGCACCGCATCCACCGTCTATGCGGCTCCTGCTCCTCGTCCTCCTCGCGTGCTTCGGCTGCGGCAAATACAACGAGCTTGTCGAGGCGAATGCGACCTGTGACGAGCGCTGGGCGAACCTGGAGGCCCAGCTCCAGCGGCGCTACGACCTGATCCCGAACCTTGTCGCGACGGTGAAGGCCTCGGCGGCGCACGAGCAGGAGACGCTTGCGCGGATCACGGAGGCGCGGTCGCAGGCGGCCCAGATCAAGCTAAGCGGCGACGACCTCTCCGATCCAGAGAAGATGGCCGCGTTCCAGCGCGCCCAGGATCAGCTGAAGGGCTCGTTGGGCCGCCTGATGGTGGTGCAGGAACAGTATCCAGATCTGAAGGCGAACCAGGGCTTCCGCGACCTCGCGGTGCAGCTCGAGGGCACGGAGAACCGGATCCTGCGAGCGCGCGAGGAGTACAACGCCGCGGTCAAGACCTACAACGCGGAGCAGGCCAAGGTCGGCGGCTCGATCGTGAACAAGGCGACGGGCAGGCCGTTCAAGCCGCGCGTGTACTTCACCGCTTCGACGGAGGCGACCGGGCCGGCGCCGAAGGTGTCATTTTGATCACCGCGCGGACGCTCGCCGGGTCCGCAGCCCTGCTGATCCTGCTCGCCGTCGCCAGCCACGCCGCGCCGTTCACGCCGCCGCCGCTGGCGGGCCACGTGGCCGATCCGGGTGGCAGACTGGGAGCGGGCCGGGCCCGCGTCGATTCAGCGCTGGCCCGCATCAAATCGAAGGATCGCTACACGATCGCGGCGCTGGTGATCGCAGGCGTTGACGATCCGATCGATGACGTCGCCTACCGTACGTTCAACGCGTGGAAGCTCGGAGACGCCAAGCTCGACGACGGCATTCTGATCGTCGTGGCGCCAGATCAGCGCGAGGCGCGGATCGAGACCGGCAAGGGCGTCGGTGGCGACCTGACAGACATCCAGGCCGCTGACGTCATCCGCGTCTCGATGGGGCCGCTCCTGGCGAAGGGCGCCATCGCCGAGGCCATCACGGCGGGGGCGACCGCGATCGTGAAGCAGTTGCCGTCGCGCGTGCCGCAGGCCGTGAAGCGACCTGCGCCGGGCGTCTCGCGCGGCTGGAAGATCGGTTTCGGGGCCTTCATCGCGCTCCTCGTCGGCTGCTGCATCATCTCGATCTTCAACGACCGCTTCCGCAAGGTGTTCTTCTCCATCCTCATCGGATTCACCTACATCTTCCGCGCCCTGGCCTTCTTCGCGTCGAGAGGGTCCTCGTCGTCGGCGCGCGGCGGTGGCGCGTCAGGCGGCGGCGGAGCTAGCGGGAAGTACTAGAATGTGAGCACTTGCTCGAGCTCCTGCAGCGGCTGCGACGCGCCCGGTGGGCGAACCTGTGCGTGATCATCCTCCGGATCCTGATCGGCTTCGCCTTCTTGCCGGCGGCGCTGAAGAAGGTCCTCGACCAGCCGTTCACGGAGGCGGCCAATAGCGGCCGATTCCACGATTTTCTCGATGCCTTCCACGCGACGGGGCCGTTCTACCAGTTCGTCGGGCTGGTCCAGCTCGCGGCCGCTCTGCTGCTGAGCACGCAGCGCTTCGCGCTCCTTGGCGCCGTCATCGCGCTCCCCGTGCTCACCACGATCACGGTGTTCGTGTGGAGCACGATCGGGCTGACGCCAACGGCGGTCGTCGCGAGCGCGATGCTCCTCGGGACCGTGGGTCTGCTCGTGTGGGACCTCGACCGGTGGCGCGGCGTGATCAGCTCCGCGCCCGTACCGGCCCTCGCGCCGTCGCCGATTCCGCTGACCCCATGGGTGATCTGCGGGGCCGTCGTGTGGGTCCTGTATCTGGGCCTGTGCCTCGCGCACGGCGGGGTGTACCGCCCCCGCGGGATGGCGATGCGCGAACCTGGCTTCTACGTCCTCGTCGCGATCGCCTTCTCGCCGGTCGTGACATGGTTCGTCACGCGTCGACGGCGCTCCTGATCGGGATCGAATCCCGGGGTATCCTGCCCGGGATGCGTGCACCAGGGTTGATGGGAGCGGTCCTCGCGGCCGCCTGTGGTGGTGGAGATGATCCCGCCACCCCGGACGCACCACCGGCCGACGCCGCGCCCGCCGACGCCGCGCCGGATGGT
>JALHPV010000121.1 GCA_022842285.1 Kofleriaceae bacterium
TATCGCTTGATGAGCTCGAGAGAATCCGACGCTCGGCAGGCCTGATTTCGAAGTTGAAGTGCCGGAGGAAGTTCATACCGACGAGGCCGTCGATATCGCGATGGCCGAGCGCGAACACGGCCACCGCGAAGTTCGGAGTGGTGACGCCCAGCACGTTGAGCTCGGCCACGCGAAGCCAGTAGCCTCTCTCTTCGCCGATCGCCGTGTGGACCTTTGCGTCCTGGAAGCCATCACGCCGGGTGTACCCGATGGTCTCGAGCAGCTCGGGAATCAACGTTGTTGCAGCGGCTCCCGTGTCCACCACGAGTCGCGCTGTCGTCGCATTCACGGGTCCAACAACCTCCGCGTCGACGACGATCAGCTCGCGGTCACGAACGAAGGAGCTCGAGAGTCTCGTCATCGATGACCAGGGAAGGACGAACGAACGTCTCGGTGCAGATGCCCGTGAACCTGATCGAGTGAAGGGGGAACTTCGCACCGAGCCCGCGAATGGGCTCGTAGGCGGCACGGCGCGTTGCTCCACGCCCAACGATCCGCCCGGCCTTGATCTCTGGACTCCCAAGCTCGACGGCTTCGACATCCACCAGGCAGACGTACTGGTCGGGGTACTTCGCGCAGATCTCCGACCACGACAGCAGCTCGGTCTCGTGCGGCGCGACCTGCGTGGAAGCATCCATACAGCGATGGTTTGCTGCTCGTTGTGGTCTGTCAACTTTTCGAGGGATTCGGGCCCCGATCATGTCCGGAGTACGGACATTGTCAGGGCCGCGGCGTCGAAGCATCGCTGGATGTCGCAGCAGATTCGTGCAGTTGCGTAGATCGAATGGGTTTCTGTCGCGTTCGCGATCCCATCATGGCGATCGACGACGACCAGACCACCCCCTTCCTCCGTGACCCTGCCGCGGCCGGTCAGCCGGGCGCACGCTTCGAGGGCTTTGCCGCCGCCAAGCGGAGGCATGGTCCTCGCTGGGCGACGCCGTTGCTCGCCGCAGTGGCCGTCTTCCACATGGGCGTGTTCGGCGTCATGTGGGCGAAGTCGATCTGGGACCTCGAGGCGCTCGAGAAGCCACGCTCGGAGATGTCTCTCGCCGTCGCGCCGCCCCCTCCCGCGCCGCCCCCGCCTCCGCCGGGGGGCGCGAAGCAGTTCGTCCCCGAGCTGAAGCTGAAGAAGCGGGTCGTGAAGGAGATCGTGGCCTTCCGGATCGAGGACAAGCCACCTCCCGACGAGGTCCAGGCGAACGTCGGCCCCGGCTCGACCCTCACCGCCGGTGACTACTGCGATCCCGCGACCGAGGAGTGCGGTACCGACCCCGACGGCGTGAGGGGCAGCATCGGCGACGTGACGCTCGTGACCGCGCCGCCCCCGCCCCGTCCGCCCGCGCCCCCCGCCCCGCCGAAGGTCGTCGCGGCCCAGATCCTCGAGGGCCAGCGCATCGCGGGCAACTCCCAGATCTCGCCCGATGATGTCTCCAAGACCGAGCTCTCGCGCTCGGGCAAGACGAAGGTCATCGGCACCTTCAAGATCTGCATCGCGACGAGCGGCGCCATCTCGCAGGTGACCCAGTTGAAGTCGACGACGCTCCCCGCCTACGACCAGAAGATCGCATCGGAGCTGAAGAGCTGGAAGTACAAGCCGTACGTCGTGAACGGCCAGGCCGTGCCGGTCTGCACCGCCGTCACGTTCGTGTACACGCAGACGTAGCCGGCGACGGGCCTGGCCCATTTCCGCGCGCGATGGGCCTGGCCCATTTCCGCGCGCGATGGCGCGATGGGGCGCGATGGGGCCTGGCCCATTTTCCGTGGCGCGATCGGGCCTGGCCCATTTTCCGGGCGATGGGGACAACTGTTCGTCCGGCGGTCGAGCGACGACGGTCCGTACTCCGGACACTCCGGACACTCCGTCACGGGGATTCGCGCGGTTGGGACGGCACGAAGTTCGGAAAAGGATCGCAACCGGACAGTTATCCCGACGAAGGCCGCGACCACGGAGGCACACGTGACGATCAGAACGGAGTGGGAGATTTCGACGAAGATGCTCGCGCCGGACATCCGGCGGACGAGCGAGGTAATGGCGCTGCGAGCGTCGAGCGACGGAACGGTGTACTCGCTCGGCGCGACGAAGGACCGGTGGATGATCGGATCCGCCGCGCACTGTGATGTGGTGCTGGCCGATCCGTACGTATCGAGCCAGCACTGCGTCATCGAGCGCCGCGACAACGGCACGCTGGTCGTGCGCGACCGCCGATCGCGAAACGGCACCCAGGTCGACGGCAACTACGTCGAGGCCGCGGAGCTGCGCGTCGGGTCGTACGTGACCATCGGTCGCTCGGTCCTGGTGGCCATGGGCACGGAGGCTCCGGAGCACACCCGCGCCATCGAGATGCTGCGCGGTCACGACCCGGCGTTCCGCGCGACGATCGAGCAGGCGCTGCGCGCGGCGAACGCCGACTGTCCGATCCTCATCGTCGGCGAGACGGGCACTGGCAAGGACGTCCTCGCGCGCGTCATCCACGAGGCCTCGCGGCGCGCAAGGGGCCCGTTCGTGCCGGTGAATTGCGGCGCCATCCCTCGCGAGCTCATCGGCTCCGAGCTGTTCGGCCACGAGCGCGGCGCCTTCACCGGCGCGCACAACGAGCGCGAGGGCTACTTCGTCGAGGCGTCGACGGGGACGCTCTTCCTCGACGAGCTCGGCGAACTCCCCATCGAGATGCAGCCGAGCCTGCTACGCGCCCTCGAGCAGCGCACCGTGCGCCGCGTGGGCGGCACCCACGAGCGGGCAATCGACACGCGGATCATCGCGGCCACGAACCGCCTCGACGGTCTCGGCACCGACAGCTCGCGCCTCCGCCTCGACCTCTACCACCGCATCGCGACGGTGGTCTTGAAGCTCCCTCCGCTCCGCGAGCGCATGGGCGACCTGGTCGAGCTCGCGGAGTACATGCTCGCCGAGCTCGCGCCCGGTCAGACGAAGGTCATCACCGACGACGCCTGGCGCGCCCTCGCGAGCTACGCGTGGCCCGGCAACGTCCGCGAGTTGCGCCATGCCGTGTCGCGCGCGGTGGCCCTCGGCGGCAACATGCTCGGCGCCGAGGACTTCTTCCCGGACCTGCGCTTCGGTCGCGCCATCCCGATGGCGCTCAATAGCCTCGCCGACGACATGTTGCCGCCCTACCAGGCGATGATGCGCGGAGCGATGGAGCAAGCGCTCATCACGCATGGCTCGATCCGCGCCGCTGCGACGCACATGGGCATGGCCAAGTCGACATTCGCCGACAAGGCGAAAGCCTGGGGGCTGTTGCCGCGGGTGCGGCGCCCGCGCTAAGGGCTGGCGAATCTGGATGTCATCTGGTCATGTGCGGTGCACGCGTGGCTTGATGACGTAGTTCCAGTCGCAGTGCCACGGGTCGGGCTGGTGTTGATCGCCTCGAAGCCGTCTTCGGAGACCTTCGGTAACCGTTGCACGGACCCCGTCCTTGACGTTCGGCGGGGTACTATGGGTTTCTCGGTCCAACTACGGTCGCCGAACCGCTCGGCCGGCAGCGTACGCAGGCTCTGACCGCTCGAAGGTTGAGCGATGAAATGCAGGAGTGGTCGGCAACTGTGGCTCGGGAACCGTGAGCCATCCGACTTCGCGTTGGAGTTCGTCGTGTTGTTACCCAGCTGGTCCGGACCTTCTCAAGCCGGTTCTCTCGAGCCCTCCCTGGCGGGCTGACTTTCTTAAGACCATTCCCCCCTGCCGCCGCGCGACAGCCACTAAACATCGTGGAGAATCTTTACATTCGCCCCAAAACCTCCGGAGTGCTGCAATTTGCGCCATCGTCACGCTTGCTGAAGACACTCCAGGCCTCTTATCCTCGCCAAGCAATTAGCAAACGGTCCCCGACGCTGGCTGCCATAAATGCGCAGCCACTGTCGCACCAGCAAACGAAGGGTCATCTCAGTGAGAACATCGTTACAACTCGCACAAGCATTTGCGCCCATTGTATCATTTTCTTTGCTCTCGCTCGCACAAAACGATGCCTACGCCGCCCCAAATGCCAGTGCTCCACTCTACTACGCCGCCGCAAGCGAGTGTGCACTCGACACCAGCAGTACAATTTCAACGGCTACTGCGACTTCCGGAAGTGTTACTCCTACCGGCAGCGGCAATGCAGATGTCAAGCTGACGTGCCAGATCCCGAGCGCACCTCAGACAGAATCCTGCTTAAGACTTGGCATTCGCGCTGTCGATCCCCTTGACGGCGGCGGTTACTACTCTCGAGTCACGGCCAGCTTGCGATCAGTCAGCATCAACACTACATCTCCCACTCCGACATTGCACGGATCAGTCACGTCGGCGAACTTCCCGACTGGAGATGTCACCTATGCAAGGTTCCCGCATGTCATGGACTTGGAAAATAGATATTACTGGATTGAGATTCGTCTCGAGCGAAACGTCATTGGCGGAATGGCTCTAGCTCTTCCTATTGCCTACGCTACCTCGCTCTGGCAACTCGACCCTTCCGTCATGTGCTTCTAAGGAGTCAGCAATGATCAAATCCTCATGCGTTGCGTTTATTGCAATTCTTGCATCCATCGGGACTGCCGCCGCCGAGACCAGAGTCGCCGCCGGCGTCGGTAGTGGATGTGTGCTCATGCCAGGCAGTGCAGCTGTCACAATCAGCTCCACAGACGGCAGCGTGCGTATCGCATCTGGCGCAACCGGAACTGCGACGCTGTCATGCGCCGTCCGAGCTCCGTTTCCTCTTTCTTGTACGTCTCCCCAGGTGCAACGGGCCCGTGTCGGAGTGACGGCTTCGGACGGCGTCGGCTCTTCATCGGCTGTGTCTGTGAAGCTGATGACGGATACGATCACAGGCTCCTCAAGTCCGGTAACGCTCCTCACCGCGACCTCAAATACAACGGTGCGCGCGTCCACCACGGCAGCAGGCGCTCACACGTTTGCGTCAGGTTCCTATTACTGGGTTCAAGCGACGCTTACACGAAACAGTGGCGTCGATGTCACACCGTTCTTTTACGGCTACTTCGTGAATACTTTTTGTCAGTAGTCACTCCGTCCCCTTGCGACGCAGGAAGAGGGGCTCTCCACGAGGTTTAGTGGGTGGATTGCGGCCAGTGGTGGACCGGGTAAAGGTGGATGCCTGAGCAGCAGAGCTTGAGGAGCGCGATGAGTCCGTGCGCGCTGTGAAAGCCGAAAGAGCGGCGGGTGATGGTTCGTGCCTTGCCGTTGAGGCTTGTCAGGCGCCACGTAAACTGACCCCCTCGCGCCACTAAAACTGACCCCTCCCGCCAGGAGGGTAAGCGATGGATCAGACAGCAGGAAAATGGAGGGCGACGCTCACGGTCCCGATGGTGGATCCTGAGATCGTGAAGCACCTGCGAGCGCTCAAGGCGCTCGGCTGGGGCACCAAGCGCATCGCTCGCGAGCTGGGAATCGCGCGTAACAGCGTGCGGCGGTATCTGCGCGAGGGCACAGCCGCGGAGACGCAGACACGGCCGGGTGCGTGGACGCTCGATGCAGCGCAGCAGGTGGCTGCGCGGGCGCTGCTGGACGGCCCGGCCGCCGGCAATGGCGTCGTCGTGCAGCGACTGCTGGCCGAGCAGCAGGTCGACGTGCCGATCCGGACCTTGCAGCGCGTGCTCGCGCCGCATCGCCAGACCAAGCGCGCAGCTGAGCTCGCGACCGTACGGTTCGAGACCGCGCCTGGGCACCAGATGCAGATCGACTTCGGCGAGAAGTGGATCGTCATCGCCGGAGCGCGGACCAAGGTCCACATGTTCGTGGCCGTGCTCGGCTACTCGCGGCGGATCTTCGTTCGTGCGTCGCTCAGCCAGCGGCAGGATGATTGGCGAGAGGGACTCGCCGGCGCGTTCCGCGCCTTTGGCGGTGTCACCCGCAAGATCCTGATCGATCGTGCGGGTGCGCTGGTCATCGGCGAAGATCGTGAGACCGGCACCGCTCGTGTTCACCCGGCATTTGCCGCGTTCTGCAAGGACTGGGGCGTCGAGGTCGCGGCGTGTCGACCGTATCGCGCACGCACCAAAGGCAAGACCGAGTCGGGCGTCGGCTACGTGAAGCGCAATGCGATCGCGGGGCTCTCGTTCACGAGCTTCGCCGCGCTTGAGGCGCATCTCGCCGACTGGATTGTCGGCGCCGATCAGCGCATCCATGGCACGACGCACGAGCGTCCGTGCGAGCGGTTCGATCGGGACGAGCGGACGGCGATGCTTCCGCTACCGTCGCCGGTGATTCCAGTGCGAGAGCGCCGGATCTCTCGACGTGTCGCGACCGACTGCTTCGTCGACGTCGACACGATTCGCTACAGCGTCCCGCACCGCCTGGTGCGTTGCACGGTCGACGTGCTCGTCGGAGAGCACGAGGTCGTGGTCTTCGATGGCCGCATCGAGGTCGCACGCCACCGTCGGCACGCCGAGCCGCATCAGCGTGTGACCGATCCTCGCCACTTCGAGGGCATCTTCCGGCAGCGCGACGAGGCTGGGGTGGTGGCGAGCTCGCCGATCGGTCGCAGCCTCGCGGACTACGCCGACTGCATCGGAGGTGCCGCGTGACCGAGATCGTGAGAGCCGGCGTCGAAGAGCGGCTGATGAAGCTGCGCCTCGGCGCGGTCGCGCAGCGGCTCGATGGGATCCTGTCCCAGGCCGCTCGCACCGAGCCGACGTTTCTCGACTTCCTCGACCAGATCCTGACCGAGGAGACCGAGGCCAAGCAGAAGAAGCGCGTCGCCATGGGCATCCAGATCGCCCACTTCCCGGCGGTGAAGACCCTCGAAGAGTTCGACTTCAAGTTCCAGCCGTCGATCGATCACAAGCTCGTCCGCGAGCTCGCGACCGGCCGCTTCATCGCGGGCGCCGAGAACGTGCTGATGTTCGGTCCGCCCGGTGTCGGCAAGACGCACCTGGCGATCGCGCTCGGCCGCGCCGCCGTCGAGGCCGGTCACTCGGTCTTGTTCGTGACCGCGACGTCGCTGCTGGCCGCGCTCTCCCGTGCGCAGGTCGAAGGCAAGCTCGCCGACCAGATCGCGTTCTACGCCAAGCCGAAGCTGCTCGTGGTCGACGAGCTGGGCTACCTCCCGCTCGAGAAGCAGACCGCCCACTTGTTCTTCCAACTCGTCAGCCGACGCTACGAGCGAGGCAGCATGCTCATCACCACCAACCAAACCATCACGCAGTGGGGGCACGTCTTCGGCGACGAGATGATCGCCTCGGCCGTCCTCGACCGCGTGCTCCACCACAGCCACGTCCTGGTGATCCAGGGCGACAGCTTCCGCCTACGACAGAAGAAACGGGCCGGGCTTCTCGGCTCGAACAAGACCAACCACTGAACACATGGGTGGGGTCAGTTTTAGTGTCGTTTCGGGGTCAGGTCTTAGTGGCGTTTGACAAGGCCTTCGGCCTGCCGTTGGAGAGCCCGGATTTCACGTACGCGAGGATGCAGTCGGCGTGGTCGCGAATCGTGCGGGCGACGCGGATGAACGGGGCGAGCTTGGACCGCTGAGCCCACCGGACCCACTCGTCGAGCTTGCGCCGTGCGAGACCTTCATGCGTGCAATCGAGGACACCGAGCATCGCCTCCTTGAGGAGGTACGCGCGGTACAGCCGCTTGTTGTCGCGCTGGAGCGACGCGAGTCGACTCGACTCGAACAGCGACAACTTCCAGAGGCCTTTGAGCAGCGGCGAACGCCCTCGCGCGCGCACATCAGGTCGATGAGCTGAGCCGCAAGTGCGTCACTCTGGACCTCGTGCACGGCCCAGCCGACCAGCTTGCGGCTCCACACGTCGAGGATCGCGTACAGGTACCAGTACCTTCCGCGCACGCCCGACGGCAGGTAGGTGATGTCCCAGGCCCACACCTGGTTGGGTCCGGTCGCGACGAGCTCGCGGGGGCGCCGATGCGTACGCGGCCGGGACCGGTCACGATGCCGCAGCAGCCGCCGGCGCCGCAGCAGCCGATAGATCGACGACTCCGACGCGACGTACATCGCCATATCGGCGAGCTTGGGCACCAGCTGGTGAGGCGACAGTCCGACGAACTCGGGGGCGGTCGTGAGCGCAATGATCTTCGCCTCCTCGTCCGCCGTGAGCGCATTCGCGGGCCGCGTCTTCGGGCCATGCCGCAGGTCGTCGGCGTCGGGACGCTTCTGCCAGCGCTGGACCGTGCGCGGGTCAAGGCCCAGCGTCGCGCACGCGCGCGCTTGCGTGGCGCCGTCGCGAACCGCTGTCGCAATGAGGCCGAGGATCACTCGTCGCTCTCCTCGTCCGTGTCGTCGCCCGCGTACACGCCGTTCGGGAACAGGAGCTGGACTTTTTTTGGAGCACGAGCAGCGCCGCCGTCTCGGCGAGCGCCTTGTCCTTGCGCGCGACCTCGCGCTCCAGCTCGCGAATCCGCTTGCCCTCCGGCGACCGCCGGGACGCCCGAGGCTGCGCAAATGCGTCGTCGAGCGCGGACCGCCATGAGTCGAACTGCTCGCGATGAACCCCACGCTGACGCAGCAACTCGCCGAGCTCCTGGTCTCCGAGCCCGTGCGCGTCGAGTACCAACCGCATCCGCTCTTGCGGGCTCCAGTCCTGAGGACGCTTGGCCTCGTCTGCGGACGGGGGCTGGCTCGGCGACGTCGGCTTGCTGCTCACCAGCCGAAGGCTAGCTGCCTCCCGCAGCCACCGCGACAATGTCGGCTGCGGGATACCGGTCTCCCGCGACAGCTCGGCGGCCGACAGCGCGCTGGGGCCGACCATCCGGCGCACGCTCCGTGCGCGAACTACTTCTGAATACTCCATCTTCGCTTCCGCTCTCGCCCCCCATGCTGGTCAGGCCGATGCGGCAACTACGCTGACACAGGGGGCGCGCACCAATGCTTCGACGCGCTGGTTCTCGACGATGCTGACTTGGACCCACCGCGAGTACTTCAAGCGCGATGCGAAGAAGTGTACGCGTCGCACCGTGCCACCGTGGAAGTGCACGTCGACCTCTCCGAAGTCGTGCTGCGAGAACTCGCCGGCGACGCCCTCGAAGCGAACGATCGGCTGCGGCCGGTCCGGGCGCAGCTCACGCACCAGCTCGTAGAGCGCGCTCTTGCCGCCGAGGTAGCCACCGTTTTTCGCCCGACGGAGCGACTCGACTGCGAGCGCGTCGGGCTGTGCGACCAGCTCACGAACGAGCAAGTCGCGAAACGGTTCGGCCTTGGACGGGCGGCCGATGCGGCGCTTCGTCCGCTCGGCCTTCGTGTCGAAGTTCCGAACTGGCGGCTCAGCGACGACGCGCTGGACGCTGCTTTGCGAGACGCCGACCTGCCGGGCGGTCTCGACCAGGCTGCGTCCTGCCTGACGCTGGACCTGGATTTCGTGCCTTCTGAGCATGTCGATCATTCCTGACCTCGCCGCGACTCGTCGTCGGGGCGATCACGGGGTCCGAGGCGCCTGATGGCACTCCGGAGTGGTCAGAATTTCCGGAATCCGGGTGGTCAGAATTTCCGGAACTCACACCGCGTTTCGCCGCAGCTCGGGCGAGATCGTCGACGGGTCCCTCCCGATCCGCAAAGCGATGTCGCGAACCCCGACGCGCCGGGCGTGCAGGAGCGCGATCTCTTCGCGTTCGGCGAACGACAGGTAGCGCCCCGACTGAGGCTCCAGATTGGACGGCGGCATCCCGCCATTCTCGCGAAACCACCGCGTGCCAATTGGCGCCGACACGCCCGAAGCCACCGCAGCCTCTTCGCTCGACGATCCACGCGCGATCGCCTTTCAGAACGCTTGTCGGTGTTCACGGCGTCCTGCGGTCCGACGCCCAGGCGATCGTATCGGGGCACGTCCCGCACGATCCGATTGTCTCCACTGTTTTGTAGCAGCCATTGCAGCTCCTCGATGTCGAGGAGTTGCGACGACCGATTGAATTCACCACGTACGCGAGCGAGGACTACCAAGACCTGCTCGCCGCGCACGGCATCGAGTGCAGCATGAGCCGCCGGGGTAACTGCCTCGATAACGCGGCGATGGAGAGCTGGTTCTCAACGGTGAAGGCCGAACTCGGCGAGACCTTCGAGACCATTGGCCACGGCAAGGTCGAGCTGTTCGACTACATCGAGGTCTTCTACAACCAGCGGCGGAGGCACTCGGCTTTCGACTACGTGAGCCCAGCGCGGTACGAGCCCGAGCACGTCACAGAAGTTCAGATGGCAGCATAGGCAACCTGTCTACGGGAGTGGATCAAGCCCAACACAACCTCCGAAAATGCAAGAGGGGCGCGACGCACTGCCGGACCCTTCAGTTGTTCGCTCTGAAGCGGGCGCTTAGAGCAGGACGTGCTTCATCACGCGCTGACCAGGCGTCGACGTGATGGTACGAAAGCGGTTCATGCGGTTCAGCTGCTGCTGCTTCGCCGACGGACGCGGCGGCTGGGCCTCGATGATGGCAGCGGTGCGCACCGAGTTGTAGCAACCGAGCTCCCACGCGTAGATCTCGTGGGTCGGGTTGGGCGCGGCCGCGGTCTCGACCGGGAGCTCCTGGCAGCCCGGGTTGCCGATCTCGGCCGTGGCCGGGTCACCGTCGTTGTCGTACGTATAGAGGCTGAACGAGAAGCACGCGCCGAGCGTGTCGTTCCACGGGTTGTCGATCAGCGTACCGTCGTCGTTGTCGTTGACGCCCGTCGACCACATGTATTTGCAGTTCGAGGCCGCAGCCGACCCCTTCTTGAGGACCTGGCACGTACCGTCACCTACGCGCGGCAGCGCCTGCGTGTGGAGCTTCGCCGACTTCGTCGCATCGCCCACGTTCGCCGCGATCAGCGCCGGGGTGCTGTTATCCGAGTCGGCCGGGGCGCACGTACCCGCGCACACGGTGATCGTATTGTCGTCAGCGTCGAGCCAGAACGGGAGGTAGCCCGCCTCGCAGCCGTTCGCGAACGCGCCACCCGACGCCGGGCCGTAGGCCGGCGTCTGGTGCGTCAGGCCCTTCGCCTCGGGCGGAACGCGTGCGCACGAGAAGCCGATGCCGCCCATGCCGCTGCCGGCCGTCGTGAAGCAACCCGTGTTCGGGTTCGCCGCGTCGAGCGAGTTGCACGCCTCGAGGTTGCCCTCGATCGTACGCTGCGTCAGCGGGTCACACTTCGGGTCGCACACACCGGCGACCGTCATGCCCATCGAGATGAAGATGCCCGAGTACCGGTTGCACGACGCGTTCGCGCCGCACGACGGCTCCGCGCCCGCCGTGTCACAGATCGCCTTGCACGTGCCGGCGATGCAGTAGTTGCCGCGCTCGCACTGGTCGGCCACCGACGCACCCGTACCTTCGGTGCGGCACAGCGAGTCGATGCAGGTGAGGCCCGGACCGCACTCGGTGGTATCGGTGCACGACTCGGCCTCGGCCGGGGTCGTCGTCGGACCCGAGCGGACGCACTGGCCGGCCTCGGGGATCGTGCCCGCGAACGCGCAGCCAAGGCGACCCACCGTCGGCTCGACCATCTCGGTCGACGGGTCGTTCAGGCTCTCCCAGATCCACGTGCAGCGCTCGTTCGCCGCGCACGGCTCCTGCGTCAGCGGATCGCACTCGCCCGCCGTGACCGAGTCGACGAGGGTGGTGTCGCCCGGATCGTCACCGGGATCATCACCGGGGTCATCCCCCGGGTCATCACCGGGTGTGTCGGTGATCCCTCCCCCATCATCACCGCAGGCAATGAGCAGACATGACATGGCCACGAACGAGAACAGGGACTTCATCGACAACCTCCGAAAATGCAAGAAGGGCCCGACGCACTGCCGGACCCTTCAGTTGTTCGCTCTGAAGCGGGTGCTTAGAGCAGGACGTGCTTCATCACGCGCTGACCAGGCGTCGACGTGATGGTGCGGAAGCGGTTCATGCGGTTCAGCTGCTGCTGCTTCGCCGACGGACGCGGCGGCTGGGCCTCGATGATGGCAGCCGTGCGCACCGAGTTGTAGCAACCGAGTTCCCACGCGTAGATCTCGTGGGTCGGGTTGGGCGCGGCCGCGGTCTCGACCGGGAGCTCCTGGCAGCCCGGGTTGCCGATCTCGGCCGTGGCCGGGTCACCGTCGTTGTCGTACGTATAGAGGCTGAACGAGAAGCACGCGCCGAGCGTGTCGTTCCACGGGTTGTCGATCAGCGTACCGTCGTCGTTGTCGTTGACGCCCGTCGACCACATGTATTTGCAGTTCGAGGCCGCAGCCGACCCCTTCTTGAGGACCTGGCACGTACCGTCACCTACGCGCGGCAGCGCCTGCGTGTGGAGCTTCGCCGACTTCGTCGCATCGCCCACGTTCGCCGCGATCAGCGCCGGGGTGCTGTTATCCGAGTCGGCCGGGGCGCACGTACCCGCGCACACGGTGATCGTATTGTCGTCAGCGTCGAGCCAGAACGGGAGGTAGCCCGCCTCGCAGCCGTTCGCGAACGCGCCACCCGACGCCGGGCCGTAGGCCGGCGTCTGGTGCGTCAGGCCCTTCGCCTCGGGCGGAACGCGTGCGCACGAGAAGCCGATGCCGCCCATGCCGCTGCCGGCCGTCGTGAAGCAACCCGTGTTCGGGTTCGCCGCGTCGAGCGAGTTGCACGCCTCGAGGTTGCCCTCGATCGTACGCTGCGTCAGCGGGTCACACTTCGGGTCGCACACACCGGCGACCGTCATGCCCATCGAGATGAAGATGCCCGAGTACCGGTTGCACGACGCGTTCGCGCCGCACGACGGCTCCGCGCCCGCCGTGTCACAGATCGCCTTGCACGTGCCGGCGATGCAGTAGTTGCCGCGCTCGCACTGGTCGGCCACCGACGCACCCGTACCTTCGGTGCGGCACAGCGAGTCGATGCAGGTGAGGCCCGGACCGCACTCGGTGGTATCGGTGCACGACTCGGCCTCGGCCGGGGTCGTCGTCGGACCCGAGCGGACGCACTGGCCGGCCTCGGGGATCGTGCCCGCGAACGCGCAGCCAAGGCGACCCACCGTCGGCTCGACCATCTCGGTCGACGGGTCGTTCAGGCTCTCCCAGATCCACGTGCAGCGCTCGTTCGCCGCGCACGGCTCCTGGGTCAACGGATCGCACTCGCCCGCCGTGACGCCGGCGTCGATCGTCGTGTTGTCATCCGTGTTGACATCGTCGTTGTCGTCGGCGTCGGCGTCGGCGTCGTTGCCGTCGACGAGATCGTCGCCGTCGCTGTCGCCACCACCACAGGCCGTAGTGGCCGCGGCCATGAGCCCGATACAAAGGGCACCCCAAGCTAGCTTGCGCATTCGTTCTCCTCTGAAAGTTGATGCCGCTGGGAATGAGGCCCCTGACACGGCGAGTTACCCAAAATTAGCTGGCGGACCCTAACGGCGATGACATGTAGGGTCAAGCGGTTTCGTTTCTGTCGCAATCTCATCGCGAGAGCCGGTTTCCGACGATGATTTTCATCACAAGCCAGGCCTCGGGGGGCTAACACCCTCTGCGCCGATCGAGGTGTGAGGTCGCGACCGGTGACCTCATCCGTGTGCACCCTAGGAGAAACCGGGCGCGTTCGGCCTACTTGGTCACGGTCACGGAGCCCGGCGGCAGGGTGCCCGGGTCGGGTCCGGCGCTGGCGGCGATCGCGAACCCGGTGATCCCCGCGGCCAGGATCGCCGCGCCGCCCGCGATCACGTACCAGCGGCCATACCAGGGGCGGCGGGTCTCGCCCGCGCCGGCGGTCAGCGCGATCTCGAGGGGCGCGTCGGGGCCGGCGATCCGGGCAATGGGACCGCCGCCCGCGTCGCGGGCCTCGACGTAGTACTCGAGGACGTAGGGCTGGGTGGAGGGGTCCGAGGTCGGACGCGCCCGCCAGGTCCCGTTGCCGACCGCGCCTGCCGCGAGGGTGCGATAGGCGAGCTCGCCCCGCCGCCGGGTCCCCACCACGACCTCGAAGACCCGCTCGCTGCCGCGGATGGCGCGCACCTCGATCTCGAGCGGGCGGCCCGCGGTGCCGGCGGTCGGTGCGGCGTGCTCGAGGTCGGCGCCGGCGGCCGGGTCGTAGCCGGGGATGAGCTGCTTCTTCAGATCGTCGAAGAACGACCGGATCTTTGGCGAGCCGCTCGTGTCGCGGAGCTGGTACCCCGGATCGATGTCGAGGATGCGCTCGAACGTGGCGCGCGCGGCGCCTTCATCGGCGCGGATGAAGTGCGAGAGCGCGATCAGCTCGAGGGCCCGCAGTCGCTGGGCCCGCGTGGCCCGGGCATCACGCGTGACCGGCGCGAGGGTCTGGATGGCGGCCGCGTACTCCTGCTCCTCGAAGAGCTGCTTGCCGCGCCCGAGGAACTCTTCGATCGTCTGCACCTGCGCCGCGGCCTCGGCCGGCGTCGGCACCTGCGCCTGCGCCGGTAGCGCCAGCGCGAGGAGCAGCGCCGCGATCACCGCGCGATCCATCGCACGCCCTCCCCCGTCGCGAGCACCGCATCGAGATCGCCGTCGTCGTCGAGATCCGCGAGCACCACGTCGCTCGCGGGCTCGAGGCTGGCCTCGGAGGCGAACGTGCCGCCATCCTGCCCCCGCAGCACGACGGTGCTGGCCGCCCCCGCGAATACGCCATCGACCGCGCACCCCGCGTCCCAGGCGCCGATGGCGATCGCGCTCGCCGGCGGCACCGGGCGCGGGAGCCGGACGAACGTCTGATCTTCAAGGCGCCCCTCGCGGTCAATGTAGAGACGCGAGGCCCCGCCGCGCACCGCGACGGCGAGATCCGGATCGAGGTCGCCGTCGGCATCGGCGAGGACCATGCGCTCGACGTCGAGCATGACCGCCGGGACCACCGCCTCGGCATCGAGGAAGCTGCCGGTGCCAGCTGGCTCACCGAGCCAGGCCGCCAGGGGACCGCCGGCCTGCCCGACGACGAGATCGGGATGACCGTCGCCGTCGAGATCACCGAGCGCGACCGCGCTCACGGCCGTGACGCGGCCCGCGCCCCCGAGCGCCCCGGGATCCGCGGCGAACGCCCCGCTCGCGTCGTTCCGGAAGAGGGTCAGCGTGCCGCCGCTCCCCGTCACCAGGTCGACATCGCCGTCGCGATCCACGTCGGCCGCGGCCACCGCCGCTGCCGCCCCGTCGCCGATGCGGCCCACGTCGGTGAACGTCACGCCGTCACGCCGCCACACCGCCGGCGGCGAGCTGGTGGTGGCGACGATCAGGTCGTCGTCACAATCGCCGTCGACATCGGCCGCCAGGATGGCCACCGGGTCGCCCGGCGGTACGAGCGGACCATCGGCGACGGACAGCGTCTCACCCGCGACGTCGATGACGACCGCCCCCGCTCCGCCCACGGCGACGACGAGCTGCCCGCCCGCTCCCTGCGAGACGGCCAGCCGTGCGCTGGGCGGGCCCATCGCCTCGCCCGCCGCCATCGGCACCCCACCCGCGCCGGGCTGACAGAGGCCAAGGCCGAGCGACACGTCGGCGGTGAAGTCCACGACGCTGGCCGCGTGCACGACGGGGACACCGCCCCGATCGCCGCGCACCCAGGCCCACGCGGCGTCCGCATCCCCCGCTTCGATGCGCAGCGTCTGGGGCAGGGTCGCGAGCGCACCCTCGAGGCGATAGGCACGCCCGAAGGCCCCACCCGCGAGGTCGGTGTCCGCGATGCCGACGCAGATCGCGTCGAGGCCGCGTGGAATCGGTCGATCGCTCTCGATCGAGAGCGTGACCTCGCCGCTACAGCCGACGAGCGCGACGACGAGAGACCAGCGCACCGAGCGCGAGGATTACACCCGCCGCGCTGCCCGAACCAGAGCCGCCTGCACTGCAGCCACCATCATCGACGTTCGACACCGGGTTCGGCTCGACCGTCGTCACGAGGTGGACCTCGGGACCGAACCAGGCGACGCCCTCCTCGGTGAGCTGGAACGCCTCGTCGAAGGACGTGGTCTCGGTGACCATCGGCGCGACGATATCGAAGGTGAAGAAGCCCGTCTCGCCGGGGGCGACGGCCGTCTCGACGCCCGCGACGCGGCTCGGCGAGATCCAGTCACCGTCGACAAAGAGCTCCGAGGCGCGGTCCTGCGGCAGCGCCGTGCCCAGGCGCGTGGCATCGACGCTCCACGTGGTGTTGCCCCGGTTGGTGACCTGCACGATCACCGTCTCGCGCTCCCCGGCGACCATCGTATCGGGGCCGAGCACGACGACATCCGACGCATCGAACTGGGGCGCGCCCCCGGTGCGAACGAGGTCGAGGTACTTGTCCCAGTCCCAGCCCGGCCCCGGGTCGGTATGCGTGGAACAGTCGGGAGCGTCGCCGTGGCCGAGGATGAACTCGCGCGTCTTCTCGATGCCGTACTTGTCCGCGAGGTAGGCCGACAGCTTCGCTGACTCGGCGTACATCTCCTCGGTGTACCAGAGGCCCGGATCCTCGACGAAGCCCTCGTGCTCGATGCCGATGGTCGTCGTGTTGAAACACTTGTCGTGCCAGGCGATGTCCGCCTCGTCGACCATCTGGGCGATGTGGCCGTCCACCGAGCGAATGAGGTAGTGCGCGGAGACGTTGGCGTCGGGGTTCTTGAACCAGCTGATCGTGCCGTTGTACGCGCCCTGCGTGGTGTGGACGACGACGTGGCTGATGTCGCCGACGCCGCGATCGCTGTTGCTGTAGTTCCCGGGGTGCGCGGGGATCCACTCCGCGGACGGGTAGCCCGAGAGCGCTTGCGTGACGGAGCCGTACGAGGGCGTGGCGATCCGCTGCGCGGCGATGAGGACCGTGCTGCCCTCGATATCGCGCGCGTCGACGCCACGGGAGAGCACCACCTCGAGCGAGCGTCGCAGCGACGGCTCGAGGACGGCGAGGAACTCGGCGGTGGTCGTCGCGCTCGGCGCCTGGGCGCGGAGGAGGGCGGCGGCGGCGCGGGTGGAGGCGTCGGGATCGGTCGCGGCGGCCTCGGTCGACACGCCGGCGAGCGACGCCCCCCGGTCGAGCTCGGCGGGCGACATGCCGAAGAGGCCGAGGCGAGGGGCGCCATGGGCGTGATGGGTCTCGGGTGAGATGATCCGGAGGCGGGTCTCGACCTGCGCGAGGGCGGCGAGGAGCTCGGCCGGGACACCGGTCTCGGCGCCCACCTCGATGAAGGTGTCGACGAGTGCCGAGTCACCGGCGAGGGGCGTGCGGTCGGTCGGGGGCGCGTCCTCGAGGGGCGCGATACACGCGCCGAGCACCAGAGCGCAGCTGAACAGCGAGCGGCACCACCACATAGCGGCGCATCCTAATGCAGGCCGCGATCGGCGAGAACGGGCAAACCGCGCGGAGGCCGAAAATACCTGACTGCGCACGGCCGTGCGCACGTACGTCCCCACGGGCGCCCAGCGGTGTCGACAGGCCCAACTGCGCTACGATGAGCGCCTCGTGGCCGCCGACGGAGGGATTCGGTTTGGCAACTACGTGCTCCTGCGAAGGATCGCGCGTGGGGGGATGGCCGAGGTCTTCCTGGCGCAGCAACGGGGCCTCGAAGGGTTCGACCGGCGGGTGGCGGTCAAGCGCATCCTCCCGCACCTCGCCGACTCGCCCGACTTCGTGAAGATGTTCCTCAGCGAGGCGAAGCTCGCCGCGCAGCTCTCCCACCCGAACGTCGTGCACATCTACGACTTCGGGAAGGTCGAGAACGACTACTTCATCGCGATGGAGTACGTGGAGGGCGTCCATGCGGGGCAGCTCTTCAAGCACGGCGAGCGCGATCGCATGTCGCCGACCCTGGTGGCCCGCATCGGTGCGGATGCCGCGACGGCGCTGCACTACGCGCACGAGCTCCGCGCCTCGAACGGCAAGGCGCTCGGCCTCGTGCACCGCGACGTCTCGCCCGCAAACCTCATGGTCTCGTACGACGGGGTCGTGAAGCTCTGCGACTTCGGCATCGCGAAGGCCGCGGCGATGACCGACCAGCTCACGAACCCGGGCCAGGTGAAGGGCAAGTACGCCTATATGTCGCCGGAGCAGACCATCGCCGCGCCGCTGGACGGCCGCAGCGACGTGTTCTCGCTCGCCGTGTGTCTGTGGGAGCTGCTGGCCGGCAAGACGATCGTCGGGCGGGGCGACGCCGTCGAGGCCATGCGCGCGATCCGCGACGGCAAGCTGCCGCCGATCGACAAGGCCGTGCCCGATCTGCCCGCGGCGCTCGCCAACGCCATCAAGTGGGCGATGGAGACCCGCCGCGAGCAGCGCGCCACCGCCGCCGATCTCTCGCAGGCGCTCGAGGCCTTCATCAAGGCGTCGCCCGACATCGCGACGCCGATGGCCCTCGGCGCCTGGGTGCGCGCTCGCTTCCCGCGCGAGGTCACCGGCTCGCACCGGGCCATCTCCGAGAGCGCGCAGCCGAGCAGCCCCGACACGTCGGCCGGCCACGGCACCCTCGCGGCGCCAGGCACCGGCGACGTGCCGAGCCAGCTCGAGGACCTCGAGGACGGCACCTCCGTCTCCAACGGCACCATCGGCGAGCCGGGTACGTCGCTCACCCAGGGCCACACCTCGGTCCCCCTCGGCACGAACGACCTCTTGCTGGCGACACCGTCGAACTCCGAGGACGGCGCGACGCTCATGCGGCCGGCGCGCGACCTGCCCCTCTCCGAGGAGACGCCCGCCCCCACCCTGCGCGACACCGCTCCGCGCCGCTCGCAGCCCGCGGCCGAATGGCAGCGCGGAACGATCGACGGCGGGATGACCGCCGGCAGCGCTGCCGAATGGCAGCGCGGGACGACCGACGGCGGGATGACCGCCGGCAGCGCTGCCGAATGGCAGCGCGGAACGACCGACGATCTCGAGGACCGCGAGACCCTCGATGACTCGCGTGCGTCCAAGGAACAGACGATCGCCCGCGAGCCGGTGAACTTCGAGACCACCGTCCGCGACGAGAAGCCGCGGGTCCAAAGCTCGCGGAGCGTCGAGGTCCGCCCCAGCGCGCTGCGCCTTCCCGACGCGCCGACGCGCGTCGCCGATCAGATGGCCACGCGCATCGGCGACCCGCTCGTCACGCGGATTGGCGATGGCGGCGCGACCCAGCTCGAGCACGTGCAACCGCATCCCGAGCCCGACTACGACGCCCCCCGCTCGCTGCCGGGCGCCCCGACGCTCTTCCAGCCGGTGCAGGTGCCCTTCAGCGATGGCCGGGACAGCCGCCAGGCCATGTTCGCGCCGACGGACATGGTCCCCGACGTCGGCACGAGGCCGCTCTCGTCGCGGGCCAAGCTGATGGTCGTCCTCGGCGCGATCGCGCTCCTCAGCTTCATCGTGGCCCTCGGCGCCGCGACGTCGAAGCCGCGCCCGGGCGCGAAGCCGCCGCTCGACGCGGAGGTCGTCGCGCTGGCTCCACCGGACGCCGCCGAGCTCGATGCCCCCGCCGCCACCCCCGAGGCCACCGACGCGCGCCGCGAGCCGACCTTCGTGACCTCGCCGGACGGTGGCCAACCGTCCTTCGTCACCGTCAACACCCAGCCGCCCGGCGGCACCGTTCGCATCGGGAACGAAGGCGCGCGCCGGGCGCCCGCGCAGTTCGCGCTCGTCCCCGGCACCTACGAGGCCTTCGCCGAGCTCGATGGCTATCAGCCCGAGCGTCGCCCCATCACCGTGGTGGCGAACGTCGATGCGAGCTTCGAGATCGCCTTCACCCGCAAGGTCCACCGCGATCCCGGCACCACCCAGCCGCCGGCGGGCACGCAGTCGGGCCGCCTGACCGTCCGCACGACGCCCTACTCCGCCGTGTACCTCGGCACCCGCAAGCTGGGCGAGACCCCGTTCGCGGAGCTCGAGATTCCCGTCGGCACCCACACCTTGCTCTTCAAGCACCCCGAGCACGCGACCGTGCGGCGCACGGTGGTCATCGAGGCCGGCAAGACGACGAAGTTGCCGCCGTTCGACCTGCCCTGAGTCGGGGACTGCCCTGAGCTCAGGGCTCGAGGCCGGTGGCCCAGGAGTGCTTGGGCTTCGTGCTGAAATGGTGGGTCGCGTTGATGACGCGCACCGTGCCCGACTTGCTGCGCATGACGATGGACTCGGTCTTCGCGCTGTCGCCGAAGAAGCGGACGCCCTCGAGGAGGTAGCCCTTGGTGACCCCCGTCGCGGCGAACATGACGTCGCCCTTGGCGAGGTCCTCGGTGAGGTAGATGCGGTCGGCGTCGGCGATGCCCATGCGGAGGCCGCGGGCACGCTCGTCGTCGCTACGCCACTTGAGGC
>JALHPV010000122.1 GCA_022842285.1 Kofleriaceae bacterium
AGCCACCGCAGGTGCCCGCGCCCGCGACGATCACGCTCGTGGACCACGCCCCGCCGCTACGCCGGGCGAGGCGGAGCTCGGTGATGATCGAACCGCTGCCGCTGTCGATGTTCTCCGAGAGGTACGCGATCGCCGCGGCGCCATCGACGTACGTGAGCGACGCATGACGACCGACCTCCGTGCCATCGGTATCGACGCTCTCGTGCGTCCAGGTGCCGGCGTCGTCCTCGAACGCGATCTCGAGCGAGCGCGTGTCGCGGTTCTGGTACGCGACGGCGGCGCGCCCGTCGTGCATCGCGATCGACGTCCACGCCCCCACGTTCGGCCCCGCTCCCTCGATCCCGCCGCGATACGTTGCCGGGTCATACGTGGGTGTGACGCCCTCGGGGATCCCCGCGACCACCGTCATGAGCTGATCGTCGGGGTTCGTGACGTCGACCACGACGACGTCGCCGAGGCCCTGATCGTACGTCGCGACGAGGACCCGGTCACGATCGGCCGCGAGGCTCGTCCAGCGCCCGAGCGAGGCCGGCACGAGCTCGCCGGGCTTGCACTCGACGTCGCCGCACGGATTCGCGTTGCTGCCACCGCAGTCGCACGCCGGCATCACACCGACGGCGACGACGACCGCAAGGGTCTGGAGGTGCGGGCGGCGGCGACGCCGGCGCAGCAGCAGTGCGCCGAGCCCCAGGGCGAGCAGCGGAGATGCCCCGGCCCCACCGTTCGTGTCGCAGTTGCAGCCCGCCTCCGACGGCTGGCCATGGAACGGAGGGGCAACGCGCGTATTCGCCACGCCGTGGAACGTGAACGCAAGCCGCTCGGGCGTGGGGTCGATCGAGCCGACGTCGCCCTGCGCGCGCGCACGGACGTCGACCACGTGATCACCACCAAGCCAGAACGAGCGGGCGCGGATCGTCTGCACCGGCGCATCCGACCAGGTCGACCAGAACCCGCCTTCGAGGCGATACGACCACTCGTAGCGCGACGCGCCCTCGGCGCGGAGCGCAAGGGTCACGGACGGGGCGGGCGCGCGGTTCCACTCCGTCGCCTTCGTGACCAGCGCCGGGGGGATGTCCGTCTGCGCGCTGATCGTCGCGTGCGTCTGCACGGGGCGCGGCATCGTCGCCGGCGCCAGGTCGCCGTAGATGGCGAGATACGAGTTGTCCGTTCCGTTCAGCGCCTGGGGGACGGCGGTCACCGCCGTCACCGCGATGTTGAGGCCCCCGAAGGACGGTAGCGCGATGGTGCCGAGCGAGTCTCCGAGGGCCGGCAGCACCAGCTCGAGCAGCGTCGGCAACACGGCCGCGATCTGCTCGGGGGACTCCGTCAGAGCCTCGCTGTTCTTCACCGAGATGTTCGTGAAGGCCTGCGAGACGTCCCCGATCGTCGGCGCGAGCTCGCCCATGTCCGTGACCTGGAGCCCGATGGGCAGCGCGATGTCCGCGACCGCCGTGAACACACGCGTGTACTGGCCATCGATGGCGGCAAAGAAGTCGATCTCGATCTGCTGGAAGGCGAGCGTGAGGAGCGGCTCCGTCTCGGTGTTCTTGCCGAGCGTGATCACCGGCGGCGCCTGCGGACGCAGCCCGACCGCCATCGGGGAGTTCATCTCGACGAGGTTGCCGAGCGACTGGGACAGCAGGATCAGCGTGCCCGTCGAGAGCTGCGCCACCGTGCGCGCGCCGATGGTCAGGCAGAGGAAGCCGCCGTCGTACGCGGCGTAGGCGAACTGCGCGAGCTGCGAGGTGTGGATGCCGATGCCGACGTCGAACGCGTCCCCCGTGTCAGGACGCCGGTTGTTCGCGAAGAAGATCGAGGGCGTGATCGTGGGGCGTGTGGGCGCCGTCGCCGTCGGGCCGCAGCGATCGCGCGGGGCGCCGCTGGGGAGCATGCCGCCGCGGAGACCGAGCGCGAGGCCGTCGGCATTGCTCTCGGCGTGACCACCTGCGACCTCGTAGAGATCGAAGGCGCCCTGCGTGCCCGGCGACAGATCGCCGAGGAGCGCCCCGGCGCGGATGCGGCCGACGATGCCGAGCTCCTGCAGGCACTGTTCGCCCTGCATGCACGTGCCGTCCATGCAGGCGGAGGCGAAGGGGCCGCACTCCGCGACGTTGCCCGTCTCGCAGGTCTTGCACGTCTGGCCCTGGATCGCGCTCTTGATCTGCTCCGCGAACGTGTCCTTCAGCGTGCCCGTGAAGAACTGCACGCCCCACGACGCGGCGTCGCAGAGGAAGTTGCCGTTGAGATCGATGTCCTCGTCATCGAGGCGATTGATCACGATGTCGCCGACGACGATGCGCGTGCCGCTCGCGTGCTCCGGCTCGAAGTTCACCGGCACGACGATCTCGAGGTCGTCGTTGTTGCCGTTGGTGGAATTCAGCTCGGCACCGCAGCTGATGCCAAACGCCCTCACGGGCAGGTCCATCGCGGTCTGCACGCGCGCCCGCAGCGTGATGGTCAGCCGCCGCTGCCCCTCGACGGGATCGAGAACCAGGCGCGGGTCATCGCCGGGACGGAGCGCGAGGTCGATGTTGATCGGGCCGCAGGTTGCCGCCGGTACGCCGCCATCGCAGCAGATCTCCGGATCACTGCCGCAGCTGCCGGGGACGTTGATGCTGAGCGGCCCCCCGAGGATGCCCTGCACGAGGGTGGCGGGATCCTGGGAGAGCGTCGCGAGCGCGGAGCTCGTGACCCGGACCTGCACGGCGTTGTCGCTGCGCTGATCGGCGGGGAAGCCGCCGGGGATGGGCTCGATACCTTCGCAGCCACCGCACGCCCCACCGCCGCAGCCCATCGCCGATGCGACCGCGATGGCGATCACGAACCAGTCAGGTTTCCCCCGCATAGGGGATCGACATTACTGCACGCGGCCGCCGACTACTACGTAGCCCTTTTGCTGCGAGACACCGACATTGGTGAGACCAACACCACCGGCCGAGGGCAGCGGGACGGCGCCGAGCGCGCCCGAGCCGAACGCCACGGCCCGCGCGAGGGCAAAGGTGGCAATGGTCTCGAAGTCGGCGTTGGAGAGCTGGTTGGCACCATCGACGCCCTCGTCCAGGACGTCGACGAACACGGTCGGCTCGCCCACGTCGAGGCGCAGGGCGCCATCGGGGCCGGCGGTGACGGCGATGGCCAGCTCGGCGTTGATGGCGACCTGGGTCGCGACGGCCTCGCCATTCTTGAACGTGGCCATCAGGTCGCCAATGGTGAGCTTCAGCACGTCGCCCGAGGCATCGACGAACGGCGGCACCTTGGCGGAGATCTCGACGCGATCGAACAGCTGGCCGACCTCGCCGTAGTTGCCGGTGGCGAGATCGAGGTTCACGTCCATCCCCTTGGCGGCCCAGAAGCTGCCGAGGAGCTGGTTCGCAGCGTCGTCGGCGACGGCGAGCTGGATGCCCTGCGTCTTGTCCATGACGGGCACCGTGTTCGGCACCACGACGAAGCCCGGCGATGCGTCATCGCCCTGCGCGCGGAGCTCGGTGTCCACCTCGATGATCGCGCCGGTGACATCGAAGTCGATCGCCGCCGGCTTCACGGTGATGTCGATCTTCTTGCCGAGCACGTCGAGCGTCTTCGTATCGGAGAGCGTCGCGAGCGAGTCGTTCAGCATCGGCACGACGAAGCGCTCCGTCGCCCAGCCGATCACGGGGCCCATCATCGTGTCGAGCGAGAGGAGGTCGATCACGGAGCCGGGGACGCCGCTCATCTCGATATCGAGGTTGTCGACCGTCGCGCCCGGGTCGGTGATGGCGACATCGAAGCCACCCGCACCGTTGATCCCGACGCCGACGTTGCCGGTGACTCGCACTTGCGACGAGGTCACGACCGCCGTGCTCGAACCGTCGACGCACGAGGCCGCGTACTGCAGATCGAGATCGACGCGCACGTCATCGAGAACGACGTCGAGCAGGAGTCCTCCGCTGTACGGCGCGAGCTCCACGCGTGCCGCCCCGACGTCGAGGTGGGTGATGCTTGCCTGACCGTACAGGCAATCGGGCTGACCATTCGTGGTCCCCGCGTCGACGACAGGGTTCATCGGCTGCACGAGCGCCGAGAGATCCGCATCCTGGATGAACGCGCCGGTTCCCCGGCCGATGGCCTCGAAGGACTGCGCCGACATCGACATCGTGACCGCGGACGGGACCATCCCTTCGATGCTCTGGAGCGCCCCGGCGACGACCGCCCGGGTCTCCTTGCCGGTGTTGCCCTGCGCATCGGTCGCGACGGCGTGGAGGAGGTTCGTCCCCGGCGTGACCGGGACGACCGCCGAGAACGCGCCATCCGCGGCCACGTTGGCCACGACGCCATTCACGGTGACCGAGGCAATCTCGCCGCTGAGGTCGTACGCGGTGCCCGTGACCGTCACGACGTTCACGTCCTCGGCGAAGGTGCCGCGCTCGGGCGTGACGATGTGGACGCGGGGGGCGTCGGGATCGATCGCGGGCGCGTCCGGATCGTAAGGGGCCTGCGTGCAGGCGGCCGCGAACAGAACGAGGGCTAGTGGTGAACACCGCATGCAGAACCTCCCGAGGACGGGCGGAGGTTCAGCAACATCGAGGCCACACCGGCGAACCAGCGGCCCTGGGTGGGTGCAGTGGCGATCTCCACGCGTCCACTGTCGCGATCTGCCCACGATATCCGCGTACTACGAGCATCCGTGGTGGTGAGTGACAGGGACGACCCAGGTGGCAACGAATACGTCACCAGGACGGCCACCATCGCGCGTGCCCCGTCGGCTTCGAGGCCAACTTTCGCCTGGACGGACGTCGGAACGAGCGGCGCACCGTCGACGGACAGCGTCAACGGCCCGAGGGCCCGCTGCGCCAACGCATCGCGCAATGCCGCGAGTCCTCGTGATTTCGGCTGACTAGTCGCCCGGGCGAGCAGCGTTTGCTCCGCCTCGCCGTTGCCAGCGCGATAGCCGACGAGGAGCGCGACCTCGCACGCCTCGACCTGGATGACAACTGTGCGCACTGGGGGCATGGAGTGCCCCCAGGCCAGCCGGCACGCCAGTGCGATGGCAACCAGACTAGCCAGGCCCGAGCGAACAAGCGCCGTCACGGCCCAACCTCGTGGAACGCGTCGAACTGGGCCCTCACGTCGGGGAGCGGCCCGCCGTGCGGAATGACCTTGGGCAGGCGTGGCTGGGGCGGCGTCCAGCCGTTGCCATCGCGATCGATCCAGATGGGGTTCGTGATCGCGTAGGGCGTCGATGGGTGCGTGCGGATCGGCTTCAGGCTGCTCGCGAGGGGCAGCGTCGAGAGGTCCAGTCCGACCGAGAGCGCGTTGATGATCACCGTCGCGTCGAGCGGCGGGAACTCCGTCGCCGAGAGCACGGGGTACATGTTCTGGGTCCCGGTCGCCTCGGCGACCACCCACGCGTCGCCCGCGGCGGGCACCGTCACCGTCGTCTCGTAGTCGGTACCCTGGTCGCTCGGGATGGCACGCTCGACGAGGATCTCGCCACCGTTCGAGTAGATGATGAGCTTGTCGACCTTCGCCCAGCTCGGCGCCTGCACGCGCACCGTGACCTCGACGTTCGTCCCTTCGACGGTGTCGCCGATCATGCCGCCCTTGTTGGTTGTCATCGTGATGAACGGCGCGTTGGTGGTGATGGCGTGATGCTCTCGGATCCCGGCGATGACCTGCTCGCGCCGCACCGCCCCCGGGAGATCGTTGCCCTCGCCGACAAAGACGAGCGTGCGTGCGTACCCTGGCTCATGACCGAGGAGGTGATGCGTGTCGGAGGTGCCCATCCCCGTGGCGGTGTGACCGCGGTCGAGGAGCGCGAACCAGGTCTCGACGACGCCCGGGAACTGCGGCCGTCCGTCGCTGCCGAGCACGATCTCGCCGGGCACCGGCTGCGGATCCGGGAACGGCCCCGGCGGTAGCGGGTTGGGCGCGCGGACCGTGTGTACGTCTTCGATCCGGCGCCCGGTCATGAGCTCGACCGCATCGAAGTCGTAGCTGAAGTTCTCCGCGGCGAACTCGTCGCCGTAGGGTGCGAAGAGGCCCAGGATCCCGGTCGGGATGTAGGGCTGCGCCGTCTCCGAATCGATGAAGAACTGGGCGAAGTAGCCGAGCACCTGCTGGCGGGGGTGGTTGACCTGGATTACCGCGGCCTGCGGATCGATGGCGAGCTGGCGCAGCTGCGCGAACAGATCGGCTGGCGGCAACCCCGCCCAGCGGAACTCGCCGCCGCGCGTCGAGCCCGGATCGATCTTCAGCGGGAAGCCATTGAAGTGGCCCATCTCGAAGGTGGTGAGCTCGACACCCGAGATGCCGAGGAGCCACGGATCGAGGCCACTGGCCGCGATCGCGGGCGCGTAGTCGGTGATGTAGTTGTGGTCCGTCGCCACCGCGACATCGAGGCCCTCGGCCGCGCAGCTGATCACGCGGTCGACGATCGGCACGCCCGAATCCGTCGACGGCTGTGAATGGATGTGCGTATCGATCGCGATCCACCCGGGCGTCTCGTACGCCCGCTCCAGAGTGAGCTGCTCCGCCACGAACGACCCCGACGTCAGCTCGATGTCCTTCGAGGTGGTCTCGTACTCTGGCCCGCGGGAGACGACGAGCTTGTATCGGCCGGGCCGCACCGTCGCCGACACCCGCCCGTCGACGGTGAACCACGCCCGCTCCGTGAAGCGCGTGCCGCCATCGAAGGCCGTCGGGCGCACCGCCTCGCCCAGGTTCAGCTCGTAGAGGAAGTCACGGGGGTCCTTGCCCTCGTCGGCCGCGGCGAAGTTACCGACAAGCAGGACCTTGGCCGGAGCGTGCCGCCCGAGCTCGTCGATGACGCTGACGGCGAGGGTCGCCGGCGCCTCCATCAACACGAACACGCCCGCCTGCTCGCCGACGCGAACGGTGAGCTCGCGCGGGGCGGTGGTCAGCCGATCATCGGCGAGCACGCGGTACGAGTACTGCCCCGGCGGCAGGTTGCACGCGAAGGCGCCGTTCGCATCGGTCTCGACCTGCGAGAGCGGCCGGTCATCGGCGTCGAGGATGAGCACGTTCGCGCCGCCGATCGGGGCCGTCGTCTGCGCATCGACCACGCGCCCGCCGAAGCTCCCTGTCGCCACGCCGCGCAGCTCGAGGATCGTGTCGTACACGCTGCCGACGTCGCCGTCGCCGACGACGAAGTAGCTGGTGAACGTGAACTCCTGCTGCGGCATCAGCTGCGACGGCGGCTTCGCCATATAGACGCCCGCCACGCCCGCGTACGTGAACGGCAGCAGCATCGAGTACGGCGTGATGTCCTGCCCCGGGTACCCCGCCATGTACGAGTTGACGTAGTTGTCGGGCGACGCCGGCATCGTGAGCCCGTACGACACGCCCCGACCCTTGCTCGCGAGGAAGTCGATCACCATCCCCGGGAACGCGGGGAACCCGCCGGCCATGGCGTAGGTGTCCTCGATCGCGAACTGGACGTTGAAGCCCGCGAAGCCCGGCGCGAACAGGTCCTGCTCGCCTCCCAGCAGTGGCAACTGGCCCATCGGCACCGACAGCTGCAAGGCGCCAATTCCCGGGATCTCCGCTCCGAGCAACGCATCGATATCCGACGGGTTCAGGTACGGGAAGGGATGCGCCCCGGTTGTCTTGTTCTTGATGGTCGTCTCGATCTCGACGTACTTCTTCCCCGGTGCGAGTCGATACGTCTGCGTGAACGCCAGGTTCGCCGGGCTCACCAGCGCCTGGTTGAGCAAGCCGACCATCTGCAGGAGATCGCCGCCCGTCCCCTCGACGGTCACCTCGGCCGCGCCGCCGTCCGAGCCATCGGCGGTCACCGAGACCTTCGTCGGATTGATCACCGTGAACACGAACCCGGGCAGGAGCTCGGCGAGCTGGTCGTTGCCTCGCGCGCCCTCCCCGCCCGCGCGCCGCAGATCCGCATCCACCAGCGAGCCGCCGAACGTCGTGTTCACGCGGCCGTACACCGAGTCGTCGGGGTCCGCGGCCACGCCGGTGTCGGCGATCACGAGCCGGATCTGGTCGTTCTCGAGCATGAAGTCGCCCACGCGACCGATCGCGTGGGGGCCGCCGATCGTCTCGCCGAGCGTCCCGATCCGATACGCCTGCGAGGTGGGCGCGGCCGTGCCGGTGCATGCGACGAGGAACGCCAGAATCGATGCGCCGACAGCGAGCTCACGGGACATCGAGGTCGCCACGGCGGGACTGTAACGCACTCGGACGACGCTGGGCTCTCCCATCGCCGCCCGTCCCGGCCTGCGCCGATCAGGCCAGCATCGCGTCGATCATGCCGGGCTCGAGCGACGGATCTCCGAATTCCACCGGCGTGCCGTCGTCGTTCTTGATGCCCACGGCGCTGATGATCGTGTTGAAGAGCTTGTTGTGCGTGACGTTGCCCGCGTCGAGGTACTGCCCCGTCTTCAAGGCCCCCCCTGCACCGCCGGCGAGGATCTGCGGCACGTTCGAGTACGAATGGGGAGGACCATTCGAGAGATCGTTGGTCCAGATGACCACCGAGTCATCGAGTAGCGAGCCCCCGCCGGGTCCGGCATAGGCCGCCAGCCTGTCGAGGAAGCGCTTGAAGATGTTCGCGAAGATCTTGTCGATGCCGTGATGCAGGAGGTCCGCATTCGGAATCGGTTCGCCTTCATCGCCATCGCCATCGATGCGGTGCGAGATACGGTGGAATGTGTTCTGGAGCACGCCGTCGACGTAGTACCGGGTCTGGTCGTTGCCGGTCCCGATCTGCAACGTGCCCGTGCGGGTCGCATCACACGCGAACGCCATCGCGGTGAGCTCGAGCATGTAGTCGGCGACCTTGATGCGTTGTTCGTTCTCCTCGAAGATATCGGCGAGCTCTTGCATCCCCTGCACGCTGGCCGCGGGCAGCTCGCACGCCATCCCGACCTCGAGATCGCGGATCGCCTGGAAGTGCATATCGAGGCGCTGCCGATCACTCGCGCTCAGCGCGGGATTGGCGAGGAGCTCCTGCATCTCGACGCGGACGAGGTCGTTGACGCTCTTGCGGCGCGATGCAATCTGCAGGAGCAGATCGGGCGACGCCCCGACGTTCATCAGCGACGCGTACACGGCGAGCGGGTTGTTGCGGGCCCCGCGAAGCTGGCTCGGACCGCTGTACGAGAGGCCGTGCGCGAGGTACGCGGACTGCGGTCCCGACATCAGCGTCAACGGCTCGACCCCGAGCTTGCGAGCGATGAACCAGTCGACGGACTCGCCAGTGGCGAGCGTGTCCTTGCCCTCGCCGGTCACGGGCCGCGCGGTGAGGCACTGGTTGAGCCCGCCCGAGTGACCACATCCGTTGCCCGGGAACCCGAACCGGGTCCCGCGCACGAACGTCAGCTTCTCCGCGTGATCCGCGAGGATCGACAGCGTTCGGTCGCTATTGTTCGTCTCGAGATCGGTCTTGGTCAGGGCTCCGAGCTCGCGGGGCCAGAAGCGCTCCGGCTCGTCGCTGTAGCCGCCCTGCTGGACGCCGTTGCCCTGACGGATGAAGAACGAGTAGACCTGCTTGGGCCCCACCTCGGCGCCGACCGTTCGGGGGCGCAGGCTCCCGAGGAAGGGCAACGCGAGCGTGGCTCCACCGACTCCGCGCAAGAACCTGCGACGATTCATCATGGCGCACCTCCGATGACATCGGTGCGCATCAGGAACGCCCGACTCGTGACGATACCGAACACGATCTCCTTGATCGACAGGCCGTCGTCGAGAGACCTCTGCGCGAGATCCTTGATGAGGCGCTGGTCCTGCCGGGTCGTATCGCGTCCGACGACGAACTCGAGGAGTTGTTTCGCATAGCACGCGTGCGCCTCGGGGGACTTGGCGAGCTGCTGCGAGAGGTCCACCGCATCAGTGAACGTGATCGTCCGCCCATCGGCGAACTGATAGGTCGCCGCGCTGTCCACCGGGAAGCCGTTGTCCGTCGTGCGGTAGGCGCCGATCGCATCGTAGTTCTCGAAGGCGAAGCCCAGCGGATTGATCGTCGCGTGATGGCACCCGGCACCGCACGTCCCCTCGCCAGTGATGCTCGTGATGCGCTCGCGATTCGTGTCGCCGACGAGCTCGAGATCTTCGGGCAGATCGGGCGGAGCCGCGATCGTGCGGCAGAGCACGTCGAGGTTGATGAACACGCCGCGATGGATCGGGTCCGGATCCCGCAGGGTCGCGTTGCGCGCGAGGAAGCCGACGCGGGTCAAGAAGCCCGCACGGGTCGCCCCGTCGAGCGTCACCTCCTGGTACTCGTCACCGACGACGCCGGGGACATCATAGACCCGCGCGAGATCGGCGTTCACGTACGCCTTGGTCGACGTCAGGATCTCCGCGACCCCGCCATCGTTCACGATGATGCTCTCGAGGAAGCGCGACGCCTCCTCCTGGTACATGGGTCCGAGCTCGGGACGCCAGTCGGGGAAGAGGGCCGCGTTCTTGTCGAGGTCGCGATACTCGCCGACCTTGAAGGCTTGGAAGTGGAACCGGCGAATCTGCGCCCGCGTGCGCGGATCCTCGAACATGCGCTCGGCTTGAGCGCGGACCCCGCCGGCGCTGCCGAGGTCGCCGGCGCGTGCGGCCGCGAACAGCTCGTCGTCCGGCATCGAATTCCACAGCAAGTACGAGAGTCGCGACGCGATCTCGTAGCCGCCGAGCGGCGTCCCGGCGAACCCGCCACCGGTGGCGAGCTCTGCGCGGTAGAGAAAGAACGGCGACTGGAGCATGCTCTGCACCACGAGCCGGACGCCGGCCGCGAAGGGCTCTTGATCGGGGAACAGCGCTGCCGCCCCCTCGAACAGGGCGACGAAGCGTGCGGTCTCCGCCTCTTCGAGGGGCCGGCGGAACGCGCGCTGACCAAACGTCGTGACGAAGGTCCGCGCGTCGGTGGGCTCGGGGACCAGGCCCGCGTAGACAGCGGGATCGGCGACGACGGACTCCGCCACCGTTTCCGCCGCGCGCTGGTAGTCGCGCCACAACCCGGACGAGATGCCCAGGCGCGCGATGTTGTTGTCGAAGCGGCCGAGCTGCGGATCCGGCGTGAAGCCCGCCGAGAGCCCGGTCTCCACCGGCAGATGAAACAGGTCTTTGACGGTGGACTCCCACTGCGGATGGGTCAGGCGAGGAAATCGCTCCGACATGCCCGCGGGCTCGAGGTCGACATCGTTGCCGCACCCCAGCGCGAACAACAATATGGTGATGGTCAGAAGACGGCGCATGGCTCCTCCTCGGCGACGAGCCAGCACGAGCGCCCCGGTGTTCGCAAACCCCGATACTCGAGTGTCTCTACAGGCACGCTACCAAGCGACCTGCCACATCTCAACCACGATGCTGGCCTTGCACGGGTGCGCGATGTGCCGCGCACACCTACGTCGCGGCGCTAGAGTGCGAGCTCGAGCCCGAGCTGCAGGCGCGAGTTGGACAGCTCACGCTGCTCGGCGACGTAGACCGCCTGGAGCTGGACGCGCATCCGGTAGCGCGGGACGGCGAAGACCGCACCGGCGGTGTGCTCCATCACGCGATCCGTCGTGATGAGAGACGATGGGTCGAGAATGCCGAAGCGGTACCCGATGGCGAGCCGGGGACCGGGGATGCGAATCGCGAGCTGTCCATGTCCGCCGAAGGCGTTCTGCGCCGGGCCGCCCGTCGCCGGAAACGTCGTGCGCTGGACGGCGATGCCACCGCCGATGACCACGGGACCGAGGACAAGGCGCAGGCCCGCCGAGCCTTGCAGATCGGTCTCGTCCTGGCGGAACGGCAACTCGCCCACGGTGCGCGGGTTGAAGCGCCCGGACGCAACGACGTGAGAGTCGCCGGCGAAGCGCGCGAGCACGGAGGCGGAGACCGCCGGCTTGTCGTTGTCGTTGTTGGACGCGAACTCGTCGGCGCCGTTCTGCACGGCGAGCTCGAAGCCGACTCGCACGCCCGCCTCGGGCACCTTCGGATCGAGGCGAAGGGCGACGCCCTGGGACCGCCCCGGCAAGAGCGACGGCGTCTGGAAGCCCTGGTTGGGGCGAACGCCGCGTGACTCCAGCGGTCGATCGACGAACTCGCGGACGACATCGGCGATCTGCGCCTGCGGATCGACCATCGTGTTGAAGTAGCCGCCGCGCACGACGAGCTCACCGCGAATCACGAGGTCGGCGTAGGCATCCCGGAGGCCCACGCGGAGGCGGCCCTCGGGGATGTTGATCTGCTCTCGCTCGTCGACGGCGCCATCGATCGAGAGCACGAACGCGGCCCGATCGCCGAGGCGCCCGCGAACGCCCGCGCGCGCGTTCTGGAGCTGAAACCCGTCGTCGCGACCGATGAAGGCGACGTTGGGATCGTTCTGCACCATGACGTACTGCATGCGCAGAAAGCCGAATGGCTCCCAGTCGAAGCCGCGCTTGGGGATGAGCGGCTGCGGCGGACCGTCGGTCGTGTCGAGGACCACGCCGGACGCGTGAACACCCGAATCAACCGGGGCGGGCGCCGGGGCCGCGGGCTTTGCGACCGCGGTCGGTGGAGGCTCGGGCGCACCGGCCGACGTCTCATCAACCTCGGTCTCGGGCTCGGCGGCCGGCTGCGCGAACGCAACCGCCGGGAGCAGCAGGATAGCCGCGGTGGTGAGCTTCATCAGAGGCGGTAGTGGAGCTGGCCGAGGGCGTACGCGCCCGGGTCACCGCCATTGCCGAACGCCATGAGCTCGAGGCGTGCGTTCAGGAGGAGCTCGACGTGCGAGGTGAGGAAGTAGTGGAGGTTCACGTCGATGGCGTCGCGATCGAGGTCCTTGATGCGGATGTTCGAGTCGAAGTGACCGATGCCCACGTCGAGCATGAGGAAGTCGTTCAACATCTTCGTCGCGACGAAGTTACCGATCAGCTGCTTCGGCGCCCCGCCTGCGGGGTTGGTGGCGGTCTCGTCGACGAGCTGATTCATGAACTGCGCCTCGAGCTGGAGGAGCACGTCGGGACCGGGCAGATACAGCTTGCCGGTCGCCGTGACTCGCACCTTCTTGTCGAAGTCCGTCTGCTCGTACATGCCGCCCGCTCCAATCTGCAGCGTCTCGCTCGCGCGCACCTCGGCATAGAGCGCGCCGCCGTTGCGCGCCTCGACCTGATCGATCAAGGGATCCTTGATGAAGCCCGAGGCGTGGGCCTCGAACTTCGGATCGATGTACGAGACGTTCACGCCATACGTGTCGGAGTAGAGCGCGGTGCCGCCGTTGCGACGGGTGTACATCGGGTGCTCGGCGAACCGGAGGCCGAAGACCGGCATGAAGCGGCCGGCGCGGATGAACAGGCCCGTCGCCTCGCCCGCATTTTGTTGCCACTGGATGTAGTGCTCGCGCGTCCAGAGGGGGACGGGATAGCTGCCCTCGTCCTGCGGCGGTCGGGTGCCGCCGGTGATGTGCACCGCAAAGTTGCCGAACGTGGCGCGCGCGTAGAGCTCGAGCTGCATCGGGAAGGCCGCGAGCACGCGTTCGGGTGTCTGGATGTAACCAGTAGCTCCACGGATGTCCCCGCCGAGGGCGAGCCAGTCCGGGGTCGGGACCTTGCCGTAGAAGAACTCCGGTGCCTGGCCCAGCTGACTGACGGTTTCGGCCGTCGCCAAGCCGTTCTCGCTGAGGAGCCCACCACCAGAGGGCGACAGGTGACAGCCGCTGCACGTTTGATCGCGGGAGAGTTGATACTGTGGATACGCGTGCGCGACGCCACCGGCGAGCAGCACGAGGACGACGACGAGCGCGGCCTTCACTGGGTCACCGCCGCGTTGCAGAGCGCCTGTGCGGTGCCACTGCGCTGCTCTTCGAGGCACGCGACCCACTCGAGTATGAGCGCCTTGTCGACGTCGGCGAGTGGCCGGTCGTACGGCATGCGTTCCACGTTGCGAACGAGCACGTTGTAGATGAGCGCCGACTCGACGACACCGTCGGCCCGCAAGCTCGTGAGGTCCTCGAGGTCCGCCTCGACGCCCTCGATGGAATCGAGCGTGTAACCCTCGGCGTTCACGAAGGCCGAGTGGCACTGCGCGTTGCCGCACGACGGCGCGAGGATCGCCGCCGTGATGTACTCCGTGGTCGGTGGTCGATCGTCCTCAACGCCGCAGGCCGCCAGCGCGACTGCCAGGAATGCGAACCGCATCATGCGGCGGACATTACCTGACGCTACGAGCGGCCTTCGGTGCCCGGGCACTCATTTCGCCGAGCGAGCGCGCGCGCGGCGAAGCGTCGATCCCCCGCCCGTGGCGCTCGTACGCGCGATCGCACGGGCGGCGCGGAGAGCCGGAGACGTCGGGCGGCGCAGGCGGCGCGCAGGTGCGGGCGCCGTCACGCGGTACATCATGGCGATCTGGTGCTCTGGACGGAGCACGAGCCGCAAGCCCATGAAGGTGGCGTCGATCTCGACCGTGCGGTCGTTGACCATGCCGGCCGCCATCGCGATGCGGCGAACCAGGTCATCGGACATGTCCGAGCCGCGCTTGGTCCGGAACACGATCCAGAGCCCGCCCTGCGGATGCATCCGCGACGTGATGGTCGAGATGCGCTTCTCCAGGTCCGCGAGGCGGTCGACGAACAGGACGACCATGTCCACGGGCGGCAGCCGAAGGTCGTGCGTGATCCGCACGTCCTCGGCCTGGAGATGGCGTTCCACACTCAGGGGCGCGTTCAGCAGACAGACCTTGTGGCCTGCCTTGATCCCAAGCTTCTTGGGTAGCGGCGTTCCCGGGGTGCCAGCCATGACCTGGGCATAATGCAGTGGGCGCCGAAGAGGTCAAACAGGAAGGCGGAAACTTCTTTCAAGGGCTCGTAACCGCTCGCATTTCATCCGATCTGGGCGCTCCCGTTTTTTTGTCTGATCCGCCACGTTTTTCGGTGGTGATCCGGGTCCTTTCCGGGGCTTCTGGAATACCTGGATCCGGGGTGGGTCCGTTGCTTGACAACTGGGTTTCCCAAGCCCCTAGTGCCATCCACCACGATGCCCCACGGGCTCCTTCTCCTGAACCTTGGCACCCCCGACGAGCCCACCACGCCGGCCGTCCGCCGCTACCTGCGCGAGTTCCTCGGTGACCCTCGAGTCATCGACATCAACCCGGTCGGCCGTGCCCTCCTTCTCAACCTCATCATTCTCCCGACGCGGCCGGCCAAGAGCGCTCACGCGTATCGCTCCATCTGGGATGAGAAGCGCGGCTCGCCCCTGCTCTATCACTCGCAGGATCTGGCGGCGGGTGTCTCGGCCAAGCTCGGAGACGCGTGGCGGGTCGAGCTCGTCATGCGCTACGGCAATCCCTCCATTGCGGCGGGCCTCGCGGCGCTCGAGAAGGCGGGCGTCGATCGCGTCGTCGTGCTCCCGCTCTTCCCGCAGTACGCGACCTCCTCCACCGGCACCGCCATTGTCCGGGTGATGGAGCTCGCCGCCGCGAACTGGACGGTCCCGGCCCTCGACTTCGTGCCCCCGTTCTTCGACGACCCCGGGTTCCTCGATGCGTTTACGGCTGTCGCGAAGCCCGCTCTCGCCGCCGCGAAGCCGGACCACGTGCTGTTCTCGTATCACGGGCTCCCCGTCCGTCAGGTCGTGAAGACCGACACGACCGGCTCGCATTGCTTCGCGTCCCCCTCGTGCTGCGACACCCTGAAGAACCGCAACTGCTACCGGGCGCAGTGCTACGCGACCACGCGCGCCCTGGCGAGCCGCCTCGGGCTCACCCCCGAGCAGCACACCGTGTGCTTTCAGTCGCGCCTCGGCCGCACGCCGTGGATCCAGCCCTTCACCGACGAAGTGCTCGACGAGCTGGCGAAGAAGGGCGTGAAGCGCCTCGCGGTGGTCTGCCCCGCGTTCGTCGCCGACTGCCTCGAGACCATCGAGGAGATCGGGATGCGCGCCAGGGAGCAATTCAAGGCCGCCGGCGGCGAGGAGCTCACGCTCGTCCCGTCGCTGAATGCGACACAGCCGTGGATCGACGCGGTGTGCGCGATGGCGGAGCGCCATGCCGCCCGCAAGGTCACGCAGTAGTCTGCGCGGGTGTTATCGGACGTCCATGGCCGGGTCCTGATCGTCCGCCCGCCCGTCCCCGCGACGGTCAACAAGGCGGGCGCGAACTACAAGAGCGAGGTCACGCACCTCACGTACTCCCCGCGCCGGGCGTTCGACGAGTGGCTGTCGATCCTCGACGCGATCGAGCGCTGCGGTGGTGATGCGCTCTACCAGCTCGAAGCGGCCGACGCCCCGTTCCTCGGTCACGCCGCCCTCGCGGTCGATGGCGGAGGCGATATCCGGCCGATGGGCTCGCGTGAGGTGCTCGGGAACCTGGCGACGATCGAGACCGGCCGCGTGTTCGCTGCGAATGGTCCGTGGGTCACGGTGGACGACCGCGGAGTGCGCGCGGTGATGCCGCACATGCTCGAGCATCGGCGCAGCGAGGCGAGCTACTACCGTTCCCTGCTCGGTGAGGTCGCGACCGCGACCGACCTGCCGCTCACCATCACCGAGAATCCGCACCGGTGGGAGGGCATGGCAGACGTCGCGGCCGTCGGCGAGCGCGTGGTGCTGACGTACGCCGTCGCCGGGCACTACGACGCGGGGACGACGGCCAAGTCATCGCGCAGCTCGCGCGAGGGCGCGGCGTTTGCGGCCGATCACGCCGGCGTCCCCGAGGCCGCTCGGATCTACGCCGAGCTCGTCTATCCGCACTTCCACGGCGATACGGTCCACTTCGGCGCGCGCCCCACGAGCGGTCCGCCGGTCCTCGCTCACTACGCCGGGGGCCTCTACGGCGATGGGGCGGCGCGGGTCGCGGCGGAGCTCGGTGATGACCGCATCCTGCCCATCTCCGCCGACGACGCCGTCGAGCAGTATGCGGGCAACTCGCGGCAGGTCGGTGAGGGCGTGCTCGTGCCCGACGGTGTGTCGGCAACATTCGTGGAGGCGCTGCAGAGCCGCGGGCTCGTCGTCCATCGCATTTCGTTGTTCGAGCTGTTCGGGAAGGCGGGAGGCGGACCGGCCTGCGCCACCCTGTACTTGCCGAAACCGCTGGAGATCCCGTCGAGACTGCCCCTCCGGTATACGGCCTCACGTGAGATTGTCCGCGCGCGGCGCGACCTGATTCCTGAGCTACTGCAAGTAGATAAGTCCTATTTCGAGGGCAAGCAGCGCGGCTAACGGTGCGTCAGAAGTTGGCGCAAGCGCTGGAAACGTCATCAACTCCTCGATAAACAAGCAGCACTACGAGTAGTGCCGACGGCTTCAGGAAAGGACTTAAGAACATGAATCGCTTGCTACGACCCTCACTTTTGGCTGGCGCGGCCGCCCTTGTCGCGGGCGTTGCGGTCCCGACCAAGGCCCACGCGGGCGTCGAAGTCGGCGGCACCGCCGGCATCCACGTGTTCAGCGACAAGAACGAGCTCGGCGTCGCCGACACCCCGTCGGCCGAGTCGCTCCGCAACTCCGCGCTCTTCGGACTTCGCCTCGGCGTGTTCTTCGGCTCCGTCATCGGCGTCGAAGGCGAGATCGGGTTGATTCCGAGCGAGCCGCGCGATGCCGTCTTCGATGTGTGGAGCCTCGTCTACCGCGCCCACGTCGTCGCGCAGTTCCGCGCCGGCAACCCCGAGAACAAGCTGATTCCGTTCGTTCTGTTCGGTGGCGGCGCCATGCAGGTCGTCGACTCGAAGATGGACACGACCCTCGACGAGGACACGGACGGCACGCTGCACTTCGGCGTCGGCGCCAAGTACCGCGTCGACAACGGCTGGGGCCTCCGCCTCGACGGCCGTATCCTGTTCCCGCCGGCCTCCGTCGACGGCGACGGGGACCCGAGCAGCGGCTTCACGCAGGACTTCGAAGTCCTCCTGTCGATCTACAAGGAGTTCGGCCGCAAGAAGGTCGAGAAGGTCATCGAGGCGCCTCCGCCCGATCCGGATCCGGACAAGGACGGCATCCTCGCCGACGCCGATCGTTGCCCCAACGATCCCGAGGACAAGGACAGCTATCAGGACGACGATGGCTGCCCCGACAACGACAACGATGGTGACGGCATCGCCGACGCCGCCGATCGCTGCCCGCTCGAAGCCGAGGATCTGGACGGCTTCCAGGACGACGACGGCTGCCCCGACACGGACAACGACGCCGACAGCATTCTCGACGCCAGCGATCGCTGCCCGATGGAGGCCGAGGACAAGGACGGCTTCCAGGACGACGACGGTTGCCCGGACGCCGACAACGACGCGGATGGCGTCCCCGATGCGCAGGACAAGTGCCCGGACCAGCCGGAGACCCAGAACGGCTTCCAGGACTCCGACGGCTGCCCCGACGAGATTCCGGAGCAGCTGAAGAAGTTCACGGGCGTCATCCAGGGCATCAACTTCCGCACGAACTCGGCGGACCTGCTCGCGACGTCGAACCGCCAGCTCGACAAGGCCGTCGCGGTCCTCAAGGAGTTCCCGGAGCTCCGCGTCGAGATCCAGGGTCACACCGACGACCAGGCGATCAAGAAGAGCAAGAAGAACAAGTTCCAGACGAACCTCGAGCTCTCGCAGGCTCGCGCGGAGTCGGTCACCGCATACCTCGTCAAGAAGGGTATCGAGCAGGGCCGCCTCGTCGCGAAGGGCTACGCGGACAGCGTCCCCGTCGCGCCGATCGATGGCCTCAAGGGTGGCAAGCTCACGGCCGCGCGCGCGAAGAACCGCCGCACGGAGTTCAAGCTCATCTCGTCGGCCGCGACGCCGACCCCGGCACCGGCGCCGGCGACCCCGTAGTCGCGGGCTAGCTCGGTAGCAGGAGGCCTCGGGGAACCCCGGGGCCTTTGTCGTTCCGGAGCCGTCTGGCGCGACGGTCGGTGGAACCCTGGGTCAGGTCGCGAGCGAAAGCTCGCGCGCGCGGGCGACGAGCCGCTCCACCTCGGCGGCCTCGACGGCCGTCGCTTCCTCGACGAGCAGGACGGGCACATCGGCCTCGATCCGGTACTTGAGACGCGCTCCCGGCGAGAGAAGAAACGCCGAAGCGGGATCGGCGTCGGATTCGCCGCGGGGGAAGTAGATCAACGCTTGCCGGGACTTGGGGCAGATGAGGCGGTCGACGAGCGCGGGCGCGAGCATTGCCTACCTCGTACCACGTTGATCGGAACCGAGTGCGGATGGTAGATCGCACCGGACTTTCCATCCCCCGGCAAGGCGCGGAGCAAACGTGTTGAAGTCACTCTCGATCTTCACCGGAAACGCGAATCGCGCGCTTGCAGATGAGATCTGCAAGTTCGTCGAAATCCCCCTCGGTCGCGCCGACGTCACGCACTTCTCGGACGGCGAGATTTACGTCGAGATTGGCGAGAACGTCCGCGGCGTGAACTGCTTCGTCGTGCAGCCCACGTGCTCGCCGCCGAACCAGTCGCTGATGGAGCTGCTCATCATGATCGACGCGCTCAAGCGAGCGTCGGCTGGCAGCATCGTCGCGATCATCCCGTACTTCGGATACGCGCGGCAGGATCGCAAGGCGAAGCCCCGGACGCCGATCACGAGCAAGCTCGTCGCGAACCTCATCACCGCCGCGGGGGCGGACCGCGCCCTCGCGATGGATCTGCACGCGGGTCAGATCCAGGGCTTCTTCGACATCCCCTTCGATCACCTGTACGCGATGCCGGTCCTCATCGAGGAGCTGCGGATGCTCGGCTTCGGTGGCGAGACCACGGTCGTGGTGTCCCCGGATGCCGGTGGTGTCGAGCGCGCACGAGCGTTCTCGAAGCGCCTCGGCTCGTCGCTGGCCATCATCGACAAGCGCCGTCCCGCACCGAACGTCTCCGAGATCATGAACATCGTCGGTGACGTCCGCGGCAAGAAGGCCGTCATCGTCGACGACATCATCGATACGGCCGGCACGCTCACCAACGCGGCCCAGGCCATCATCAATGCGGGCGCCTCCAGCGTGTCCGCCACGGCCTCCCACGCGGTGTTTTCGGGCAAGGCGATCCAGAAGATCACGGACTCGCCCCTCCAGCACGTGGTGGTCACGAATACGATTCCCCAATCAGAACAGGGGGCTGCGTGCCCCAAGGTTCGCGTGAAGAGCGTTGGCCGCCTCCTGGGCGAGGCCATAGATCGGAAGAGCG
>JALHPV010000123.1 GCA_022842285.1 Kofleriaceae bacterium
TGACCGTCGATGCGAGTCGCGCCGGGGACCCCGCAGCGGGCATCGGGACCACGTCGGCCGTCGCCGCGACGCCCATCGCCCCGGCGAGCCCCTTCACCTCGGGGGCGTCGAGCGCCGCGCGCACGGCGGCGGCGGTGCGAAAGCGCTCCGTCGGTTGCTTGGCAAGGAGGATGGCGACCAGGCGCTCGAGGGCCTCGGAACAGGCGGGGACGCGCGTGCGGAGCAAGGGCGGCGCGACGTGCTGGTGCATGCCGATGAGCGCGCCGGGACTGGGCGCATCGAACGGCGGCCGGCCGGCCACCATCGCGAACAGCACGCAGCCGAGCGAGTAGAGGTCGCTCCGGGCATCGAGCTCGCGGAGCCCCTCGCACTGCTCGGGCGACATGTAGAGCGGCGTGCCGATGAGCGCGCCGGTGGCGGTGCGGACGGTGGCCGCGTGGGAGAGCTTGGCGACGCCGAAGTCGACGAGCGTCACGCGGGAGCGGTCGCTCGCGACGATGATGTTCTCGGGCTTGAGATCGCGATGGATGACCGACGCGGCATGCGCGGCTCCGAGGGCATCCGCGATCTGGATCGCGTAGTCGACAGCCACGCGCACGGGGAGGGGGCCGGCCGTCAGATGCTGCGCGAGCGACGTGCCGTCGAGCAGCTCCATGGCGATGTACGGGCGTCCGTGGGCGTCGAGGCCGACGTCATGAATCGTGACGACGTTTGGATGCCGGATCGCCATCGCGGCGCGGGCCTCGTTGTAGAAGCGCTCGATGCGCGCATGGTCGCCGTCGGCCACCGAGAGCAGGACCTTGATCGCGGCGCGATGCCCGAGGACGCGATGGCGCGCGGCGTAGACGATGCCCATGCCGCCGCGCCCGAGCTCGTGCTCGACGATGTAGTTGCCGATGATGCCGCGCGCGTCCGTCATCGGGGGGCCGCGCAGCACCGGAAGCCGGTGGAGTAGTCCCGGTAGCTCACGTCGTGGGCGGTCGTGCGGTACGAGCAGCCCTCGCCGTTCAGCATCGTATCGACGTAGAAGCCACCGCGGAACGTACCCGCTGGATCGGCGGTCCACTCGTGGAGGTTCCCCATCATGTCGAAGGCTCCCTCGGCGGTGACGCATCCCGCCCGCTCCGCGGTGCGAGCGAGCCCAGCGGCGAGCTGGTTAAAGCACGGGCTGTCGAGGTGGGAGAAGATCCAGCTCGCGGACGTGCCGTAGAGCTCCACGGCCGGGTGCGTCCCCCGCGCGTCGTTGCACACGCCCGGCATCCGGGTGGGGCCATAGGGGTACAGCGTGTCGGCAGGACCGCGGCAGGCGCGGAGCCATTCGTCGTCGGTGCAGAGGCGCTTGCCGGCGGCGGTGCACGCGGCGGCGGCCTGCACCTGCGAGATGTGAGCTTGCGGCACCGCGCCGCGCACGGAGACCGCGCGGGGCGAGCCCGTGGGCGGGTGAAAGGGCGAGGCCTCGGCCAGTGACGCCTCGAAGGCATCGATGCAGTACGTGTCGATCAGGATCATGCCGGCCGGGCACGCGGGATCGAGCGCTTCCTCGACGAGGCACGCGTTCGGCAGCGGGCGTGCGTTCGGGTCACAGGCGATCGCGGCGCCGTAGCGCGGGGTGCAGCACTGGATGTCGGCGCCCCCCGGGCAAGCGCCCGCATGGGGGCGGCGGGACTCCACGCACTCCGCCACGTCGATACACGAGCCGGGCAGGCCGGCCGCGGAGCAGGTCGGGGCGGCGCTCGCGAGGGGGGCGTCCGGAAGGACGGGGATCTGGCAGCCACCGCTATCGGGCGCCGCATCGACGACGAGCACGCCGTCGCCCGGTGGCGCCGCATCGAGGTCCGTGCGTGCGTCGTCACCGCACGCGACGATCGCCACCAGGGTCAGGCCCAGCCCGCGCCGTGCGGTCCTTGGACAGCGAGACGTCCCCCGCGTGCCCGCGCTCGCACCGCGGTCCACCCCACTTCGATCCGACCGCGCGGACCAGGCCCAGACGCTCTGCACCCCCCCACCATATCGAGGAGCGGGCGCGAGCGCACGACTCGGGGTTGGCCGCCGGATTGCTCTAGCGGAGTGCATATGAACGAGTTCGATTATGACCTGACCGACATCGAGTCCGAGTTCTTCGCCGCGGGCGACGCGCTGGCCAGCGAGCCGGAGCCGCAGAGCGACGAGGACGTGCCGGCCCTGTCGCTGTGGCAGCGCCTGCGCCGCTCCGCGAACTGAGGCCGCCTCCGGGCGACCGCGCGTCAGGAGATGATGCCGAAGAAGCCGCGGATCCGACCGAGGAGGTCCTGCTTCGCGGTGTCCTTCGCCTTGCGCTTCACGTCCTCCGCTTCGTCTCGCGCGGCCGACAGCGACGCCCGGCGGGCGACGAGGACCTCGGCGATCTGGTCGGCGATCGAGGGCGTGTCGCGGAAGATCGACTGGAAGGCCGGCTTGTCGACGCGGTAGCAGAGGAGGTCGGTGGCCGCCACGACGGAGGCGGTGCGCGCTTCTCCCGTCATGAGCGACATCTCGCCGAAGAACTGGCCGGCGACGAGCTTCGCGACCTGTCGTTTCTCCGGGCCGATGCGCACGATGGCCTCGCCCCGCACGAGCATGTACAAGCCGTCATCGCGGTCGCCTTCGTGCGTGACCGTCTCGCCCGCCGCGAAGGGCGCGTAGACGAGCTGGCCGGCGAGCTCGTCGCGCACCGCCGGCGGTAGCGACCGGAACAGGTCGACCGAGCTCAGGGCGGCGCGCCGGCGGTCGAGCTCCTCGGCGGCCTTGCGGTCGTCGCGGGCGTCGCTCTCCGTCGTGAGGAACACGGCGGAGGCCGGCATCGAGAGCGAGATGTTCTGCCGCCGCAGGGCGTACCAGACGCGCGTGCGGACCTCGCTGTCCGGCGGATCATCGACGGCGAGGTCCGTGAGGAAGTAACGAACGATGTAGAGCGCGTAGCTGTCCTTCACGCCGTGGAACAGCACCTGGGGGGCGGGCTCGGTCGCCATGCGGGGCACCGGGTCCGCGCGAAGCGCCTGCTCGATGGTGCGAATGATGTCGGTCGGCGGGGTGCGGAAGTCGACGTAGAACTCGACGGTGCGACGCGTCTGCAGCGGAGCGCCGAGCTTGCGGCCGAAGATCGTCACCTGGCTCTTCACCAGCGTGCCGTTGGGAATGATGATCGTGTTCCAGTCGCGCGTCTCGATCGCGGTGTAGCGCCACCGGATCTCCGTCACGCGACCCGACGGTGTGCCGGGGCCGAGGGAGATCCAGTCACCGACCATGATCGACTTGTCCATCTGGACGGAGAGCCCGCCCATGACGTTGCCGAGGGTGTCCTGCAACGAGAAGCCGATGACGGCCGTCAGCACCGCGGACGTCGTGATGAGGCCCGCGATCGAGAAGCCGGCGCGGCGCCCGACGATGATGAACGCCACGATCACGAGCGCGCCCGTGATGAGATCGATGAGGATGCGCGGCAACAACAGGCCGACGCGGGGCAGGGCGACGCGGAACGTGATGGTCGTGATGATCGAGATGAACGCGAGCGTCAGGAACGCGAGGCCGACGACCTCCGCGATCGTGGTGTGGTACCCGCTGACGAGCAGGATCGCCCCGACCCCGGTCGTGAAGATGTGCGCGACCGTGAAGAGCCCCGCGGTGCGCAGGTTCCCCTTCTCGACGGCCGGCGCATTGCGTACGACGACGCGCAGCACGATGAACGCGGCCACGAGGACCAGCGTCCAGGCGTGCCAGACGTAGGAAGCGATGTCAGCCCACACGGACGGGCGACTAGCTTACTCGGTGTCTCAGTTCTCTACGAACGCCTTGAGGCGCTTGCTGCGCGACGGGTGACGCAGCTTGCGGAGCGCCTTCGCCTCGATCTGGCGGATGCGCTCGCGGGTCACCTCGAAGTCCTGGCCAACCTCCTCGAGGGTGTGGTCGCTCTTCTCGCCGATGCCGAAGCGCATGCGGAGGACCTTCTCCTCGCGCGGCGTGAGCGTCGCCAGGACCTTGCGGGTCTGGTCGGCGAGGTTCACGGAGATCACGCTCTCGGACGGGGAGATGATGGACTTGTCCTCGATGAAGTCACCGAGGTGGCTGTCCTCTTCCTCGCCGATCGGGGTCTCGAGCGAGATGGGCTCCTTCGCGATCTTCAGGACCTTGCGGACCTTGTCGAGCGGCAGCTCCATGCGCTCGGCGATCTCCTCGGGCGTCGGCTCGCGACCGAGCTCCTGCACGAGGTAGCGCGTCGTGCGGACGAGCTTGTTGATCGTCTCGATCATGTGGACCGGGATGCGAATCGTGCGCGCCTGGTCGGCGATCGCGCGGGTGATGGCCTGACGGATCCACCACGTCGCGTACGTCGAGAACTTGTAGCCGCGCTTGTACTCGAACTTGTCGACGGCCTTCATGAGACCGATGTTCCCCTCCTGGATGAGGTCGAGGAACTGGAGGCCACGGTTCGTGTACTTCTTCGCGATGGAGACGACGAGGCGGAGGTTAGCTTCGACCAGCTCGCTCTTCGCGCGGTCGGCCATGCGCTCGCCTTCGCGCAGGTCCTGATAGGTGGAGCGGAGCTCGGGCGCGGTGGAGCGCACCTCCTCCTCGAGCATCGACACCTTGCGCATCGACTGCTTGATCAGCTCCTCCATCTCCTCGAAGTCCTCGAGGGTCAGCATCAGCTTCTTGCCGACGGCGCGGGCGCGCTGCGGCGAGCTGCGCATCTCGCGGAGGGTCTTCCGGATCTCGTTCGCCGGCATGCCGGCCTTGCGCTCGCAGTCGCGGATCTCGACCTCGGTCTTGTCGAGCTTGGAGATGATGTTCTTCAGCTGGAGGACGATGCGGTCGACCGTCGGCTTGTTGAGCCGGAGGTCCGACAGCTCCTCGAACATCTGCGCGCGGTTCTCCTTCTGCGCGTCCTTGACCTTCTTCTTCTTGCTCTCGGTGTCGGCCTCGCCGAGCTTCTCCTCGAGCTTCTCGGTGTCGCGCTGGAGCTTGCGGACCTTGTCGATGATCTTGCAGACGCGGTCGACGTAGAACTGCTCGTTGAACTCGGCCTCGTCCTCGTCGATGTCCTTGACGACGTCCTTCACGCGGACCTTGCCGCGGCGGAGGCGCTCGCCGATCTCGAGGAGCTCCTCGACAGCGACGGAGCTGTTGAGCACGGCCTGGAGCATCTTGCGCTCGCCGTCCTCGATGCGCTTCGCGATCTCGACCTCGCCCTCGCGGGTGAGGAGCGAGACCGAGCCCATCTTGCGGAGGTACATGCGGACGGGGTCGCTCGTACGCGAGTAGGCGTACTCCTCGTCCTCGTCGACCTCGCCCTCTTCCTTCTCCTTGTCGATGCCGAGCGCGTCCTTCGGCGCCTGGTCGACGATCGACTCGGGGCGACGCGCGCCACCGTCGACGACCTCGATGCCGTGCTCGCCGAGCACCGACAGCCAGCCGTCGATCTGATCGGTCGAGACCACGTCCTCGGGCATGTGGTCGTTGACCTCGTCGTACGTGACGAAGCCCTTCTGCTTGCCGAGCTCGATGAGCTTGTCGCGCATCGAGTCCTTGCCGCCCTCGCCGCCGCCCCGACCCGGGCGTCCGCCCTTCTTCGTGGCGCGCGTCTCCTCCGCGAGCGCGGCCTCGTCGGCATCCGCCGTCGCCGAGCGCACGGCCGGCTTCGGCATGCTCGAGCCCGCGAAGTCGTCATCGTCGTCGCCGGCGCCGAAGCCGAGATCCTCGGCTGCACCGTCGTCGTCGTCGAACGTCGGGATCGCCTGCGTCTTGCCCTTCCCCGGACCGGGCTTGCCCGGCGCCTTGGCGGCCTTGGGCATCGCGAAGTCGTCGTCGTCGTCGCCGTCGCCGTCGTCGCCGTCGTCATCCTCGTCGCGGGCCTTCGCCGGCTTGCCGGCCTTGCCCGGACCCTTCGGGGGCGCGACCTTGGCGGGCTTCGCATCCTTCTTCAGGAGATCCGCCTTCGGATCCTTCTTCGCGTCCTTCGCGTCTTTCGCGGGCGCAGCACCGTTCTTCGCCACCGGCTTTGCCTTCGTGTCCTTGTCCTTGCCGGGCTTCGTCTTCGTGGTGGTGGCCATGACTAATCGACCTGCTTTCCTTGTTCCGCGGACGCGAGTGCCGCTTCGAGACGAGCGACCTGCTCGTGATCACCGATTCGCTTGGCTACGCCGAGCTGCGCGAGGATGCGCTCGACGGTCTTGTTGCCGTGATGGTGGCTCTTCGAGAGAGTTTTGCTCGATGCCGCACGGTCGAGCTCCGACTTCCGGAGCTCCAGAGCTTGGATCATGTTTGCGAGCTGCGCCGTCGCATTCGCTTGGGTGTACTTGGCGGACAGCACTTGTTTCGCGACGACCGGAGGGAGCTTCGAGGTGGCGTGCTCCACCATGGACTGACCCGCCCGACCGGCGGAATACATGTCGCGAAGGCGGGCGTCCGTCAAGAGCCAAAAAGCCTTGTCTGCTTCGGGTGTTGCGATCAAACCGGGGTGATCCACCAGGAGGGTCAGCACCTCGATCTCGACCAGCGGGAAGGGGGCGGCAGGTCCAGGGGCGTCTTCGGGGGCATGGGAGGGGGCCGGTCCACGGTTCTGAGGAGATGGCTGAGAGCGTTCGCCCCGGTTCGCGCGATTCACCGCGCCGGCCACGACCGCAACATCGACCTCCAGCGCCGTCGCCAACGTGTGAACGATTAGATCACGCTTGGTCTGGGTCGCAAATTTGCTGACCAAACGGGCAGCCTCGTCGAGCGCGCGGGCCTTCTGCTCGGCCGTCGACGCCTTGCTCCAGACCTCGAAGGCCATGAATTCAACCCCATCGCGGGCCTGGTCGAGGGCCAGCGCGAGCTCGGCGGCCTTGCCGGCGGCCACCATGCTGTCGGGGTCGTCACCACCGGACAGGAGGCCGTCGAGGGAGCCCGTCCGCTTCCGCATGACCGCCACCGGGACATCCGCCTCGATGCAGAGGAGGAGGGCGTGCATGGTCGCCTTGTAGCCAGCCTTGTCCCCGTCATAAAGGAGGACCACGCGCTCGGCGACCCGGCGCAGGGTGCCGATCTGCTCGGGGGTGAGGGCGGTCCCCAGGGGGGCCACGACCTCCTTGAAGCCGGCCTGGTGGAGCGAGATGACGTCGAAGTTGCCTTCGACGAGGACGACCCGCTTCTTGGCCGCGATCCCCTCGCGGGCCTGGGCGAGGCCGAAGAGGAGCTTGCTCTTCTTGTAGACCGCGCTCTCGGGGCTGTTGATGTACTTCGGCGGCGGGTCGACCACCTCGGGGCCTGGACTCGCGATCACCCGCGACGAAAAGCCAACGACATCACCGCCCGGCACCACCACGGGGCAGACGAGCCGGTCGCGATTGCGATCGTAGTAGCCCCCGGTGCGCGGCCGGGGCGCGATGAGGCCGACCTTCACCGCGAGCTCGAGGTCGGCGCGCTTGGACTGCAAGTGGTCCGCGAGGGCGCCCCATTCGGGCGGGGCGTAGCCAAGCTGGAACTCCGCCGCCGTCTCGTCGGAGACTCCCCGCTTCGCGAGGTAGGCCCGGCCCGCTTCCCCGCGCACGGGATCGGCGAGGACCTCGCGGTAGAACGCCGTCGCGACCTTGTTGAGCTCGAGCATCGCGACGCGCTCGCCGCGCGCCTTGCGGAGCTCGGGCGACTCCTCGACGCGTGGGACCTGGATGTTGAACCGACCGGCGAGCTGCTCGGCCGCCTCGACGAAGCTCTTGCCCTCGAGCTCCATCACGAACGTGAACACGTCCCCGTGCTTCTGGCAGCCGAAGCAGTGATAGAAGCCCTTGTCGGGCGACACGTTGAAGCTCGGCGTCTTCTCGCCGTGAAACGGGCACAGGCCCTTCCAGTTGCGGCCCGCCTTGCGGAGCTGGACGTGCTGCCCCACGACCTGGACGATGTCCGCGGCCTCCCGGATCTGCGTGATGATGTCCTCGGGGATCACGTCGCGCTGTCGATGAGCGCGACCAGGACCAGGAGCATCGTGGCCGCGATCCACATCCCGAGGAGGATCTGGATCGCCTTCGTCGTGCGCACCGCGAGCACCGGGCCGTGATCCTCGTGACCGAGATCATGGCGATGCTTCTTCCGCTGCGTTCCTGCAATCTCGCTTTCGGGGACGGCGGCGCTCATCGGTCGCGCACCTTGGCCCAAGTGTTGGACCAGATCAAGCGACTATCCCCGCGGGGGATTTCCTCGCGTCCCAGGCCAGCTCGGCGCGGTCATCGATAGGGTCCCATCGTCTGCGACAGCGTCGCCATCACGGCCCGTAACCCTTCGAGAAGCTCACGAATTCGGCGCGCGTCCACGGTCACGGGAGAGCGCTCGCGGCGCACGACCAACCGGGCCCGGGCGATGCCACCGGCGACCTGGAGCTTCTGTACGTCGAGGGGCCACTGGGTGAGCTGCGCCGCGACCGCGTCGGGGACCTTCGGCGCGGACGAGAAGCGGGCGGGGACCGCGACCTCGAACTCGATCGCGGCGACCTCGGGGGCCGCGAGCTCGCTCTGGCCGACCGCGGCCGTGAAGACGTCCGTTCCGTCATCCTGGCGGCTCCACACCACCTCGCAGGGCAGGCCCCCGATGGACCCGGCGACGGCGAGGTCACCGATCGAGAAGTGCCCGTCGAGCTCGCGGGCGAGAGCTGTCCACGCATCCGCCGCGACCACGAGCCCGGGTGGGGGCGTGAGCTGGGCGCGGGCCTGCGCGAGCTGCTTGGCGAGGCGCACGAAGCGGTCGAAGGCGGCGACGATCTCCCCCGCGACCACGCGCGCGATCGGCAGCTCGAACACGAGCTCCGTGTCGTTCCAGCGCACGAGCGCGCTCTTGCGATCGTCCGTCGTGGTCTGCGGCCACGTCGGCCACGCCGGGATGACCGCCTTCATGAACGGCGCGGCCTGCTCGGCGAAGCGGGCATCGGCGTAGTGGGAGCGATCCCACGCGGCGACCTCTACCTCGAGGTCAGTGATGAAGACGTGGCGCAGCACGCTGCTCGGGGCGACGCGCAGGTCGAGGCCAAGCGCCGGATACGCGAGCGTCGCCACGTAGGCATCGCCGTCCTGCCGATACGCGTAGGCGATCGTGACGTGGACGTCGTCGACCTCGGTCGTGAGTGCGCGGTCCTCGTCCGCGAGCAGCGCGCCGGGACGCTGGGCCGCGGCCTCACGAAATTGCTCGCTGCTCGCCGCATCGGCGATCCGCGGCGGGGGCGGCGCGGGCGGAATATCCCGAGCGCTCACCGGATCGAGGATCTCGAGGGCGATCGCCGTTGTCGCCTTGGCGCCGAAGAACGACCCGGTGCGTGCGTCGAGCCGCCAGGTCACGGTCTGGGTCAGCGCGCGAAACGAGGGCAGGGCGACCTGGGGCACCTGCATGGCGAACGACACCGCGTGGCCCGCGCTCCCCGCCGGCAAGCGAATCGCCGTCCGGAAGCCAGCGCCATCACGCACGCGTTCCCGCCACGAGCTCGTCAGGTTGAACTGCGGCACGAGCGAAAGCTCGATATCGCGCGGCTCGCGGTCATCCATGTGAAACACGGCCACCGTGCCGTGCAGCACCTCGCCGGCGACGAGCCGGACCGACGCCAGCGCGAGCTCGATGCGGGGACCACCCGCCTCGTGGCCCTGCGTGCCGGCCACGCCCGGCAACCGGATCAGGCTGGCCGGGGGCGCCACGTTCACCCGCATCTCCACGTCGTGCCGCACGTCGATGCGCCAGGGTAGCGACACGTGGACGCGAACATTCGTGTGCGCATACGCCGGCCCTTCGCGGTGCGTCGGCGCCGATCCCGGTGGGAGCACCAGCTCGACGGAGAACCGTCGCGACGAGCCCGCGGCCAGGATGCCGTCTCCCATCACGCGAGCCTCGAGGGCGGGGAACGTCCGCTTCTCGGTCACGCGGCTCTTTCCCGACCCCACCGCCCAGCCCTGCACGCTCGCCAGGCGCACGTCGATGAACTCGACCTTCGCTTCGTCCTCGGTGGTCACCTCGAGCTCGAGGCGAAACGGCACCCCGATCTGCACCACGGTGGGCAGGAAGACCGCGACGGTCGGCTTGGACATGAGCTAGCGGCTAGCGTCGCGCATCAGGCGGGCGAACGCAGCTCCCGCCGCCGCGGCGATCGACTCCGTGCTCGTGATCTGCTCGTCGCGGCCCGTGACCATGGCGATGAGGCACATGACCTGGCCGCCGATCGTCACCGGCACGACCACCAGGTCCCCGGCCTGCCCCGCGAGCGACACGAGCAGTAGCTGATCGACGGGGGTGAGGTCCGACGCGGGACTCCGCAGGCTCTGGGCGCGCTGCACGGCCCGCGGCACGAGCCCGGGCTCGCTGAGCGGCACGCCGATCTCCGGAACCTCCGCCCCCGTCCGCGAGAACCCCTTCCACCCGATCGCCAGCTCACCACGCACGACGAGCAAGAGCGCCGCCTGACACGTCGGCACGAAGCGCTCGAGCGTCCCGACCACCAGGTCCCCGACCTTGTCGCGATCCGTGCCGCGCCGGATCGCGCGCGTCGCCTCGCCGAGGCTCGCCGCGGACATCGCATCGGACGCCACCGGCGCCGGCGTCACGGCCAGGGACGTCGGTCCCGATGCCTCCTTGCTCACCGCGACCTTCTTGATCGCGATCCGTCCCAGCGCATGACCCTCGATCGGCTCCTTCGCCGGCTCCGCGATCGACGGCACGTAGCGCCGCCGCTCGCGCCCATTCTGCTCCTCGGCGGCCGCCGGGACCGACATCTCGTCGTCCTCCAGCACGGCAACCGCGCTGAAGTCCACCACCTCGTCCTGGGCCCCGGCCCGGTGTTGCCCTTCGACGCCGCTGTCGGCGGTCAACTCGCTGTCGATCGACAGCTCCGCGACCGCGATCTCGCCCGACGCCATGTCGATGTCGATCTCGAACTGCGGGAACGGAGGGATCGACTTCCCCTTCGATCGCAAGAACCGCGTCCCGCGCGGAATCTCGTAGACCCGCTCCAGGTGATAGCGAATGCGGAGCTCCGCCGCGATCGACGGCAACAGTTGCTCGACCCCCACGCCCAGCTCATCCGCGACGATGGCCAGCCCTTTCGCATCGAGGGGCGCCATCGACGCGAACGCGATCAGCTGCTTCCCTTGGCCCGCCCGTACCAGCGGCACGCACGAGTACCGCTCGGCCACATCCGCCGACAGCATCCGCTGTAGCTCGCGGTCCGCCTTGTCGAAGTGGCGCGCGAGCGCGGCGGGCTGGTTGTGCTGCCGCGCCACTGCCTTCGACAGCGCATCCAGATCCAGGTAGCCGAGCTCGATCAGGTTGGTCCCCAGCCGACCACCCCACATCACCTGCGCACGCAACGCCTGCTCCACCTGCTCGACGGTGAGCACTTTGGCCGCGACCAACAGCTCGCCGAGACGCGGCATTCGTCTTCGACTGTATCGCGACCACTGGTGCGGTGGCCATGCCGCCGCCGCTCACGGTGTGTGAAGAACTGCGTTTGGTCACTGCACCTGGACGCACGTGAAGGCGTTCGCCCACTAGGTCGTCTCGTGTACGCCCGCCGCTGCGAGAAGCCCCGAGCCCGCCGCCGGCTCGGTGGGGGCGGGTTTCGTCAGCTTCGGCCTTTGGTGCCACCAACATCCCCGCCGCTACCCGTTACGCCGACGCCGACAGCCGAGACCGAACTGTCACAGACGCCGACAGCCGTACTGGCCTCGGGTCGCCCGGCGACAGTCCGGCCACTTCGGCCACTTCGCCAGTAGCGCGCTCTGTCCGCTGGTCGGACACACCACGGGTCGGACGGCGGATCGGAGTCGCGGCCAGCGGTCCGGGATCAGGTCGCGGCGCGGACGGGCCACACGATCTGGGTCTTCCACTGCGCCGGATCGGGAACCTCGCCCGGATCGGTCACGTACACCTCGCGCGCGGCGCCGGCCTTCGCGAGCCCCTGCTCGTCGAGAAACTGGTCCATCGCCGCATGGGCGTCGGCCAGGCCATCGTACGAGCCGGTGTGGATCGTCACCGCGCCCTCGCCGGCGGGGAGCGTGGCGACCTGGATGCCGTCGGGGAGGGCGATCGTCGGCGCCGACGCGACCATGAGGCCGGCATGCATCGTGACCATGCCCGGGCCCCACTCGACGTAGAGCGTGGTGGGGGGGCTGCGCAGCGCGAGACCATTGGTCATCGCGAAGCCGAAGACGGTGCCGAGGAGCGGACCGAGGGTGTCGGCGATGGCGGCGTGGGGGCAGCGACCGCGCTTGTAGAGGAACGTGGTTTCGGGAAGCGGCTGGCGGGTGATGTCGTAGTTCACGGGGAGCTCCTGCGGATCGAGGGGAGTGCGGAACAGGCCGATGCATGGGCCGGTGTGACGGATCAGGTCCGCGTTCCGGCGGTCGGTGGCGAGGTGCTGGTGCTGCGCGCGGAAGTCCTTCGGCGGAGCGCCGAAGTGACCGGCGAAGGCACGGGTGAAGCCTTCGTGGCTGTCGAAGCCGGCGGCGAGGGCGACCTCGAGGACGCTGTCGGCGCTGGTGAGCAGCGCGAGCGCGGCGCTCTCGAGCTGGAGGCGGCGCGTGTACTGCTTGGGGCTCTCGCCCACCAGGCGAGAGAAGGCCCGCTGGAAGGTCGATGGCGACTGGCCGGCGCCGCGCGCGAGGGCGGCGAGCGAGTGGCGCGTCTCCCGATCGCCCGCGATCATCGCGAGGGTCGGGAGCAGGTCGGCGAGAGTGCTCGACATCCGAGCACTCTACTCACGGTGCAGGACCGGTTCTTGACCGATCTTGCAAGCGGCTACGCGACGGTAACATCCTTCGAGAGGTAGACGTCCTGCACGGCGTTGAGCAGCGCGACGCCATCGGCGAACGGCTTCTGGAACGCCTTGCGCCCGAGGATCAGGCCCATGCCGCCCGCGCGCTTGTTGATGACCGCGGTCATGACCGAGTCGCGCATGTCGTTCTCGCCCGAGGCGCCGCCGCTGTTGATGAGGCCGACGCGGCCCATGTAGCAGTTGGCGAGCTGGTAGCGCGTGAGGTCGATCGGGTTATCGGACGACAGGTCCGTGTAGACCTTCTTGTGGGTCTTGCCGAGGCCCTTGAGCGCGGGGTCGTTGTAGCCGCCGTTCAGCTCGGGCAGCTTCTGCTTGATGATGTCGGCCTGGATGGTGACGCCGAGGTGGTTCGCCTGGCCCGAGAGGTCCGCGGACAGGGACTGATCGCCAAGCGCCGTCTTGAAGGAGTTGTTACGGACGTAGCACCAGAGGACGGTGAACATGCCGAGCTGATGAGCCTCGGCAAAGGCCTCGGCGATCTCCTTCAGCTGCCGGCGGGACTCGGGCGAGCCCCAGTAGACCGTGGCGCCGATGCCGACCGCGCCCATGTCGTAGCAGGTGCGGACCGTGCCGAAGAGCGTCTGGTCGTACGTGTTCGGGTACGAGAGGAGCTCGTTGTGGTTGATCTTCACGATGAAGGGAATCTTGTGCGCGTACTTGCGCGCGACCATCCCGAGGACCCCGTAGGTCGACGCGACCGCCGAGCAGCCGCCCTCGATGCCGAGGCGGACGATCGCGTCCGGGTCGAACATCATCGGGTTCGGCGCGAACGACGCCCCCGCCGAGTGCTCGATGCCCTGGTCGACGGGGAGGATCGAGATGTAGCCCGTGTTTGCGAGCCGGCCGTGGCCGAACATGCGCTGCATGGCGCCGATCACGCGCGGCGTGCGGTCGGACTGGGAGAAGATGTTGTCGATGTAGGTCGGCGAGGGCAACACGAGCTGCTCCTTCGCGATCTTCGGGCTCTGGTAGTCGAGCAGCGAGGCCTGGTCACCGAGCAGTTCGCGGATCTGGCGCATCTCCATGCCTGCGGTTCTACCCACGACACCGTGGTAGAACCAGCCCCTATGCGCACTCGTTGGTTGACTTGCGGACTCCTCGCGCTGGTGTGCGCCTGTGGCGGGGATGACGGCGGTGATGGCACGGAGAGCGGCGACGAGACGGCGGACTCGGATATGACGCCCGACGGTCGCACGATGACGACCGGCTTCGAGAAGCCGCTGGAGGTCATGCGCGCGAACCTGAACAACGCGGACGTCGGCCCGGTCGACCTCGGGTGCCTCGGCACGGCGACCAACATCGTGCCCACGACGACCAACGTCGCGCTGACGGCGAAGGTCGTCGACTTCCAGAAGCGCACGGCGGGTGGCGAACGTGAGCCGATCGAGGGGGCGGTCGTCACCACGTTCCCGGGCATCGCGATCAGCGACGCGAATCCGGCGACGTCGATGGCGGATGGCAACGTCACCGTCACGATCCCGTCAGGCACGAGGGTGTTCGGCTTCAAGATGACGAAGAGCACCGCGCTCGACACGCTGCTCATCAACCAGTTCCTCACCGACGCGACCTCGCCGACGCAGACCTACGACGAGGAGGTCCGCCTCATCTCCAAGCTGACCGCCGACACGCTCCCCGCGCTCATCGGCATCGAAGAAGGTCGCGCGCCCGGCACGGGCATGGTGGCGGGCGCGATCCGCGACTGCCAGGGCCGCGAGATCTCGAACTTCATCGCCACCGTGTCGACGACGGCGAGCACCGCGACGATCCCTGACGGTCAGCTCTCGTTCTACTTCTCGACGGCCGCGACGCCGCTGCCGACGGTCCACTCGCAGAATCCGGACGGGTCACCGAGCGGGCTCTTCCTCGTGCTCGACGTGCCGCCGCCCGCGAGCAACCGTGCCTTCGTGCAGGTCTGGGGCTATGCCTCGCAGGCCGACCTCGACACGGATTCCCTCACGCTGGTCGCCGAGCTCGAGGTGCCGGTGATTGCCGATACCGTGGTGACGGGCTCGTACCGGCCGCGCCGCACCGGCGAGTGACCGCCGACGAGCGGACGCTCGGCGGCAGCGGAGCGATCACCACCCAGCACGCCGGCCGCGATGCCCTGATCGCGTGGGCCGTCGTCGCCGTCCTGGTCCTCGGCTTCGTCCAGATCAAGACGACGCTGCCGCTCGTCGGGAACATCGGCGCTGCACTCGTCGCGGTGCTGTTCCTGTACACGCCGGTCATCGTCGCGAAGTTCCGCAAGGAGGATCTCGACGACTACGCGTTCCACGCCGAGCCGATCGCCCGCGGGTTGAAGTTCGCGGCGGTCGCGATCCTGCTCATCTTTCCGATCTTCGTCGTCGGCTACATCGGCTTCTACGAGGTCGCCTGCAAGTCCGACCTCCTCGCGCATCTCGTGCCGCGCGGGATGTGCGTCAAGTACGGCGGACTCGCCAACCTCCATCCGCCGCGCCTCGACGCGAGCTTCCTCGAGTTCTGCGCGCTGCAGCTCGTCGTCGTCGCGCTGCCCGAGGAGCTGTTCTTCCGCGGCTTTCTCCTCGGGCTCCTCGAGAAGCGGTTCCCGCCCCGGCGGCGCTTCCTCGGCGGTGGCGTCGGGTTGGCGCTCGTCCTCTCGGCGGCGGCGTTCGCGATCGTCCACATCCCCAAGGACGGCGATCCACGCGCCCTCGCGACCTTCTTCCCCGGGCTCCTCTTCGGTTGGATGCGCTCCGCGACGTCCTCGATCCTGGCCGGTACCGTCACGCATGCGGGATCGAACATCTTGATCAAGCTTCTCGAGTCGATCACGCAGCGCTGATCGCGTATATGGATCGCGCCATGGCCGGGACTTACACGCCGCTTCGCGGTCTAGCCACCATCCCTGCCGTCCGACGGCTGATCGAGCTCGCGCTCGACGAGGATCTGGGGCGAGGCGACGTCACGAGCGCCATCACGCTCGGGACCACCCGCACCGTCACCGCCGACATGAACGCCCGCGAGCCGATCGTCGCGTTCGGGATCGATATCGCGGCGGCCGTGTTCTCCCTCGTCGATTCTCGCATCGAGCTCGAGTTCCACGCGCAGGACGCGGATCGCGTCGACCGCGGGGGCCTGCTCCTCACCGCACGCGGGCCGGCCGCGCAGGTGCTCGCCGCCGAGCGCACCGCGCTGAACTTCTGCCAGCGGCTGTCGGGCGTGGCCACGCTCTCGAAGCGCTACGCCGATGCCGTCGCGGGCACGCCGTGCCGGGTCGTCGACACGCGCAAGACCACCCCGGGCTTTCGCGTCCTCGAGAAAGCCGCCGTCCTCGCGGGCGGCTGCGGCAACCACCGCTTCGACCTCGGCTCGGGCGTCCTCATCAAGGACAACCACATCGCGGCGTGCGGCTCGGTGCGCGCGGCCGTCGAGAGCGCCAAGCAGAAGGCCCCGCATCCGCTCCGCATCGAGGTCGAGGTCACGAACCTCGGCGAGCTCGACGAGGCGCTCGCCGCCGGGGCCGAGATCGTCCTCCTCGACAACATGACCCCCGCGCAGGTGGAAGTCGCTGCGGCGCGCGCGCACAGCAAGCGCGTCATCGTCGAGGTCTCGGGCGGCATCACGCTCGCCACCATCGCCGACTACGCCCGCGCCGGTGCCGATCTCATCTCCGTCGGCGCGCTCACGCACTCCGCGCCCGCCGTCGACATCGGCCTCGATGCGAGGACCGCGTAGATGAAGGCGACCTGGCTCGGCGCGCAGCGGATCGAGCTTGCCTCCTGTACCTCCACCAACGACGAAGCAGGTCGCCTCGCCCGCGCGGGCGCGAGTCACGGCACGATCGTCATCGCCGACACGCAGTCCGCGGGCCGCGGTCGCGAGGGCAGGGTGTGGGCCTCGCCGCCGGGCGCCGGGCTCTACCTCTCGGTCATCGTGCGGCCGCCGCTGTCGATCGCCCTCGTCCCGCCGATGACCCTCGCGGTCGGGATCGCGGTCTGTGATGCGGCGCGTGACGTCGGGGTCGCCGCCGAGCTGAAGTGGCCCAACGACATCCTCGTTGGCGGCAAGAAGCTCGCGGGCGTGCTCGTCGAGACGCAGAGCCAGGGAGCGCGCCTCGAGTCGGTCGTCATCGGGATCGGGATGAACCTCGGGGGCGAGCTGCCGCCGGAGCTCACGACGGCGACGACGCTCGCGCGGGTGAAGGGGGCCCCGGTCGCGCGCGCCGAGCTCCTCGCGCCGTTGCTCGGGCACTTGCAGCACTGGCTCGATCGCTACACCGCGGCCGGCCTCGACACGGTGATCGATGCGTGGCACGCCCGCATGGCCCCCGATTTGCCAGCTCGTGCCACCGTGGATGGCGCTGCGGTCACCGGCACGTGCGCTGGCCTCGATGCGGACGGAGCGCTGCTCCTGCGCGACGCGGCTGGCGCCCTCCACCGCATCCGGACGGGCGACGTCGCCGTCGAACGATCCGGCGCTGCTTCCGGTCGGGCCCACGCGACTCTCGCGCGCTATCATTAGAGGACGTATGGCGCAGGGGAAGAAGTCGCTCCTCCTTGGACTGGGGGCCGTGGTGTTGCTTGCGGCGGTCTTGCTCGTGTGGAAGGTGCGGGCAAGCGGTGACGACACGACGGGCGCACCCGCCACCACCGCGACCCAGACCGGAACCCCCAAGCCGGTTCGCCCGGCCCCGCCGCGCACCTCCGCACCGGCCGCCACCGCCGGCAGCCCCGGGGCTGCGGATGGGTCCGGCGAGACCAAGGGCTATCGCGAGTACACGACCGCCGACGGGAAGCTCGTCCGCGACCACCGCTCGGGCAATCCCTCGCCCGTCAAGTTCGCAGGCGGCGACCATCCCCCGAACGGTCCCCGCATCAAGGCCACCACCACACGCGCGGTCTCGGACCAGGTTCGCGCCATCATCAAGGCCTGTGCGGCGGACGTCCCTCCCGAAGCCCGCGGCGAAAAGCCCCGCGCGGAGGGCAAGGTGACGATCTCGATCGCGAGCGGCCACGTCACAGTCTCGAAGGCGATCTTCGAGCTGACGGCCGTGGTCGGTGCGGCGGCGGAGCCCACCAAGGCCTGCATCGAGTCGAAGGTGGCAGCCGTCACCGCGGATGTCACCGACGAGGCTGACGTCACCGACTACGCGCTCTCCATGAACTACTCGATCCTGTAGCAGGACGAGTTTCTGGGTTAGGCAAGCACGATCGTGCCAGTCGCAGTGAGGTCCTGTGACGTCACCGTGACAGCGGAAGGCGGGCGGGAGACCGGTTGATGCCCCCTACCCGCATATGTATATTCGCGCGCCTCCATGACCCGCACCGCCTCGACCGCGATCGCCATGCTCCTTGGGAGCATCGCGATCTGCACGGGCTGCAACGAGCTCGAGGGCCGCACCGGCAACCGCAAGGGAAACGCTGCGTTCCGCGAGATGAAGTTCGTCGACGCCGTCGGGGAGTACGAAGCGTCGCTGAAGAAGATCGACGAGCCGATCGTTCACTACAACCTCGGCCTCGCCTACTCGAAGGTCTTCAAGCCCGGCCTCGAGGGCGCCGTGCTCCTCGGTGTGCAGGGCGACGTGGTCTGCAGCCGCATCCCCAACGTGAAGATGGTCTCGTCCCAGGTCTGCGTGAAGGACGGCGACCGGACCTTCAACGAGTGCGACGAGAAGAACGTCTGCCCGTCGAGCTTCAAGTGCCAGAAGGTGGAGCTGTGCTCGCTCACGTCGGCCGAGCTCGCCGACAACGCCGCGCAGCACTGGCAGAAGTGGCTCGCCGCGAACCCGAACGACGACGACACCCGCAAGCAGATGACGCAGGTGTGGATCGACTCCGAGCAGTTCGACAAGGGCATCGCCTTCTGGCAGGAGCAGCTCGCCAAGAAGCCGGATGACGTCGACGCCATGGGCATCCTCGCCGGCATCAACCTGAAGGCCGGCGATTGGCGCAAGTCCATCGAGTGGTACACCAAGGTCGCCGACAAGAGCCCCGAGAACACGGCCAAGGTCGCGGCCTACCAGTTCATCGGTAACGTGGCGTGGTCCAAGCTGAATTCCAAGACCCTCTCCGCCGAGGAGAGCCTCGAGCTGGCCGATAAGGGCATCGGCGCCCTCCAGCAGGCCTCGACGATCGAGCCCAACAACGGGAAATTGTTCAGCCTCCAGGGCGCCATCTTGAACTTCCGCTCGACCCACCAGGGCGCCTCCATCGCCTCCGCGATCGACCGCGCATTTGCCCAAGACCAAATGGCCGTTGCGCGCGTTCTGAACGCCAAGGCGAAAGCAGCAGCGGGCGGAGCTACGCCCGAAACTCCCCCCGCAGAAAAACCCCCAACCCCCGCACCCGCACCCGCACCGTCACCGGCTCCAACCGGCGCCGGCGGCGGAGCTGGTTCGTCGTCCGCCGGGACGGCGCCGAGCACTCCGCCGGCGGGCGGCTGATTCGCCTAGAAGGACAAAGCACCCATGGCGAACGAAGAAGACGACGACAAGACCACTCCCTTTGTACGGGAGAAGCACTCGTACCCCGAGCTCGACACGCCGACGGTCGATGGCCAGGAGAAGGTCGCGGCGATCGCGGCGAGCACCAAGGCGGAGGTCGCGACCGCCAAGGCGGCCGAGGCACGGGCTGACGTCGAGGTGGCCAAGGCCAAGGCCAAGGTCAGCGAGCCGAAGGCGGAGCCCGCGAAGCCGGTCACGAAGGCCGCGCCCGTGGTCACGGCCGCGGCGGCCCTCCCCGAGGCATCTCCGTATCGGACGGCGGGCGATGTCGCCGTTCCGCCCGCCAAGAGCGGCATGTTCGGTGGCTTCGCCGCCGCCAAGAACCAGAAGATGCCCAAGTGGGCGATGCCGCTCCTGACGGCGGTCGCCGTGTTCCACGTCGGTCTCTTCGCCTTCATGTGGGCGAAGTCGATCTGGGAGCTCGAGCAGCTCGAGAAGCCGAAGACCTCGGTCGATCTCGCCGTCGCGCCGCCGCCCCCGCCGCCCCCGCCGCCCCCGCCGGGTGGCGCGCAGCAGAAGATCCAGCAGATCGTCCCGAAGAAGAAGATCGTCAAGGACATCGTCAACTTCAAGATCGAGGACAAGCCGAAGCCGGAGGAGATCCAGCAGGCCTCTGGTGGCGGGTCGGACATCATCGCCGACGAGTACTGCGATCCGAACACCGAGGAGTGCGGGACGGATCCGAACGGCGTGAAGGGTGGTGTTGGTGATGCGCCGCCGCCCCCGCCGCCCCCGCCGCCCCCGCCGCCCCC